>NZ_WBYR01000001.1:0-511951 GCF_013283315.1 Marinobacterium sp. xm-g-59 | reverse complement strand
GCAGCCTGCGTGTGGTGATCACCGCCACAGGTGGCGATGTGAAGATCGGTAACCTGAGTGGGGCTACTCAAATTCAAATTGGCTTCGATTACGCGACAACCGGCGGCGATGAGATCTGTATTGAAGGTACACAGGCACAGATCAATGCGGCACTGAAAACCTTGCAGACCAAGATCACCAGCGGTAACGAGAAGGTCGATATCTCGATTGATGTTCAGCCGGGTGGCATGGTTTACAACCCTGAGAATGACCATTTCTATGAGTACGTCGCGAGCTCAGGTATCACCTGGGATAACGCTAAAGCGGCGGCTGAAGGTCGAACATTCGAGGGTATGACAGGGTATCTGGCCACTCCAACTAGTGCGAATGAAAATGCGTTTATCGCGTCAAAAGTGAGTGCGCAAGCCTGGATTGGCGCCAGTGACGTGGCTAGTGAGGGCGTTTGGAAGTGGATGACCGGTCCTGAGGCTGGGACTCAATTTTGGCAAGGCGCCTCAGGCGGTTCAGCAGTCAATGGCGAGTACGCGAACTGGGCGAGTGGTGAACCGAACGATTCAGGTGGCGAGGACCATGCACACTACCTGAGCAGTGGGATGTGGAACGATTTCCGCTTTAACAATAGCTCAATTCAGGGCTACATGGTTGAATACGGCGGTATGCCAAACGACGTCCCGACCGTTAAAGCAGGTGTTAAAACACTGACCGTTTATGCCACCGAAGCACTCGGCAACGTCTCTATGACCGTTTCAGACTTCGAGCAAGCGGGCGTAACCGGCGTGACGACTGACAATCTAGCCTCTATCAACCAGGTGTTGAGTGGTAAGTCAGCAGCAGACGTAGATACCAACCCAGAGCTGCAGTCTGTGGTGAATGGTGTCATCTCCGCGATCGCGAAGATCGAAGATTTCAATAACGGCGCTAATGGTGTCACAACACTTGATGTGGCTGACTATGAAGCTGCGGGTATCGTGGGCGTTGCAGCCGGCAACAAAGATGCGTTTAACAGCGCTATCCAGGCTCTGAACACGGGTGGCGCGAACACGACCGCTGAAATTCAGGCTGCCGTGGCACAGGTGCGTATTGAAACCTATGCCGATGCGACTGACGCCACTGGCCTGGAAGTACCTACAGTTGCGGATTACCACGCGCTGGGCATCTATGCCGTAGATGCATCTAACCTTGCGTGGGTGAATAGCTTCGCCCTTGATGCAGCATCGGACCTTGCAGACAACACCGCTGAGATCGAGCTACTGGTACAAGAAGCGCTTGAGATGAAACCGTACTTCGATGCGGTCGCTAAGATCAGTGCTTACGCTGACTCTGACGGTAATGGCACGGTACCGACACTTGAAGATTACGTGGCGGCACAAGTTAAGGGTGTCAACGAGTACAACCTCGGCATGGCGAACGCACTCTTTGCTGATAGCGCAGTGGGTACTGGCGACACAACGCTGGCAGGCACTCAGTCTGAGCAGCAGTCGGTGATTAACGCCGCATCCACAGAGCTCTCGTCTTACGCGAAGATTGTCTCTTACGCAGCCAATAATGGTGGCGAAATTCCAACGGCGACTGACTACAGCAATATTGGCCTGGCAGCATTCCCGTCCGAGTATGTGGCTAAACTCAATGCGCTACTTCTCACTCAGCCAATTGGCCGTGCCGAAGTAGATGAGCTGTCTGAGATCGAGGCCTTGGCGTCTCGCATCAAGATTACCGAATACGCTAACGCCAATGGTTTTGCCATTGATGGTACAACCGACCTGGCTGGCGACTTCGTACCTTCTATTACCGATTACGAAAATCTGGGGATTACTCAGATATTCAACGGTACTCAGATGGTCGATATCGATGCCAATAACCTCGAGCAGGTCAACGACGTGATGCGTATGCGCTACGTTGGTGACGGCGCTCGTGTCGATGTGATCGACAACGCTACCGATGCTGCGAGCAACGAAACCAACCTGGCGTACGCAAATACTGTTGATACTGCAGCAGAGATTGAGGATGCCATCCGTCTAGCGATGGGTGAGACGGTCGATTCTGGCAACAGCAGTTTCGGCTTGCGTGCGGCGGCACTCGATAAGATCGCTGCATTCGCAGAAACGGTCAGCAACCTTGCTGATCAAGCGGCTTACGATGCCTATGTGGCTGACAGCGGTAATGCTGCCAGCATTCCATCAGCCGATGACTACAACAATGCCGGTGTACTAGGTATTACCAACAGTACCGCCGAAATCAATGAATCGCTCGCAGCAGCAATTAACACCAAACTCTTTACTGGTGGTGCCAACGGCACGGTGAACACGGTCGTTGAATTGCAGCCGTTTGTCGATTCTGCTAATGAGATCGTCAACAAAATTGGCGCTTGGGCTGAGCCTGACTTGTCTGGAATTATGGGCACGGTTCAGAACTTTATCTCTCTAATACCTGAATTTGAAAACGCAGGCTTTGATACTGTCTCGGGTAATGATATCAATGGTTGGACAACCTATATCGGAGAGGTGAACCTTGGTGTAACTGTTTTGGCAGGTTTTGTGTCACCTGTGGAGTCGAATGTTGGGGCAGATACAACTGCGATAGGTAAAAATGGCACTAACTACCTGACTGATTTGCCTTATGACTGGAACCAAGACGGTCCTGCGACGGTAAGCGTTGTAGATGATCCGGATGCCTCGGGTCGCGGTAATGTCTTGTCAGTAGATACTGGTGTACAGTCCTTGGGTACCAGCTTGGTTAGAAGCGGCTATGTAGGCTCGACACAATACACGACGGGCACGAACGGAAATTATCCTTACGGAATTATTCACGGCCCAGCGATCTACAGTAATGAAGCAATTGAGCTTACTGCAGGTGCGACAATATCGGTAGATTGGAAGGCGACTGCTGCAGGTGATGCCGCGGACGTTTTGGGTTATTTGGTGAACGTTAACGATGGTTCAACTATCAAGCTGCTTGATTACACCAGCCCGAACGATACGACTGAAACATCTTGGCAAACCAAAACTGTTACTGTTCCTGCTGATGCAACTGGTAGCTACAAGTTTGTGTTTGTTGGTGGTTCTTTCGACTACTCTGGAGGCCAAGGCGTAGGCGCAGAATTCCTTATTGATAACATTGATGTTCGTTACATCACCTCACCCTACGAATTTAATGGCCTGGTAAATTCAAACGGTGCAGATGATTGGCAGGCAGCACAGGCGCTATTCGATAAGCTGGCTTACAGTGATAACTCGGATGCACTTGTATATTCATCATCAGTAGATCCAAGCCAGGATAACCCGCTGCAGGTGGGTTGGTATGACATGGGTGATATGGGTGTTGAGCCATCAGTACTCGATCACTTCATAATTCATGCAGCGAACACTACGGGTGATTACAGCAAACTGCCTGCTGATTTCGATATTATGGGTTGGGATAACAACGCTGGTGAATGGGAAGTTATTAAGACCTTCAGCAGTGATCTGACCTCAGCGACGCAAACAACCGTAGGTAGCCTGTCTGCTGCCGAAATACAGCAGATTGTATTGCCCGCACTTAAAGCAAACACGATCTACGACCTGAATGTGGGCGGCGTTACGCTATCGATCACATCAGATACTGATCCGACCGTTGCTGAAATAGCTGCGGCGTTCAATAGCGCGGCGACTTCTGCCTCAGCGGCCTTTACGGTAACTGAGTCAGCGTCTGGAACAGGCTTAGATATCACATGGACAGCAGCAGGTGTCGTTACAGATACCGCACGCTTCATGATGTCTGCTGATAACTACGAAGCTTCAAATGGATCATCACTGACATTTGATGTTTCAGATGTCGACGCCAAGGCTTATACGGGCTTTAAGATCAATGTTCGAGAGGCCTTCGGTGGTGCTGGCATTGAGATGACCGAGCTAGAGTTGAAGGCTGCGGCGATAGACTATGCGGATCTTCCGTCTGGTTCTGAACCCACTTATCAGGACTATAACGCCATCGGCTTCACCGAGGTGGATGCTAATAATGTTGCCGATATCAACGCACTGGTCTTTGCCAAAGAGAGCGCGGCCGATGTGTCTACCTTGCCGCAGATCAAGCCGGTCATTGATACCTACTTGGATGCCATGGGCCGCATTGAGGCTTTCGCGAATGGCGATGGTGCAGCCGACACAGATGGCGATTTCACTGCTGATACAGGTGAAACAGGCGTACCGACCGTAGCGGATTATCAGGCTATTGGTATGCGCTTCGTTGTGAACAGCGATGGCCTCAATGTGCCAATCTCAAACGACAATATAGCAGCCATCAATGAGGTCATCGCTGGTGCGAGCTACGGCGACGATTCTGGCGATACCGCCATCACAACAGCTGCCGAACTGCGTGCCGTATTGAATTCAGGTGCTATTGCTGCTCGCTTAGCTGCGATTGCAAAAATCTCTGAGTTGGCGACGGTTATCCCTAACAGTGTTACCCTCGCAGACGACACGACTACACCAACTGTGGGCAATACTGATACGGTAAATCTGACGCTCACGGGTCCTTATGGGGCAGCCCAAGTTCTGACGGCAACGATGACCTCTGAGAGTGGCTGGGGTGGCATAGCTGCCGAGCTATCGGCAGACCTTGGTGCCAACTCAGGTTTTGTCATCACTGCTGCAGCAACCGGAGGTCTTACGATTACCCGGGCTGACGGCGCAACCTTCAGTGTTGCTGTCAACGACGGTACAGGCGATTGGTCGCTCAGTGACGGTAATTCGAACACGTTGAGTCTGTCCTCAGGCACGGCTGCGGGTATTGTTACGGTCAACGGCGATGGGTCGGCTCCGTCAGTAGCGGACTTCACTGCTGCTGGTGTCACAACTGTAAGCATTGCGAATATTGCTGAAGTTGTTGAATACATAGTTGCTGGTAGTGCTGATAGTGAGTTTGATACATCGAAGGAGATCAGCTCAGTTGTCACTGCACTTGATGCATTAAAACTCATTACTGATTACGCCGAAGCAGACGGCACAGGTACCGCACCAGATGCGAATGACTTCGCCTCTATAGGTGTTTCCAGCTATGACTCTGCCGGTACGGCTAAAACTATTGATGCTAGCAACATTGACGCGATCAGAGAGTTACTCAAAGAGACGTCAGTGGGTACGCAGGGATCGGATACTTATACTCTGACTGACGCAGCCAGCATTCAGTCAATGCTTAATTCTGCATCGATTGTCGCGAGGCTGGATGCCATCGCTAAGATCGCGGCCTATGCCGAGGATAGTATTACTAACGCAATCCCAGATGTGGCGGATTATGCAGCCTTGGGTATTACTTTGGATAGCAATGCGCTTAATTCTGCTAATGCTAGCATTGAAGTAGCGACCGCTGCGACGGCAGATACCTTGGCTGAAATCAGTGCGTTGATGCCGGCAGTCCCCTACATCGGAATGATCGGGAGTTTTGTTGACCCTAGCGAGACCGTAACGTTGAACGTTGGCGACAGCATTGAGTTCGTTGTCATGACTACAACACCGCTTGATCACACTGCAGGTGGTGTTGTGCAAGCAACACTAGACAACGGTGCGACTGTTTTGATGCGTCCCGAATACGACCAAGAATTCGGTAGGACAGCTCTATTTGGCGTTTACACAGTAGCGGTAGGTGATGGCACATCTACTGATCTTGATATTACTGGGTTTAGTGCTGTTAACGGACAATCACTCCCTGTCTCAAGTAATGGCACGCCGTTGGAGCTCGCTATTCCAGCAGGGGTTGCATCTCTTGCAAGCCGATTTGATATCGTTGTAACTGACTACGAGCCACCAAGAATTGAATCGCTCAGTTTCGCTTCAGATACAGGTCTGTTTAATGACGACCTTGTGACTGCAACGGCGTATCAAAGCGACACAACGAACGGCGCGCTCACGGGTAGCTTCAGCCCTGTATTGGACGCTGCGAATAAATTCGTAGCCATAAGTACAGTTTTCGACGGGCAGACGGTTTACGATGCTGACTCGAGTTTTAAGAACTCTCTAAGCGCGTTGGATAATGGAGATGATCAGCTTTTCTCGGATCCGCTGTTAGGGCAGTGGTTGTCCGACAGTAGCAGTTTTCAGATTGTTGTAGACAACGAGAATGCAACTATTGCTGACGGGACATATAGTCTGACATTCAGTGTTGGATCGGGTACGTCTCAAACTCTGTCCTACACTTCTTCTAGTGGCACTGTTGGCGACTTATTGGATGGTCTATTCGTAACCAATAATACGTTGAATACAGTCGGGTTTGAGACTACTCGTGGAAGTAGTGGCTTTAATGTTCAGCGCTTCTCTGGTGAAGACTTTACCGTGAGCCTGTCTCAAGACTTGCTTAATTTGGGGGTTTTGAAACAACGTGAGTTTGTTCAAAACACTGGTGAAGTTGACACACTGATTACTGGTTCAGTCTCGGTAACTAATGGAGCAACGGACTACAATGCGTCATTTACCACAGAGGTCAAACAAGGGGCATTGGCGACTGTGACCCAACATGGCGACGGCAGCAACCCGGAAATTCAAACAGTCAACTTCCAGGTTGACATTGGGGGGGATGGACGACGCCAGTTTACGGGGGACCTTCGTTTTGGTTCCACTATTGTGGAGCTGGCATGGGGATTCAATTCTACAAGCACAGATAGCGATATTGTCTCCGCGTTGCAAGGTTCACTGGATACAGCTTTTGGTGCTAACAATCCAGATCGACCTACGTTGACACTTGGGTCAATAGGGGCTGCTGATTCGAACGGTCATGCTTTGGTTGATATGACATTTACTTGGAATCATAACAGTAATGCAAACGTCGGCTATCAGCTGCTAGTTGACGATGGTAGATCAGAAGTGGTCGTTGAACAGAGCTTTGATTTCACCCTTGATCAAACTGCTGCTAATTCACCAGTTCTTAGTGGTGCGAGTTCAAATGCTTTGACAGCCAGCGAAGGCACAAGTATCGATATTACCGGCGTTGAAACCGGCGAATATCTGTACTTCATTGAGGCGAATGCATATGCAGGGCTCACTGATGTTTCAACAAACTCAGACCAACACATGCAAGACATATTTGCGCTTTCTTCAGAGAAGTGGACGCGTGTTCTAGTGGGTGAAAACGTCACGACAACTGATACGGTAAGCTTTACAGTGGATGGATTAATGGACGGTAGTTATAAGCTAGTTGCGATGGATCTGGCGGGTAATTTCAGTGCTGTATCGTCAGATACATTAACTGTCACTGGAAGCTCCGCTGTGAATACTGACCTTGATGTTGCTATGAACGCCATTACTGACACTAGTGATGGTGACGGCTCAACCGTCGAGCTATTGCTCGATATCAACGAAGCTGTCGCTGGTGATACTGTCGAGATATGGATCGATGGTGTTAAGGTTGACGAGCATGAATTGACAGCAGCAGAAGTGACCGTTGGATCAGCAAGCGTTGCTATTGATGTCGATGCTAACGGCGCTGATACAGGTACATTGAATGATGTTAATGTACAGATTGCAGTTCGACACGGTAGTTTTGATACACAAACTGAAACAGAGGACTCGACTGTTAATTACACTTGGAGTTGATGAGAAAAGACGGAGCTCTCGGATTAAAAGCCCACCTGAAAAGGTGGGCTTTTTTATTTATATCAATGACTTGATGGTAGTAATGGCGTTTTGATTACCGCGTGACAATCTGTCAAAATAATCTGTGACATATTTGACACAAATGACAAAAAGGAGTATTTTTTGTCACAATCGTGTCAATTTATATTGACTCAGTTAAACCCGCTTCGGCGGCCTAAACCGAGTGTTGGATATGTTTTTTAGAACTGTTTTGTCAGGTGTAACAGCGTCGCTGCTTTTGGTTGGTGCAACCCATGTCTCGGCGCAGACAATGGATGAGTTGCTCGCCGAACTGCGTTCATGCTCGCCGGAGCTGATTTCGAGAGATGCAGCGGTGAGTGTTGCTGCCGGTAATGTCGAGGCGGAAAAAGCTAAACGTCTGCCCAGTTTCTCGCTCTCCGCTAACGGCAAATACTTGGCTGACAGCTCCAATGACAACAGTTTGGATGCGTCAGCGCGCTACACGCTGATGTCTTTTGGTAAGTTTGAAGCGAACGAGGCTTTTGCCGAGCGTAAGTTGCAGGTTGAGCAGCTAAATAGCTATGAGACGGGTCTGCAGAAACTTGCAGAGCTGCTGCAACGCAAGTCCAGTTTCAACCGACTCTCGAACGATATATCTACGCTACAAACCATCGTCGGTATGCAGCAAGAGGTGTTAGATAGGGTAGAGCGTCGCTCCAACGTGGCACTCTCATCTGAGAGCGATAAGAATGCGGTGTTCTCCAAGGTTTGGCAGAACAAAAACCGAATCAATGAGAATCGTCTGCAGCAGCAGTTGGTAAAAACTGAACTGGATCTGCTGGCCTGCACCGAGAATCTGCAGCTGCTAACGCTGGATGTACTGCCCATGGAAGACGGGCTGGCAGACCCGTTGACGCAAGAGTTTGTAAACAGCTCTATCGCCGCGCTGGACGCTCGTTTAGAGAGCAAAGTAGCTGAGCTGGAAGCCAATAAACTGTCGCTACGACCCGACGTGGATCTCGTTGGGTCAGTACCTGTTGATGATACTGCCAAGGACAATTCCAGCCTCGGTATTGAGATGAATGTCTCATACGGCAACATGGGGCGGGTAGAAGCCGCACGTGCTGTGGCGTTGGAAGCGGAAGTGGAGGCGTTGCGCTTTGAACGTGAGGTGAGTAACGCACGTCGTATCCGCAACCTTGTAAGCCTAGAGCAGCGTATTATGGCGTTGCGTGACGAGGTCATCCCGAATCAGCAACTCGCGATTGATACCGTCGGCATGAAACTCGCCTCAAAAGAGCGTCTTTTCAAAGCGGGGCGTGTCTCCCTGTTTGAGTTGCTATCGGCCTATGATGAGCTGCTAAGCGCCCAGCTCGATCTCAATAAATTCCAAGCAGAGCTGCAGCAGGCGCAGATTGATCGTGCCAGCTCGCTGGACTTCATCTACCGCTAGGGTCTGATATGAAGCGCCTCTCTGCTCGCCTCAACCTTCTGCTAGCACTGCTGTTTTCAGCAGTGCCAAGTGCTGTGTGGGCACTGGAGCAGGGCTTTGCCGTAGAGGCGAACTCAGAGGTGCGTCTGAGTGTGAATGGCGAAACGCTGAGCGTTGAGCAACTCTCTGATATGTTCTCGATTGAGCGCGTCGGTGACTTTGATAAATATCTTGCCCTGGAGGGAGCCTTTAATGGCTCTGAAGTGCTCGAACTCCAGGCCTTTGCAGTTGACGCCGCCGGTAACCGATCTGCAGAGCCGTCTCGATTAGAGTTAGCCTCGCTAGACACCACAGCTCCGGAAGCGCCTGAAATCGCACAGATCGCAAACAACTTCTCTGAACGATACACCAACGGTTTTGAACTGCCGGCTGGTTCAGTACCGATTCTCAGTGTTAATGGACTTCTGGTTGAGCAGCAGCACCATAGCGATTGGTTTGAGATTACTCAGGGTGCTGAAGTAGAGCAGTATGTCGCGCGTCCGGGGCTGTTTGATGGCACCGAAGTGGTTGAAGTTGCAGCCTATCAAGTAGACACAATGGGCAATGAGAGCCCAGTCTCTGAGACGCTGACGTTGCTACCCATCGATACGCTATCGCCGGGTGCCCCCAGAATTTTGACGCTTGATCAACTGCTGGCTGAATCGGCGCCGGCTTTTGAATCGGAGCCGCTAGAGATCGTGGTTAGTGCCGATTTGCCGGTGCAGAAGCCGGTTGTTTCCGCTCAATCTGTTATTGCTGAGTCCGTGACAGAAGATGCTGTTGATCTTGCCCCACAGCTTAAGTCAGAAAAACAGTCTGTAATCGCGAAGATGCCACAGCCTGAAGCTGACACAGCTGAGGATCTGCAAGTGGTTGAATCGGCACCTGCTGGCGCGCCAACCAAGCAACTTGACGAACTCGAAGATATCGACGCGCTGGTCGCTCGAATTCTTGATGAGGCGCCAAAAGTTCAGAGCGAAGCCGCTCCAGCAGAGCCTATCGAACTGAATACTCAGGTGCACAAAGCACAGTTGACGGTGACTGCTGTAAGCGCAGTGAAACAGGCTGTTGACCTACCTGTTGAAGCCTTTCAGGCACAAGAGGGGAGGGGAGAGTCTGCAAGTGAAAATCTAGAGCTTATCGACGCCTCCACGACGATTCTGCCCGAGGCTAGGCTTGCAGCACCTGCAGAAACGCAGAACGAGCTCTCGATAACAACCCATACTCCACCAAGCGGTATCAGCCTTATTCAATCCGAGGTGCCCGGCGAAATGTTAGCCGCGACTAACGGCATCGATCCGTTTGAGGTATTGAACGTTCCATATACACCGCCTGAGGTTGATTTAAAGCCCAAACTACCGCCACTTAAACCTGCGCCGATAACTCGGGTGTTCGATCTTCGCACAGCTGACGATACCCAGCGCTTAATCGACTGGATGCGGCTTGAATCAGATGAAATCAGTTGCCCGATATTAGAGACGGCCGACGGTGGAACGCTTGACGAGATTCTTAGTTGCCTCGATCGTTTGGGTTACCCGCAAGCGCAGACGGTTGAGTTACCAGACGGAATACGGATCGATACCGGACAGAAGATGCGCATTGAATCGGTCGGCATCCATCAAGTGCTGGATGCCGAGATTGCGTTGAGTCCTGATTTTCTTGCTGACCTTAACGGTAAACCCCTCAGTAAAGCCGAGCATGTTAAGGCGATAGATCGCCTTGACTATCTCGGTTTTGTGCGTGACGGATCATTTGATTATTACGCGCGCATTCCGGGTGTCTACGATGCGGAAGTCGTCGGTGAGGCGGGGGAGAGCGACCTCAGCGTTGGGGCAAGTTTAACAACAGGCGGTAAGCTTTTTGGGGCGCTCGACGGGCGCCATTTTTTCGATTACCAAGGCTTACGCTACCTCGACTACCGAGTTGGCAGTAATATCGACGGGCAGTATGAGATTGATCTGGCCGTCCCTGTCTATTACAACCTGAACAACCAGCTTGATTTGGAGTTTAGTACCCGCCCACAAGAGTTCCGCTTTTTCGATTCACGAGCGACAGAGCTCAGTTCGCGATGGCGTGATTTTTCAGGTGGAGATGGCCTACATCTGACTGAGATAAAAGTTAGTGGCGAGGTCCATCAGACAGAGGTTAAATCGCAAGCAGCATCGGCAGGGCAATCCGTGGCCGACCAGATGCTGCTCAGCGCAAAAGCGGTCTTTGAGGCGCGGCCCGGTTGGACAGAGGGTGACGGACTGACACTGTCCATCGGGCTCGCCCAGAATTTGGATCGCGGTTCCGGATACGGGCGTACGGATATCGACTACGACACCGGATCTATCCCGCTTGCTGATACTGGCCTAGCTCTGAATGCACGAGTAGGGGCTTCGGCGATTAGCGGTGATATGGCTTCAGTGCCTCTGAGTCAGCGTCTCTATTTAGGGGGCGCTGATTCTGTACGTGGGGTGACCGCCTCATATCTGGGCGGGGAGACAAATCTAGCGTCGAGCGGCGGCTCTACGCGGGTTGTTTCGCAAGTTGAGCTCTCCAAACCGGTTACCCTCTTCGACCAGCAAGTTGACTTAGGCGTGCATCTGGACGCGGGCAGTGTAAGTGGTGGAAATCTATCGCGTGACCGTTCAGCAATCTCTGCAGGCTTATTCGGGCGGGTTAATATCAGTGAGGATACTTCGGTCTATGCTCATCTCAGTCGAGCGAACGTTGATCAGAACGAGCGCTCAGCTTTTGGGCTCGCAATTGTTAAAAAGTTCTAACCTCGCGGCTGTACAATTTCACTTCGGTCAAAATACTTTAGTGGTTCTTGAACGCTCTCTCGCTCATCCTTTGTCCCCCTGAAAACCTGAACTACCTCTACATACTCCAGTCGGTTATAGCTTACTCGCATGGCGAGTTTAGCGTAGGCATCGAAGGGGTTTAGCGCGGGCACATCATACTGAAATTTGCGTGCCTCTTTGCTCGGGGAGAGGGTGAATACATCAATCGAGAAGGACTTCGAGCGTGCCAGTTTTCTGCGCTGCTCGTTACTCTCTGGGAAGAGTTGTCGCTCTATCTCGTGCTGCGATTCCGCGCGTAGATGACCGGTGGCGACTAACGCGCTCACAAAGCCATTTAGCTCCCAGCGCCAATTCTGATCATCAAGTGAACGGGGACACTTATCCAACAGAGATCGAAGGATTTCAGACGATTCAACCCTAAGGTGTTGTCGGATCAATTTGACGATAGCAATCGGTGAAATCATGTAGCCCCCAGACGCACTACCTCCAGATTAGTACAGATTTTTAAAAAGCGCGTTGTGGTAATTACACGTTGATATTTTTCATGGGGTTGGGTCACACTATGGCCCTATCAATGAAGGATTGAGCCCACATGACCCAAGCTATAAAGATACTCGCTGTTGATGACGATGAACTCATCCTAAACTATATCAAGAGTACACTCTCTCCAAACTATCAAGTGATTACGACGCCTAGCGCTCACCAAGCGTTTGAGATGATCATCCGCTTCCGGCCAGATCTGCTCATTACGGACATTGTTATGGATGAGTTAGATGGACTTGCTCTTTCGTCCTTAGTTCGAGTGGCGCGGGGCAGCTCAGATATCCCTATCATTGTCTTGTCAGCGCATGACAATGACGAGATTCGTGCTGAGCTTGCTGAGAACGAGATCAATCTCTTCCTGCAGAAGCCTTGCCGTGCATCTGAGCTGCTTGAGTCTGTGAAAGCGCTTATAGAGGGATGAGCCTTTGAGTGCCGCTAAGTCTCCGCCAAGATCACAGATTACAAGCTACTTATACAAACATCCCTATCTCTTTGTACTGTTAATCGTCGCTGCCTCTATTGCTCTGTCTGTAGCACTCACCCTGCTGGTAGGTGTCGATATCGGCACAAAAACAATACTGTTGCCCGCGATCATTTCGTCGCTAGTAGGCGGGGTTTCTGTTGGATACTCGAGGAAATATATTGAGAAAACTGCACTTTTGTCGTCTCAAGTTGAACTTCTTGACCGGGTAGCGGACTCCCTTAATTTCGCGGTCGATATCATCAAGAATCCAAATGATTCAGCGGAGGTTCTCGGAGATCAGGTTCATCGTTTCCTCGGCGAGCCGGCAGAGTCGCAACTGACCTTTGCGGATTTGGTTGATCGTATTCACCCGAATGACATAGAGGCTTTTACTGTCCGGAATGAAGAGTTTTTCAACTCTGAGCTTCAGGAAGACGGAGTGTTAACGGACGAGTTGGAGTGTCGTATTCGTCGTGTCGACGGTGAGTACAGATGTACACGTATCAACCGTGTGTTGACTGTTCGGGTTGACACACGATTTTGTTACGTTCAGTACTCCGACATTGAGGAACTGAGGCAACGGGCAGCCGAACTTGAAAAGCTGGCCCACGATCGAGCAGATAACCTTGTAACCGTTAGCCACGAGATTCGAACACCGCTCAACGCAATTCTAGGGCTAACGGATCTGATGTTGGCTACACGGCTCACCAAAACACAACAAGAGTACCTCTCGAAGATATCGGGTGCGGCCGACACGCTGGAGTCATTAGTGCGCAACCTGCTGGACTTGCGTCGTTTAGAGAGTGGGCAGTTGCATGTAGAGCCGGAACCCGAGCTAGTTGAAAACTTGCTGGACAACTTTGTGGCGCTGCATCAACCGGTTGCTGAGAACAGCGGACTGCGATTTATGGTCGACTTTTCTCCCATGCTTCCGCGAAAAATCGAGATAGATGCCCAGCTTTTAGGCCAGATCGTCAATAACCTGCTGCGCAATGCGGTAAAGTTTACCGACGAGGGCTTGGTAATGCTCTCTGCCGGCTTCAAAAAGAGCTCAGCCTCTCAAGGAGACCTGGTTATCGAGGTAAGTGATACGGGTGTAGGTATAAAACCCTCGCGTCACGAATCTATTTTCGAGCAGTTTGAACGCGGCGGTGCTGGTAATACAACTGAGGGGGCTGGGCTTGGTTTGGCACTTGTAAAGAGACTCTGTAAGTTGATGGACGGGGAGGTAAGGCTGCAATCTGAATTGGGAGTAGGATCTAAATTCAGTATCAGCATCCCAGTTAAAGTCAGCTATGCCGAACCGATCGTGGATAAAGCTTATCTAAAGTCGATCAAGCGTGTGACGGTGTTATTGGTTGAGCGACGTGGGCTCGCCGCAGATCACATAAAAGCGGTGCTCAAACCTTGGGTTGCAGACGTGCAGGTTGTAGTTGACCTTGATGAAGCGACGGGTGCCCTGGCAAAGCAAGCATTTGATGTGGTTCTCTTTGGACATGTTCTCGGATTGGACCAGTTGGAGCAGTTTATCAACGATCTACAAAGGCAGTTTGGGAATAGGCTGCGTCTGGTTGCGATTTCCAAGCTCGAAGGCTTGAATCCCCGCTTATTCAGTCTAGTAACGGGTGTTGTTGTAGCCCCGTTCAGTCTAAAACAGTTCGCCTGTATTTTGGGCGATACGAGACAGGCTGGCCCACTTGTAGCAGAATGTCATGCCAATCTGGCTGCTGAGGTCAGTTCACTTATTTTGCTGAGAGATCTACGCATCCTTGTGGCTGAGGATAACGAGATCAATCAGCAAGTGATTAGCGAACATTTGCGTCAGCGCGGTGCAGAGGTCACTTTAGTTGGCGATGGTAAGCAAGCAATTGACGCGCTGACTCGCAGCGATTACGACCTTATATTGATGGATATCGAAATGCCTGTGCTCGATGGCTTTGAGGCGACTGAGCGCATCAAAGCAGAGCCGGGTTGGAAAAACATCCCCATTATCCCCGTATCTGCTGGAGTAACTGCCTCGCAGAAAGAGCGGGCCACCAGCGTTGGTATGCAAGGCTTTGTGGGTAAGCCCTACAAAATCGATGAGCTTCTGAGGGCTATTGAAACTGTGATGGTGGACAAAGATTTTGCACCGGTGCAGGCAGATTTGGGCTTTGAAGATGATTCAAACCTCTCTTCTCCTGAATCTAAGGTGTTCGAATTCGCTGAATTCGATTTCGAAGAGGCGCGAGATTACTGGCCGACGTCCGAATCACTAATCTCTAACTTACAACTCTTTATCGAGAAGTACCCTGTTGCTAATGATTTGTTTGATGGCGTGAGTGATGAAGAGTCTGGCAAGCTCGCACACACGTTGAAGGGTGCCGCCGGCTTTCTTGGTATGGCGCGCTACTCAAACCGGCTGAATGAACTGAGCTTGGCCTTCAAAAACGGATCTGCCACTGCTGACATGGTTTCGGATGTTAGGGCACAGCATAAGCGAGTTCTTTCAGAGGTTGAGTCGTTTTTGTCCATGCTTGAGTAGGCATTCGTGACTTTTGCTGTATGTGGTTAGCGACGTTGGCACAAAAGTACGCGAGATCCTCGCTTTTGGCATAAACTGTGCTAAGTTTGTCATATGTCCCTGAAATAGGGCGGCTTAACATGAAATATTGGGGGTTTTCATGTCAACTCAGTCATCACTCGATTACGTAGCAGTTCTTTCTAAAGTTGCTCAGACACCTGACCGAGTCCTCTTGTTGGGCGATCTCGGATCAGGACAAGCCGTAGCAGCCTTTACCCTACACCGCGGCAGCGCTCGCAAAGATCAAGCCTTTGAAGTCATCCGCTGTACTGGACTCACTGAAGAACAGTTTGCTGCAGAGCTCTGCGGTGTTGCCGATCGCTCTGGCGACATTGTTCGTTTGGGTGCTCTGGCAAAATCTGACGGTGGTACCCTTTGTTTGATCGGCGTGGACGATCTTTCCCAGCAGTCTCAAGCTGTGTTGGTACGCGCGCTGGAAGAGTCGACTTATTACCCTGTCGGGGGGGCGTAGCCTGAATTTTTTGACACGCGTATTGTTACCGCACCAACACACAACTTGCGTGCCAAGATCGAGAGTGGGCAGTTTCGCATGGATCTGTACCACCTCCTTAACGAGCAGATTATTCACATTCCAAGTCTTAATGACCGTCGCTCTGAGATGGCTACACTAGTTAGCCATCTGCTCTCAGAACTCGGTGCTGCTGGTCGTATGCTGAGCAGTGATGCGATCGAGCTTCTCAAAGCGCACAAATTTACTGGAGGTTTCCGTGAACTGCGCAACATCCTGAAGCGCGCAACTAGCTGGTTTGATGATGCAGAAATTGATGCAAACATGCTGAGTTACGTCATGTTTGATGGCAAGGATGAGAGCGCTGCGCGCACTGTCTCATCCAATGACTTCCGTCGTGAGCGTGTCGTTAAAAGCATCGAACCGACTGCCAACGCTGAACCGATCTCGGCCAGGCCTGTACCACCGCCTGCTACTGGATCACTGAGCTTGAAAGAGCAGGAGCGTCAGTACTGGGAGGGCTTGATGCACCAGGTGCAGGGCAATAAGCAGAAAGCTGCTGACATCGCCGGCATTAGTCTTCGGACGCTCTACCGTCGATTGGAGTCTGCGGGGCTTTAATTCATAGGGGTTAGACCCCGTTTTTCGCTAAACCAATTTCTTAGAAGCCGAATTAAGCGGATATTGAAGGTAATAAGGCTCTATAAATAGTTTTAAAGGTAATTAGGGGGATTACAAGTACCTTAGCCGCACACACTAAGCTAGCAAGAACGATAATAAAACTGCAAATAAAAATTGGAAGAAAGACTTTCCCGAGACCTCATAACAAGATTACCAACGCGGTGCCCGCTATAACGACATTAATGCCCGCAATGTGCCGACTCCAGTAGATCACACCTTCCGTCCGCTTTAGGGAAATCTCTCCGGTTGCGAAAGAGCTGCTATGTGCGCCTTGCAGCTCTCAGAAAAATGGCAGCTAATGTCCGGAATTTGCGCAGTCGTTCCCAAATTTATCGAGATCACTTGTTCACGCGGTTCCAGGGGTTAAAGCACGTTCTTCAATTCCGAGCAGCTAAATGCCAATCCCGATACTTGAAGTCATTTGTTTCGCTTCGTTCGTTAGCTGGGCTAACGTCCGCTTCTGAGGATTTTTTCAGTAGCCTTTGGGTCGCTGTTTACACTTTGCAACTATTCGTTGTTTTAGGATAGGGTCTGGAATGTGCCGGTTTCAGCCTTTTATTTAATGAAAAAATTTACTACTGAATCAGTGTCTAGTCTTACCAAAGAAAGCATAGCGAGCAGCTAATTCGCTAGGTTAATTACTTCTGCTTGGTTTCTGAGTCATTCTGATAGTAGCTATCTTCATAGTACCTCCCCTTGATGGCTAGTACCTTTTCTAACCAGCGGTTGTAGTGTTTCCATATGAAGAAACCAGGTGTCATTACCACCATGATAGCGACCATTAAGCCTGCGCCTTTATGAGATTCTGGGAACTGTTCTGTAATCAGACTGAATAGTGATAGTCGCTCAGCGACTAGGTACCAACAGCCCAAGCCAATCAGGCCAACGGCTATTCCAATGTGGTGAAGTTTTTTACTGTCGAGCATGTTTTTCAGAACCCCAAAGATAAGCTGTGCTGAGAATAGAGGTTTCAAGGGCGATTTTAAATGTTAATCGCGAAATACTCCCTGAATTAGGTTCACTCAAGCGGTCAGAATTGTTAACTTATGCTTCAATTCATTATCCAGGAAATCGCCAGTCGATGTTCAATCCCTTTTCTCTTTTTGTTGGCTGGCGCTACACCCGAGCAAACCGCTCGAACTACTTCATATCCTTTATCAGTTTAGTTTCTACGCTCGGACTGATGCTCGGTGTGGCCGCATTGATTCTAGTACTGAGTGTCATGAACGGCTTTGATCGTGAGTTGAAAGAGCGGATACTTGGTATGGTTCCACAGGCTACTATCAATGGTTACAACGCTCCGTTAGATAAATGGCAACCACTACGTGAAACGCTTTTGACTGCGTCTGACGTCGAGGGGGTGGCACCCTTTGTTCAGGCACAAGGGATGCTGACCGCCTCCGGTCGTGTCCAGCCTGTATTGGTATCGGGTATTGATCCAAAACTGGAAGAGAGTGTTTCGATAGCCGCCGGTCAGATGACTCTTGGTGACCTGAACTCACTTGAAGCTGGGAAATATCAGATTGTTTTGGGGGAGCTTCTTGCTAAGTTTTTAGGCGTATCGGTCGGTGATAAGGTCAATCTGGTTTTGCCTGAAGCGTCAGTGAGTGTGGCCGGTGTTATTCCGCGTTTAAAACGCTTTACTGTGTCCGGTATTTTCTCAGTCGGTGCTGAGTTAGATGCCAATTTTGCTTTTGTTCACCTTCAGGATGCAGCCCGCTTGAAACGAATTAAGGGTGACGCCGTTGAAGGGCTTAGGATTAAATTCAATGACCTGTTCAGTGCGCCTACACGAGTCTATGAACTTGCCCGAGAGTTGAACCATCCAGTCTACACCTCTGACTGGACTCGAACTCATGGCAATCTATTTCAAGCGATTCAGCTAGAGAAACGAATGATCGGACTGCTTCTGTTTCTGATCGTCTTTGTTGCCGGCTTTAACATCGTCTCGACGCTGGTTATGGTCGTTACCGATAAGCGCTCCGACATCGCAATATTGCGCACTCTGGGCGCGAAGCCAGGGATGATATTGAGGATCTTTATGATTCAAGGATCCCTTATAGGGTTGCTAGGGACTCTGCTTGGAGCCATTTTAGGCATTATTTTAGCGCTGACTGTCTCTGATCTGGTGGCTTGGATAGAGTCGGTGTTAGGTATTCAATTCCTCTCTTCGGAGGTCTACTTCATCAGCTATCTACCCTCTGAGCTTCAATTAGGGGATGTCTCGCTGGTGATTGGTGTGACTCTTGCGATGAGCTTCCTAGCCACGCTCTATCCTGCTTGGCGCGCGGCTAAGGTTGAACCTGCGGAGGCGCTTCGATATGAGTAATGTCTTGGTTGCAAACCAGCTATGCCGCTCTTTTGATGAAGCGGAGCGTCAATTGATCATCATTAATGATCTGAACCTGTCTGTAGCTGCCGGTGAGCGTCTGGCCATCATCGGCTCCTCGGGTAGTGGTAAGAGTACGTTGCTCAACCTATTGGCGGGGCTGGATACACCAACCGCTGGTGAGGTGGTTATCGCAGGTGAATCGATTGGTCGGCTTTCCGAGCATCGCCGCGCTGAACTGCGTAACTCGCAACTCGGTTTTGTGTTTCAGTTTCACCACCTGCTGCCGGAGTTTTCTGCGTTAGAGAACATTGCCATACCTCAACTGTTGGCGGGGGTATCTGTTGATGCCGCTCAGAAGCGTGCAGCTTATCTTCTTGATCAGGTAGGTCTCTCATCACGTGCTCAACATAAACCCGCCAAGTTGAGTGGGGGAGAGCGCCAACGCGTCGCGATTGCCCGTGCTTTGGCAAACACACCCGCCTGTGTTTTGATGGATGAACCTACCGGTAATCTTGATCCTCATACCGCCGAAGATGTTGAGCAGCATCTACTGAGACTCAATCAGGAGCAGGGCGTGGCACAGATTGTCGTCACTCATGATCATGCGTTGGCAAAACGGATGGATCGTGTGCTTGAATTGAAAGAGGGGCGTTTAGTCGAGACTAGTGTTTGCTAGCACGAGCCTTTAGTAAACGTTTCTGCCAACGGCGTCGCACTTGCCAAATCCACAAGCGGTTGATGGCTATATAACTGATCCCAGACAATAGCAATCCACAGATAAGAGAGCCCGTCAGCAGGGGCCACCAGATCGTTGCGAGCTCTGAGTGGATGGTGTGTAACTCCCAACTGATGTTGACCGGCGGCGTTCCTAAAATCCAAGCCCCAATCTTATAGGTCGTATAAAAAATAGGTGGCATGGTGATAGGGTTGGTTAACCAAACGAGCCCGATCGAAATGGGTAGGTTTGAGCCAATCCAGAGTGCCAAAAAAGCGGCCACAAGCATCTGACCAGGAATGGGAAGAAAAGCACAGAAAATACCCACCAAGAACGCTTTAGCGGCGGACTTTCGAGTCAAATGGAATAGGTCTGGGTTGTGCAGATGTTCACCAAGCCATTTAAGATGCTTATGACTTTTTAAAGCATCCTGTTTCGGCATGTAACGCTTTAACAGCTTACGTGGCATCCCTGAACAACCTATGAAATTATTTGGAAGTCAGATTATGCCCTTCGATTATTAATAAACCAACCTGCTATTACTGAAACTTCTGCTAGATTGAATAAATAATTTGGCTTGGATCAAGGATGATCAGTTTTCTCTTAGCAGTGCTCGGGCACGCCTATCTACCCTCTATCAGTTGGGGATCCTATTTTTTTATTATCTTAACCCTAGGAACGGTTGGCCTGTGGTGGGGCTCTACTACACTTAGATCTCATCTGCTGTTTGCTCTAATAGGTTTTGTGGTGGCCCAGTGGCATGCAGTCGATGGGCTCTCTAAAACCTTACCAATAAGCGTTGAGCCAGAAGAGTTTGAGATTGAAGGGACAGTCATCAACTTACAGCCTCAGGGTTCAGGGGGCTTTCAATCGCTGCTATTGGATATAGAGAGTGCACCTGTTCAATTGATGAGAGTCGAGCGTGTGCGACTTGGGCTATACGACTCTGAGGTGAGAATAGCGGCTGGCGATCGCATTAAAGTGCTGGCCAAGGTGGGTCCACTGAATGCCTACCAAAATGAGTTCAGTCCGGATCGACGCAGAAGAGAGTTTGCACAGGGGATCGGCGGGTCAGGGTATGTCAAACAGCTGATAAAACATGAGCAGAATAGTTCCATTCGGCAACGGGTACATGATTGGCTACATCATAATATGAGCCAATCGACATCCGCTCTGATGTCCGCCCTTGTTTTGGGTTACAGAGGAGATCTAGATGACAGTCAGTGGGAGCTTCTTAGGGTCAGTGGAACCGTCCATTTAGCGGTTGTTAGCGGATTACATCTAGGGGTGATGTGTTTAACAGGCCTTCTATTGGGTAGGTTGGTTGTGGTGACGATCCAGTACTTGGGTGTTAGGCCCAACTCGATAATACAAACCCTGCCCGTTTTATGTGCGATCAGTTTAGCCTCTTTTTATCTCTGGTTTGGTGGCTTTGGTGTGCCGCTTCAGAGAGCTTGGATCATGGCGATCTGCTTGTTGCTGCCGCAGTTGTTTGCAAGGCGAATAGACCCCATGAAACGACTTAAAATTGCACTTTTTTTGGTACTGGTTTATGAGCCTCTATCGATTTTAGAGATCGGCTTTTGGCTTTCGTTCAGTCTGGTAGGGTTGTTGATTCAGTTCGCCAATTGGCGCAATGGCTACTCAAGGCTGATACAGATCTTCGCAGTACAGCTCTTTTTAACCCTATTAATGTTGCCAATTCTGCTCTTTGGCTTAGGGCAGTTTAACTTGGGTGGTGCACTGTCCAACCTTTGGGCGATCCCCTATGTCTCACTCTTTGTTGCACTGTTACCCCTAACGCTAGCGCTGGTTGGAATCTTTGAGCCGATCTTGGCGTTCTATGAAATTTGGGCTTCAGGGTTTTGGCATGGACTCTCTTTCCATTCGCTAGTTGGTTTGCATGCTCAGTGGCAAACTCCCGCGATATTTGGACTCTTCGTGAGTTTGCTTGCTCTGGTTTTGCTGTTTCTACCTGGACGTCTCAAAGTGTTGAGTCTACTGCTTCTGCTGCCGTTGCTCACTCCCAAACAGAATCGGCCCGATGCGAGTGAGTTTGTCGTTCGTCTACTGGATGTGGGACAGGGTCTATCAATCTTAATTGAGACCCGAGAGGGAGTGACGGTCTATGATTTAGCGGCTAAAAGTCGAAGCGGTTGGATCGCAGCTCAAGCTACTCTCTTTCCAACTCTCAGGGCTCTAGGCTACAGAGAGTTAGACCTGATTGTTAGTCATTCAGACGTTGATCACAGTGGAGGCTTAGAGAGAACCTTGAAGCAGTTTTCAGTACCACGATTCTATTCAGGCCAGCCCGCTTTAACGGGAGGCACTGCCTGTGCATCACAAAACTGGAAAAAGGGGGAGGTTCGTTTTCAGCTCTATGCCCTAAAGAACCAGCAATCCGATAATGATCAAAGTTGTGTTCTGCACATCGAAAATGGTCGTTGCTCAATATTGATTGCAGGAGATATGTCCAGCCGTGCAGAAATCGAGTTGCTCAATCAGCATCGATTAGCCCCTGTGACTTGGTTGGTCTTATCCCACCACGGTAGCCATAGCTCTTCTTCAGGTGTCTGGTTGGATCAACTTTTGCCGGAGGCTGCGATCGCATCGCGAGGCAAACACAATCGTTTTGGGCATCCTAATGAGTCAGTAAAACAGCGATTGGCCGATCGAGGCATCACCCTTTTGGATACAGCGGAGCAGGGTGAAATAGTATTAACAGCGACCCAAGATCAGTGTCTAAGTGACTCTTTTGCAAACTTATATCCCCGTTATTGGCGAACTCATTAATGCTGCGATACTATGGGATTTTTATAGGCCGTCTAGGCTGGTCAATCTGTCTTTTTGAGGTTTTTCGTTGTTAGAGTTAATTTCCGCTGGTGGTTGGTTGATGCTACCGATTTTAGCCTGTTCAATTCTTGCACTTGCTATCACGGTTGAGCGTTTGATGGCCTTAAGGGCTGATAGGATTTTACCACCGGGTCTGCTAGCCGATGTCTGGGGGCTCTATAAAGGTGGGCAGCTGACTAATGATCGTCTCAAAGAGATCAGAGAGGCGAGTGCATTAGGATCACTGATTGTCGCTGGATTGATTAACGCGGGCTCCGGTCGCGATGTGATGAAAGAGTCCATTACCGATGCAGCCAGTGACGCCATTCATCAGATGGATAGATTTTTAAACAGTCTAGGTACTGTCGCGGTCATTACCCCTCTGTTGGGTCTGTTAGGGACTGTGATCGGCATGATTAAAGTCTTCTCCCAGATCATGATTTCCGGCACGGGTAACGCTAACCTTTTGGCCGGAGGTATCTCCGAAGCCCTGATCACAACAGCAGCCGGTTTGACAGTTGCCATCCCTGCGTTGGTAGCGCACCGCTTCTTGCAACGTCGTGTATCGACGCTGGTGTTGGCAATGGAGCAGGAGTCGGTCAAGTTGGTCGATATTATCCATGGTGATCGCAAAGTGGATCTTAAATAGGGCGCTCTGTGAATTTTCCAAGACCTCAATCGGAAGAGATATCCATCAACCTAACCCCATTGATTGATGTGGTCTTCCTGCTGCTGATCTTTTTTATGGTGTCGACCACCTTTACTAAAGAGACCCAGCTTAAAGTGGACCTCCCTCAAGCAACGACAGACCAGATGGCTCAGGTCGATATGCTTGAGATCATCATCAAGGCCGATGGTAGCTTCGCAATCAACGATAAAGCATTGGTCAATGCGCAGCCTAAAACTCTTAGGGCGGCAGTGCTAAAAGAGAGTGGTGGTGATCTTACAACCCCTCTAAAGATTTCCGCCGATGCATCGACTCCTCACCAAGCGGTCATTACCGCCATGGATGTAGCAGCAAACTTAGGGTTTTCTCAATTGAGTCTTACGACCAGAGAGATCGACTAAGTTGATTGAGAATGCTTGGTATCAGAAAGCAGGCTGGCTAGTTCTACTGCGTCCCTTATCACTGCTCTATCGTTTCATCTCTAAACGCCGCCGTGTGCGTCTGACCGAGCAGGCGGTCACAATGGATGTGCCGGTTGTCGTGGTCGGTAATATCAGTGTCGGTGGTACCGGTAAAACTCCCCTCTTAATCTATTTGGTAACCCTAGCAAAATCCTTGGGGTTCAACCCCGGTGTGGTCAGTCGTGGATACGGTGGTCAGGCAACAAGTTATCCTATGCAAGTGTCTGACCAGACCTCGCCAGAGTTGGTGGGGGATGAGCCGCAGATGATCTTCGAGAAGACAGGCGTGCCTGTCGTCGTTGATCCGAATCGAGTCTCTGCATGCCAGCATCTTCTTGACCAACACTCGGTCGATATCATCTTCAGTGATGATGGTCTGCAGCATTATCTAATGGGACGCCAGTTCGAAATTGCGGTGATCGACTCTGTGCGAGGGTTAGGTAACCAACAGTTGATGCCGGAAGGGCCTTTAAGAGAAGAGCTGTCGCGCTTAAATGAAGTTGATCTGGTTGTGTTGAATGGTGAAGGCCCTTTTAGCTATCCAGGTGCGCTTACCTATCGTCTAAGCCCTACTGCGTTTAGACATCTAGCATCGGGTGAACAAAAATCGCTTCAGATCGATCAATTTGGTAGCAAAACAGTCTATGCATTAGCGGGTATCGGTAACCCTTCACGGTTTTTTGATACCCTAATGGGGCTGGGCTTAGAGCTTAAAACCATCCCTTTAAGGGATCACGCACCGATTACTCAAGAGCTGCTCGATCAATACCGCTCATTGCCATTGGTGATGACCGATAAAGATGCAGTAAAATGTCACTCTATCGCCCCAGATAATTGTTGGGCGCTTTCAGTAGAGGCGGAATTTGCACCCAAAGAGGCGGAGCACTTGGCCCAATTACTGAAACGTGTTGTTAACCCTAACGGAGAATAAAATGGATCCTAAACTTCTCGATATCCTTGTTTGCCCTGTCAGCAAAGCCCCTTTGGAGTGGGATAAGGAGAGTGATGAGTTAGTCTGTCGCACCAGTGGTTTAGCTTATCCTATCCGTGATGGCATTCCGGTGATGCTTGAGAGCGAAGCTCGCACTCTAAGCAGCGAAGAGCGTCTTCCGGAGTAGCCTTAATGAGTTTCACTGTCGTTATTCCGGCGCGCTATGCATCTACCCGTTTTCCAGGTAAGCCTTTGGTTGAGCTGGCCGGTAAAACGATGGTGCAACACGTCTATGAACGGTCACTGGAGAGTGGTGCTAGCCGTGTCATCGTCGCAACCGATGACCCAAGAATTGAGTCGGTAGCCAAAGGCTTTGGTGCTGAGGTCTGTATGACCTCGGCGGATCACCCTTCAGGCACCGATAGACTTCAAGAGGTCGTTAATAAAATTGGTTTGGCGGATCATGAAATTGTCGTCAATGTTCAGGGTGATGAGCCTCTAATTCCAGCAAAGTTGATCGATCAAGTTGCGGATAACCTTGCGGCACATCAAGATGCAGGCATCTCAACATTAGCAGAACCTATCGAGACGAAAACCGACCTTTTGAATCCTAATGTGGTCAAGGTTGTGACGGACATTCGCGGCATGGCGCTCTATTTTTCGCGAGCTCCGATCGCTTGGCCGCGAGATAGGATGGCCAATGATGAGCTACCTGAAACTCTGCCTTCTCTATTTGCTTGGCGCCGTCATATTGGTATCTACGCCTACCGTGTAGGATTTCTTAATGCTTATGTTCAATGGTCACCTGCACCCATTGAAAAGACAGAATCCCTTGAGCAATTGCGTGCTCTATTCAATGGTGTTTCGATTCATGTAGCCAACGCCGTCGAGGCTCCACCAGCGGGCGTTGATACCCCTGAGGACCTTGAAAGACTTAAGCGGATAATGGAAGGCCAGTAGGTTATTTGCATCAGTAAGGGTGGTGTTTGCAATGATTAGAGTGTTGTTTGTCTGTTTAGGTAATATTTGCCGCTCCCCATCAGCTGACGCTATTTTTCGTAAAAAATTGGATGATCACCCTTGGTTAGCCAATCGAGTTGAAGTCGATTCAGCGGGAACCGCTGCATGGCATGTGGGCAACCCGCCAGACCCTCGCTCTGTCAAAGTGGGGGCTGAGCGTGGATACGATTTAACGCCTTTGCGTGCAAGGCAAGCGACACCTGCTGACTTTGAACGCTTTGACTACATCCTGGCAATGGATGAGACCAATCTGGATAACTTGCAGGCTATTGCGCCGAATCACTACTCTGGCCACCTGAGCCTGTTTCTCGATTTTGCAGGGAAGAGTGGGGCAGAAGTACCAGACCCCTATTATGGTGAGGGTGACTCAGGTTTTCATGAGGTGGTTGATCTGATTGAAGCGGCATCCGATGGCTTAATCAAGCAGTTAGAGGTGAGACTCGCCTAATGCTCACCATACACTCCTGGCATGATTTAACGGCGTTCAACACTTTGGCGATGCCGGCTAAAGCTCAATTTTTTGCTGAGTTATCTGACTTAAATGACCTCCCTGAACTGCTCGATTTTATTGCTCAGCAGGATCTTCCCACTCTGTGGATAGGCGGTGGCAGTAACCTGGTGTTGGCAGATAAAGTGCCGGGTTGCGTTGTTCATATTTCAACGAAAGGCATTGAGATACTATCAGACTCAGAAGAGTCGGTTTTAATTAAAGTGGCCGCTGGAGAGAGCTGGCATAGCCTAGTGACTCACTGTCTGGAAAATGAGTGGTATGGTCTAGAGAATCTTGCACTGATTCCAGGTTCGGTCGGTGCATCTCCTGTGCAAAACATCGGAGCCTATGGTGTTGAAGTAGCGGATTTGATCGATCAGGTAGAGGTGTTTGATACGCTATCCAACTCCTTTAAAGTCATGCAGAAAGCGGACTGTCAGTTTGCCTACCGTGACTCGCTGTTCAAGCGAAACCCAGGCCGTTTCATTATCACTTCAGTGCTTTTCAGCCTATCTAAACAATTTGAAGCTAAATGTTCTTATGCGGCACTTCAAGGTTGGTTAGATGCCCAAGGGGTTAAAAAGCTGAGCGCTCATGCGATTTTTGACGCAGTGGTTGCTGTGCGCCAATCTAAACTGCCGAATCCTGAAGAGCTCCCTAATGCGGGCAGTTTCTTTAAGAATCCTGTTGTCTCAATTGAGTGCTTTGAGAGTTTGCGTCAAATCTATCCAGAGATTCCAAACTACCCAGATGCTTCTGGAGTTAAGCTTGCTGCGGGTTGGTTGATCGATCAGTGCGGTTGGAAAGGTCTCTATCGTGAACGAGTGGGTGTTCATAAGGATCAGGCCCTCGTGATCGTAAATCATGCGGGTGGGTCGCGTCAGGATATTGATGAACTAGCCGATGATATTAAACAGAGCGTGTTGGATCGTTTCTCTGTGCGCCTAGAGCAAGAGCCGATCGCCTATCCCTAGCGTGAGCAGAAATTAAACCCAAAAAAAAGCAGCCCATGGGCTGCTTTTCTATTGGAATTGTGCGGTTATTCAGCGGCCTCTGCTTGACGACGCTTCAATCGAGGATCGTTTGCAGCGCGACGGCGGCGACGAGGTTTTTCCTCCTCTTCGCTCGCTTCTGCTTCAGCAGGTGCTTCTTCAACCGCTTCTTCTACTGCTGCTGCGGGCTCTTCATTAGCTGAAGGCTCTTCATTGGCTGAGGGCTCTTCATTGGCTGAGGGCTCTTCATTGGCTGAAGGCTCTACAGCAGGAGTAAGATCCAACTCAACCTGTGTCTCAGTGACTGTTTCAGTCGTAGCTTCAACTTCATTGGCTGCGTTTTCAGCTGGCTCGTCAGCAGTTACTTCCGGATCTTGTTCACCTGCCGTTGTATTTTCTGCAGGCTCTTCAACAGCAGTTTCAGTAGCTTGGCTCTCTGTCTCAGTAGCAGCTGTTTGCTCTACAGTGGTTTCTGGCACTTCTTTAGCGGCTGGCGCTTCAGTAGAGATCGCTGTTTCAGATGCTTTTGGGGTTTCAGCTGAGGCTTCCACAGTAACTTCTTCTGATACGGCTTCTAGCGGTGCATTGAGTAACTCCTCTGGGATAGGGTTGCTACGTTCAGCACTGCGCTCTTCATTCGCGCGGCGACGACGGCCACGGTTTTTACTGCGTGGTGGCAGTTCCGTTTCGCTATTGTTGTTAGAGTTGAACTCTTCATTGCCATTTTCTGAACGACGATCACGATCACGATCACGGCCACCGCGACGGCGACGGCGTGAACGGCCAGAGCGCTGCTCGTCACTCGATGAACTTTTGTCGTTATCACCGATGGTCGGCAGGTTGTTCTCCGTCTCAACCGTAATGACTTCGTCCGAATCACGACGCTCACGACGATCGTTACGGCGATTGTTGCCACGGCGGCGATCGTTACGGTTGTTGTTGCGACGACGGTTGTTGCGGTTGCCATCGCGGTCAGAACCTTTCTTGTCATCACGGCGAGTGCTCTTTTTATCGTCCTCTTTGTCAGAATCGGATAGACCAAACAGATCTTTAATCGCTGCAATAATACGCTCGCCCAATGACTTGTTAGCGACGGGCTTGCGACTAGTCTGCTGACGTTTCTGTTGGCGAGCTGGCTCCGCTTTTACTTCAGAGCTTTCGCTCTTCGGTGCTGGTGGGGCAGACGAGTTTAAAACGCCTTGCACAGCGGCTTGCTCACGCGGAACGACCGGAAGTGGTTTGTCGGTAGGATCTTCGACTGGCTGTTCTGGTTGCAGCGTGTAGCTTGCATCATTCACGGTAGTAATGGTGTGATCATCGCGCAAACGAACTACTTCGTAGTGTGGTGTTTCCATATTTGGATTAGGGACCACAACGATGCGAACATTTTGACGCAATTCAACAGCGTGCACTTGATGACGCTTCTCGTTAAGTAGGAAGGTCGCTACGCTGACTGGAAGAATCGCGCGAATCTGAGAGGTGCGATCTTTAGACGCTTCCTCTTCAAGAATACGCAGAATAGAGAGTGCCAGAGATTCAATATCACGGATGTAGCCTTGACCATTACAGCGAGGGCAGACGTGACCGCGACTCTCTGCCAGCGATGGGCGCAGGCGTTGACGTGACATCTCTAAAAGACCAAAGCGTGAGATGCGACCCATCTGAACGCGTGCGCGGTCTAGCTTGAGTGCATCGTTAAGGCGTTTTTCAACTTCGCGCTGGTTTTTGATTGGCGTCATATCGATGAAGTCGATAACCACTAGACCACCCATGTCGCGAAGACGGAGCTGGCGAGCAATCTCATCAGCCGCTTCAAGGTTGGTGTTCAGAGCAGTCTCTTCAATATCACCACCCTTAGTTGCGCGAGCGGAGTTGATATCGATTGAAACCAGAGCTTCTGTCGGATCGATAACAATCGAACCGCCAGAGGGGAGCTTCACTTCACGTTCAAATGCTGATTCGATCTGTGTCTCGATCTGGAATCGGTTGAACAGTGGTACAGACTCTTTGTAAAGCTTGATACGATTTTCGTAAGTTGGCATTACCTGACGAACGAACAGCTGAGCTTGTTCAAATACTTTCGGCTCGTCGATCAGCACTTCACCGATGTCATCGCGTAGATAGTCGCGAATAGCACGAATAACGACGTTGCTCTCTTGATAGATCAGGAATGGAGCAGGGCGATCATCAACTTCAGTAATCGCAGTCCAAACCGTAGCAAGGTAGTTAAGATCCCACTGCAGCTCTTCAGTCGAACGACCAATGCCGGCGGTGCGAACGATGACGCCCATGCCTTTAGGAATGTCCAGGCCGTTCATAGCCGCTTTAAGTTCAGAGCGTTCATCACCTTCAATGCGGCGCGAAATACCACCTGCACGAGGGTTGTTAGGCATTAGAACCATGTAACGACCGGCAAGGCTAATAAAGGTTGTCAGAGCGGCACCTTTATTGCCGCGCTCCTCTTTATCCACCTGGACGATGACTTCGGTACCCTCTTTGACAAGATCTTTGATGCTTGGACGCTGGCCGCGTTCAGGCGATGAAACAAAGTACTCTTTAGCGATCTCTTTTAGGGGTAGGAAACCGTGACGTTCGGCACCGTAATCGACAAATGCAGCTTCCAGGCTGGCTTCTACGCGGCTGATACGGCCTTTGTAGATGTTTGCCTTCTTCTGCACGCGGGAGTTGGATTCAATATCCAAATCGAACATGCGCTGTCCATCGACAAGCGCAACACGCAACTCTTCTTGTTGAGTCGCGTTGATTAACATGCGTTTCATTTTAGCGTTCTCTTAACGCAACGCATCTTTGACGGGCAACAAACCTGTGTCCTGGCTTTATAGAAGCAATAGCTAATCTCCAGTACGCTCTGCACCGGATAATTAGGTTATCTTCAGCGATGGAGGAAACATCAACCAATATCGTTATCGATTCTAGCTGTGGCTGCTGCTCTGCCCAATTTACTCAACGTGGAGTGGGAGGCTGCAGGTTCCTGGTTGATGTGCGTCTCCATCCTTCAGCCGAGGGCTGTTGTTCAGCACTCGTGAAAAATACGTCGCTATTTATAAATTTTTTCAGCCATTACATGGCTATTCAAGCTGGGTAACTACCGCCACATTGTGAGTGAATCACTGTTCGCTCTAGTGGGGTGTGAATAAAAATGAAGCCTTCTTCATCCAGCAGCGGTAGAATATAGCAACTTACTGGTTTTTCAGCAATTTATTTTACCCACACATCATGCCTTCAAATCCCCCTAAGTCCGGCTTTTTGAATAAAGTTCAGTTTGTTGATATCGATGCCGATCAAGCGGGTCAACGTATCGACAACTTCTTGCGAACCTTTCTTAAAGGGGCGCCAAAAACGCTGATCTACAGGCTGTTGCGCAAGGGTGAGATTCGAGTTAACAAAAAACGCACCAAACCTGATTATAAGCTTCAAGCGATGGATCAAATACGCATCGCTCCGATTCGCCTTCCAGAAAAAGGGGAGAGTGCCCCTGTCAGTGATCAGTTACTCGAATTGCTAGAACGTTCAGTGGTCTATGAGACTGACTCTCTGCTGATCATCAATAAACCCTCGGGCATAGCGGTGCATGGTGGTAGCGGCGTCTCTTTAGGGCTGATTGAGGCGGTTAGAAAATTGCGCCCAGATGCGCGTTTTTTAGAGCTGATTCACCGAATCGATCGTGACACCTCGGGTTGCATCATGATTGCTAAAAAACGCTCGATGTTGCGTTACATGCACGATGCGTTTAGGGAGCGTCGCGTGCATAAGATCTATCAGGCACTGGTTGTGGGTCGTTGGGATGCTAAGCACAAACAGATCAATGCACCCCTGCTGCGAGATGAGCACCGATCAGGTGAACGAACCGTTCGTGTCTCCCTTGAGGGTAAACCATCGGTTACAAATTTTTCAGTGCTGCGTCGATTTGGTGATGTTGCAACGCTGGTGGAAGCTCGACCTAAAACCGGTCGTACTCACCAGATTAGAGTGCACACCCAATATACGGGTCATCCGATTGTGGGTGATGTTAAGTACACGTCAGATGAGAACAACGCTGAATTTAAAAAGCTGGGTTTTAAACGATTGATGCTTCATGCCGCCGGCCTCAGGTTCACTCTGCCTGATGGCGAAGAATTAGAAGTGCGTGCTCCATTAGATGATAGTTTGTTAAGATTGTTGGACAATTTATAGTTCGTTGCAGTTGAACGATAAGGTAAAGATGAGCGAGTTGGATCTTAAAGTAGTTGAGTTAGCAGAAGAGTTGTTGGCCGAAGGTCAATTGCCGACGGATGTTGTAATTTCTGAACGACTGGGTCTCTCCAGGGACGAGGCTAATGCGGCATTAAGTCATTGGGCGCAGAGCTTGAGTTATGCTCGTCTGCCAGAGGTGCGTGCCAGTGCAAAGTTACACAACTCGGTACCTGACTCACTGAGCAAAGGCATTGAGCAGATTTGGGATCTTGCACTGCAAGAGGCGATGGCCGAGCTGCGAGTCGAGTTGCAGAGTGAACGAGCGGGTGATGAAGAGGATCGCAAGGCGACCCGCGACATGGTTCGTGATGCGGAGGCGCTCTATCGTGATTTGGAAGTAAAGTACCGCGCACAAACTCAGCAGATGGATAAGAGTGAACAGGCCCTTCGAGCGATTGAAGCTGAAATGGGCGTGCTTAAAGCCAACATTGCCAGTGAGATCAATCAACGTAAAAAGGCTGAACAGGTTCGTACTAACCTAGAGACCGAATTGAACCAGCTTCGTAAGATGCACGAAGATGCCAAGAAAACCTTTGATGCACGTATCAAAGCGGAGCAGCAGCAGGCATTGGAGAACGTTACCCGTGCTGAGGTTGAAGCTCGTCACTATCGTAATGCGCTTGAAAAGCTTCGTGATGAGGGCACTCGAACAGAGTCAGAGCTGACGCGTTCAGTTCATGAAAACCAGGCTCAGATAGCGAAGAAAGATGCACGTCTTGAGATGCAAGAGAAGACCATCAGCGATCTGGAACGTGATCTGAACGAACTAAAAGAGAACATGACATCGGCCAGTCGTGATATCTCGAATATCAACTCTAAGCTGCTGCGTGAAACTAACGCCAACCGTCGTTTGGAAGCTCAGATTAAAGAGCGCGATGATCAGGTTCGTGTACTGAATCAGAAGTTGACGGTCGCAGCAACGGAAGCTGCAAAGCGCGAAAGCGTGCTTCGTCAGCAGCTCAAAGAGAAAGATGAATCGCTGACGCGCGCTACCGCTCGAGTGAACTCACTGGAGAAGCGTATTACTCAGCAGGAAGATCAGATTCGCCGACTCAATGCTCGCCTTTAGTCGTGTATAAGGATATAGCCTTTTGCTTTAGCTTATTCTCTAGTGTTATATTTGGCTTATTAATAGATATCAACGCCGACTAAGGGCGATTGGCTAATAATTGGCTAATAATTGGCTATAAATTGGAGCAATAGATGAAACTTCAGCAGCTGCGTTACATTTGGGAAGTCTCTAAACACGACCTCAATGTCTCTGCTACGGCACAAAGCCTATACACATCGCAACCAGGTATCTCTAAGCAGATCCGTCTACTAGAAGATGAACTGGGTGTTGAAGTGTTCGCTCGTAGTGGTAAGCACCTGACGCGCGTTACACCTGCTGGTAAAGCGATTCTTGAGATCTCAGGAGAGATTCTCCAGAAAGTGGACTCTATTCGCCAGATTGCTCAAGAGTTCAGCGATGAGCGTAAAGGCAGCCTATCGGTAGCCACCACTCACACACAGGCACGTTACGCTCTGCCTCCTGTGATTAATGAATTCATCAAAATGTATCCTGAAGTTGCGCTTCATATGCACCAGGGTACACCTACTCAAATTTCTGAGATGGCCGCCGATGGTACTGTCGATTTCGCGATTGCGACGGAAGCGATGGGCAGCTACTCAGATCTAATTATGATGCCTTGCTACAGCTGGAACCGTTCAGTGGTCGTACCTAAAGATCACCCGCTTGCGCAAGGTGGCGAGTTAACTCTAGAGAAGTTAGCTTCTTATCCAATTGTTACCTATACCTTTGGTTTTACCGGTCGTGGCAAGTTGGATGAAGCGTTTAAAGAGCAAGGTCTCGATCCTAAAGTGGTCTTCACTGCGGTGGATTCGGACGTTATCAAAACCTACGTTCGCCTAGGGTTGGGTGTAGGTATCATTGCCAGCATGGCGGTCGATCAGCAGCTAGATCAGGATCTGGTAGCGATCGATGCATCTCATCTGTTTGAGCCCTCTATCACTCGAATCGGTTTCCGTCGTGGCACCTTCCTTCGCGGTTACATGTTCGACTTCATTCAGAAGTTTGCTCCACACATTACTCACGACGTTCTTGAAAAAGTTCAAGCCTGTAGCGGTCGTGCTGAAGTGGATGAGCTGTTCCAGGATATACAGATCCCTTCGATGTAAGGCCATAGGTCTAATGAACCTCTAATATTGTCGTCTTTCGTTTGAAAGGCGGCGACTAAATCGCTAGAGTAGCCTCTCAATTTTTAAAGGAGAGCCTAGCGTGGAACTAGCATGTCTTGATCTTGAAGGGGTCCTAATCCCTGAAATCTGGATCGCATTTGCCGAAGAGACTGGTATCGAGGAGTTAAAAGCAACGACTCGTGATATCCCTGATTACGATGTGTTGATGAAGCAGCGCCTTCGTATTCTTGATGAGCACGGTCTAACCCTTCCTCAGATCCAAGAGACCATTGCTAAGCTGAGCCCACTTCCAGGCGCTAAAGAGTTCACCGATTGGTTGCGTGAGCGTTTCCAGCTGGTGATTCTTTCCGATACCTTCTATGAGTTTGCAGCACCGTTGATGGCTCAATTGGGTTACCCAACGCTGCTTTGTCACCGACTTGAGACAGACGAAAACGGTCGTATAACTGACTACACGCTTCGTCAGCGCGACCCTAAGCGTCAATCAGTGCGTGCTTTCCAGCTGCTTAATTACCGTGTTATCGCTGCAGGCGACTCTTACAACGACACGACTATGTTGGCTCAAGCTGAGCAGGGCATTCTTTTCCATGCTCCGCAGAACGTCATTGAAGAGTTCCCGCAATTCCCAGCGGTACACACCTACGAAGATCTTAAGAAAGAGTTTCTAGCGGCAAGTAACCGCAATCTCTCCCTTTAAACCTGCCTATTGGGGGTAGCATTAGCTGCCCCTACTTATCCCGAGTAGTGCTTACCATGAGTCGACTATCAGATAGTCACTGTCATTCAGACACTCTAGCCCATGCAGGTTATCAGCACGCTTATCGCATTTATCGTCACCCAGAATCTGAAGGTGGTCGCCGACTGCTGTTAATCCACGGCGCTGGTGTGGCGGGTCGATATACTTGGGAAGCGATGCAGCACTTTCTTGAAGGCTGGGGTGAAATCCTTGTACCTGATTTACGAGGGGCAGGTGAGACCGTCAGTGATGATGGAGTAGAGCACCCCTTCAGTGTCAATGACCTGGTGTCGGATATGACCCACCTAGTGGATCATTTAGGCTGGCATGAGTTCGATCTAGCGGGCTATTCTCTTGGGGGCTTGGTGTCACTGTTGTTAAAACAGAACCTCAGAGATCGGGTGCGCAAACAGTTCCTGCTTGAGAGTGCGCTGCTCGATCGTCATGATTGGCAAGAGACCGTCTCCATTCGTCAATCCTTCTCTGCCGCGGCTAAAAGCCTACGCAATACAGAGGGTGATGAAGGGATTCGAACCTTTCTTGATACCATTTCGCCCAATCGTAAGGTGAGTGAAGCGGTTGAAAAAATGACTTTGCAGCGTTTGGGCGAGCGTCGACTGGGTTTTGCTAACTCTCTAGACGCCGTTACCAATGCGGCCCTGTTCATCGATCGAGAGAGACTGCTAGCGGCTCAAGGGGATGTCAGCAGTTTTATAGGTGGATTGAGTGTCGAGCCGATGCATCAACTGCATCAGCACCTGTCAGACAGTATGCGTAATTGGCACTACCATTTTGTGGCAGGGACAGATCACTCCCTACCTTATCAAAAGCCTCGTCAGATCGCCCGTATCATGAATGATGAGTTAAAGCGCTATTTAAAAGGCTACTGAATTGCTAAAAATCCATTGATTAGCATCTGAACAGCGATCGAGATCAATATCATACCCATCAGACGTTCTATCGCTTTCAAGCCACGTTTGCCGAGTATTCTATAGAGTGATTGTCCTGCGATTAAAATAATAGCGGTCGCCACCCAGCTGATCAGAAGGGCGATTAACCAGTCTATACTGCGACTCGGTTCGCTCTCTGCTAAAAGTACCAGAGTGGCCAGTATTGAAGGGCCTGCGATCATTGGCGTAGCCAAGGGGACCACTAGCGGTTCGCTATCATCCTCATCATCGCCCATAACGCCACCACGGGATGGGAAGATCATTCGGATTGCAATAATCAGTAGTACTAAACCGCCAGAGATAGAGACCGCCTCTTTAGAGAGCGATAACAGTTTTAACAGTGCCGAGCCGCTGTATAAGAAGATCAGCATTAGGATTAAGGCGATCACTAACTCCCTGAGTAGTACCTTGATACGTCTGGCGGGGTCGACCTTTTTAAGAATGGATAACACCACAGGGATATTGCCCAACGGATCCATGATTAAGAAGAGCATCAATGCTGCAGCGTAGGTATCCATATTTCACTCCTGCTTATATCCGACTGATCAGTCGAGATAACAAAATTGTCGACAATGTTAGCCTTTTGGTTGATTGTCAGCCTATATAAAGCGGGTTATTCTACATTGCACAATCAGATTGTCGACAATATTTATGACCATTGAACCGCTTTACGCTTCAGAATCACAACAGAGTAGCACGCTTGCAGACCGAGTGTGTCATGAAATTATTACTGCGATTGTGAAGGGTGAAATTCCAGCGGGCGCTAAAATTTCTGAACCAGAACTGGCTAAAACCTACGGTATTTCGCGAGGCCCACTTCGTGAAGCGATACGTCGTTTAGAGGGGCTGCGTCTGGTTGAGCGAAAGCCTCATATTGGCGCGCGTGTTGTTCAGTTAAGTGTCAAAGAGCTGTTGGAAATCTATCGCGTTCGTGAAGCGCTAGAGGGTATGGCGTGCCGTTTAGCCGCGACCGTTATGCCGCAAGAGGAGATCAACCAGCTTCGTGCTCTGCTAGATCAGCATCAGTCAGGTATCGAAGAGCAAGAGGGACAGGCCTACTTTCAGAAAGAGGGCGATCTCGATTTTCACTACCGAATTGTGATGGCGTCTGGTAACTCAAAACTTCAAGAGTTATTAGCGGCCGATCTATACCACTTGGTGCGAATGTATCGTTTCCAATTCAGTCTTTCCAGTTCTCGTCCCACCATGGCTTTACGTGAGCACCATCAAATATTGGATGCCATTGAAGCGCGTGATGAAGAGCTGGCCGAACTTTTAATGCGTCGTCACATCAGTGCATCAAGACGCAATATCGAATCTAAATTAAATCAACCCTAAGGAGAGATAGAGATGACTCAGTCGATGTCCCCAGGCGCTAAGTTCCGTAAGGCACTAGCCGATAACAAGCCACTTCAAGTTGTGGGTACTTTCAACGCATACAACGCAATGATGGCAACACGTGTTGGTCACCAAGCGATCTATCTCTCTGGTGGTGGTATTGCAAACGCCTCTTACGGCCTACCTGATCTAGGTATGACCTCATTGAACGATGTGATGGAAGATGTACGTCGTGTAACAGCAGCCTGTGATACGCCTCTGATGGTTGATATCGATACAGGTTGGGGTGGTGCATTCAACATCGCACGTACGGTTAAAGAGATGATTCGTGGTGGCGCAGCGGCGTGTCACCTGGAAGACCAGGTTGCTCAGAAGCGTTGTGGTCACCGTCCAAACAAAGAGATCGTCTCTCTAGAAGAGATGGTTGATCGTGTTAAAGCGGCCGTTGATGCTAAAACAGACGATGACTTCTTTATCATTGCCCGTACCGATGCATTCCAGATGGAAGGTCTTAACGCAGCCGTTGAACGTGCACAAGCCTGTTTAGAAGCGGGTGCTGACGGTATCTTCGCTGAAGCGGTTCATACGCTTGAAGACTATAAAGCCTTCTCTCAGGGTATTAACGGTGGACACCTACTTGCGAACATCACTGAATTTGGTGCGACACCTCTATTCAATAAAGAGGAGTTGGCAGAGAACGGTTGTACGATGGTTCTTTACCCACTGTCTGGTTTCCGTGCAGCAAACAAAGCCTCTTTGAACGTTTACGAAGCGCTACTGCGTGATGGCGATCAGAAAGCCGTTGTGGATACGATGCAGACTCGCATGGATCTTTACGATTTCTTGAACTACCACGACTTTGAACAGAAGCTAGATGCTCTGTTCCAAGAAGGTAAAAACAAGTAACTAATCCCTAACTCTCGGATCTGTTGTTCTGTCGCAGGTCCATGTCATTCAAGGAGAAAGAGATGGCTGAAGCAAAAAAATTAAGTGGTGCAGGTCTGCGTGGTCAATCTGCGGGTGAAACGGCACTCTGTACGGTTGGTAAATCGGGCGCTGGTCTTACTTACCGCGGCTACGATATTAAAGAGTTGGCTGACAATGCGCAGTTTGAGGAGGTTGCCTACCTTCTTCTATACGGCAAACTGCCTAACCAAGCGGAACTGGATGCTTATAAAGCACGTCTGAAAGGCATGCGCGCACTTCCAGCAGCGCTTAAAACGGTTCTAGAGAACATCCCTAAAAATGCTCATCCAATGGATGTGATGCGTACCGGTGTCTCTATGTTGGGTAACCTTGAGACAGAGATGGACTTTAGCGAACAGCACGATCACATCGATCGCATGCTGGCGGTATTCCCTGGCATCATCAACTACTGGTACAACTTTGCTCACAAAGGCATCCGAGTTGAGACAGAGACAGACGCAGACTCTATTGCAGAGCAGTTCCTATGGACGCTTCACAATAAAAAACCAGAGCCGCTGCACGTCGATGTTATGCACGCCTCTTTGATCCTTTACGCAGAGCATGAGTTCAATGCCTCAACCTTTACGGCTCGTGTCTGTGCGTCAACGCTGTCTGACATTCACAGCTGTGTGACCGGTGCCATCGGTTCACTGCGTGGTCCTTTGCATGGCGGCGCTAACGAAGCGGCGATGGCGATGATCGAAAACTGGAAATCTGCTGACGAAGCAGAGGAAGCGATCATGGGTATGTTGGCTCGTAAAGATAAGATCATGGGCTTTGGTCACGCGATCTACCGCGAGTCAGATCCACGTAACGCGATCATCAAAGAGTGGTCTGAAAAACTCTCTAAACAGGTAGGTGATACGCACCTTTACGCTGTTTCTGAGCGTGTTGAAGCGGTCATGTGGCGTGAGAAGAAACTCTTCTGTAACGCGGACTTCTTCCACGCATCGGCTTACCACTTCATGGGTATCCCTACTGAACTGTTCACGCCGATCTTTGTCTGTTCGCGCGTAGCGGGTTGGACTGCTCACGTCATCGAACAGCGTGCAAACAACCGTATTATCCGTCCTTCTGCAGACTACACTGGCCCTGAGTCGGCTGAGTGGGTTGCGATTGAAGACCGTGCCTAATTAAGAGTAGGAACTTGAAATGATGAATACTCAATACCGTAAATCTTTAACTGGCACGACGCTCGACTACTTCGATACTCGTGCAGCGGTTGAAGCAATTGAAGCTGGCGCTTATGCGAAGCTTCCCTACACATCGCGTGTATTGGCAGAACAGTTGGTTCGCCGTTGTGAGCCGGACGCTCTAACTGATTCGCTAAAACAGCTAATCGAGCGTAAGCGTGACCTCGATTTCCCTTGGTACCCAGCGCGTGTTGTCTGTCATGACATTCTTGGTCAAACAGCACTGGTTGACCTAGCAGGTCTGCGTGATGCGATTGCGAATCAGGGTGGTGACCCATCTAAGGTTAACCCTGTCGTGCCAACTCAGCTGATTGTTGACCACTCGTTGGCAGTAGAGGCACCAGGCTTTGATCCAGAAGCGTTCGATAAGAACCGTGCGATTGAAGATCGTCGTAACGAAGACCGTTTCCACTTTATCGACTGGACCAAGACTGCGTTTGAAAACGTTGATGTAATTCCAGCCGGTAACGGCATCATGCACCAGATCAACCTTGAGAAGATGTCTCCGGTTATTCAGGCGCGTGATGGGGTTGCCTACCCTGATACCTGTGTCGGTACTGACTCGCACACGCCTCACGTTGATGCACTGGGTGTTATCGCGATCGGTGTCGGTGGTCTTGAAGCTGAAACTGTTATGCTGGGTCACCCATCAATGATGCGTCTTCCAGACATCGTGGGTGTGAAGCTAACGGGTAAACGTAATCCAGGAATCACTGCGACTGATATCGTATTGGCTCTGACTGAGTTCCTACGTCAGGAGCGTGTCGTTGGTGCATACCTTGAGTTCTTCGGCGAAGGCGCTGATTCACTATCGATTGGTGACCGTGCGACTATCTCGAACATGACTCCAGAGTTTGGTGCAACGGCTGCGATGTTCTACATCGATGGCCAGACGATCGACTACCTAAAACTGACGGGTCGTGAACCAGAGCAGGTTGCACTGGTTGAGCAGTACGCTAAAGAGACTGGCCTATGGGCGACCGATCTTGTTACGGCTGAATACGAGCGAGTTCTTGAGTTTGATCTATCAACTGTTGTCCGTAACATGGCAGGTCCATCAAACCCACACCGTCGTCTACCAACTTCGGATCTAACCAATCGCGGTATCGCTGACGAAGCGAAATTGGCTGCAGCGAAAGCGGAAGAGGCTGATGGCCTGCTACCAGATGGCGCAGTGATCATCGCAGCGATCACTTCATGTACCAACACCTCTAACCCCCGCAACGTTGTTGCTGCAGGTCTTGTTGCTAAACGTGCTAACGAGCTTGGCCTTGTGCGCAAGCCTTGGGTTAAATCGTCATTTGCTCCAGGTTCAAAAGTTGCAAAACTTTACCTAGAAGAGGCGGGTCTTCTTCCAGAACTTGAGAAGATGGGCTTCGGTATCGTGGCATACGCTTGTACAACCTGTAACGGTATGTCGGGTGCGCTTGATCCTGTGATTCAGCAAGAGATTATTGATCGTGACCTCTACGCGACAGCTGTACTATCGGGTAACCGTAACTTCGACGGCCGTATCCACCCATACGCTAAGCAGGCATTCCTAGCATCACCACCACTTGTCGTTGCTTACGCGATTGCCGGTACGATGCGTTTTGATATCGAAAACGATGTATTGGGTACGGATACCAACGGTAACCCAGTAACGCTTAAAGATATCTGGCCATCAGATGAAGAGATCGATGCGATTGTCGCTAAGGCCGTTAAGCCAGAGCAGTTCCAGCAGATCTACATCCCTATGTTTGACCTAGGTGAAGCTGAGAAAGCGCCAAGCCCACTTTACGACTGGCGTGAAATGTCGACCTACATTCGTCGCCCTCCATACTGGGAAGGTGCGTTGGCAGGTGAGCGTACGCTAAAAGGTATGCTTCCATTGGCAGTGTTAGGTGACAACATCACAACTGACCACCTATCGCCATCGAATGCGATTCTTGCGTCGTCTGCAGCGGGTGAATACCTTGCTAAGATGGGTCTTCCAGAAGAGGACTTCAACTCATACGCAACTCACCGTGGTGACCACCTAACAGCACAGCGCGCAACCTTCGCTAACCCGAAACTGTTGAATGAGATGTGTCGTGATGAGAACGGCGAGATCATTCAGGGTTCTCTAGCTCGTCTAGAACCTCAGGGTGAACAGATGCGCATGTGGGAAGTGATTGAGACTTACATGGAGCGCAAGCAGAACCTAATCATCGTTGCTGGCGCTGACTACGGTCAGGGCTCATCACGTGACTGGGCGGCTAAAGGTGTTCGCCTAGCGGGTGTTGAAGCGATCGTTGCTGAAGGTTTCGAGCGTATTCACCGTACTAACCTAGTCGGTATGGGCGTACTACCTCTTCAATTCAAAGAGGGCGAAACACGTCATACTTACGGTATTGATGGTACTGAGTCGTACGATGTGGAAGGTGAGATCGCGCCACGTGCAGATCTAACGCTGATCATCAATCGTCGTAACGGTGAACAGGTTCGCGTACCAGTGACCTGTCGTCTTGATACGGCTGCAGAAGTTCGTGTCTATAAAGCTGGTGGTGTGTTGCAACGCTTTGCTCAAGATTTTCTTGAGGGCAATGCATAAGCAATTGGCTAACTACAAGGGGTCGCATCGCGGCCCTTTTTTAAATTAAGGGAGATGTTTGAAATGGCATTTGTTCCTCAAATTCAGGTTCGCGCTACCTACATGCGTGGCGGTACATCTAAGGGTGTTTTCTTCAATCTGAAGGATTTACCAGATGCGTGTCAGGTTCCAGGTGAAGCGCGCGATAAGTTGTTAATGCGTGTCATTGGTAGCCCAGATCCATACGGTGCTCAAATTGATGGTATGGGTGGTGCGACTTCATCGACATCGAAGACGGTTATCGTCTCAAAAAGCACCATGCCAGATCATGATGTTGACTACCTTTTTGGTCAGGTCGCGATCGATCGTCCATTTATGGATTGGTCAGGTAACTGCGGTAACCTATCGGCGGCTATTGGCCCTTTTGCTATTCATGAAGGGCTAATCGACCCAGCTAAGATTCCTGAAAACGGCATCTGCGAAGTCAAAATTTGGCAGGCCAACATCAAGAAGACCATCATCGGTAAAGTCCAGATCACTAATGGTCAGGTACAAGAGACAGGTGACTTCGAGCTTGATGGTGTCACTTTCCCCGCAGCTGAGATTGAAGTGTCGTTCATGGATCCAGCCGATGGCGAAGGTTCTATGTTCCCAACAGGTAATCTTGTCGATGATCTTGAAGTTCCTGGTGTGGGTACTTTTAAAGCGACAATGATCAACTCAGGTATCCCAACCATCTTCCTCAATGCAGAAGAGATTGGTTACCAAGGTACTGAGCTTCGTGAAGCGATCAATAATGATCCTGAAGCGCTAGCGCGTTTTGAAACCATGCGTGCCCACGGTGCGCTAAAGATGGGTCTAATCACGGATCTTAAAGAGGCTGAGACGCGTCAACATACCCCTAAAATTGCTTTTGTCTCACCACCAAAGAACTACACAGCGTCTAGTGGTAAAGAGATCACAACGGATGATGTAGATGTTCTAGTTCGTGCACTGTCTATGGGTAAACTTCATCACGCGATGATGGGTACAGCGGCAGTTGCTATCGCAACGGCAGCAGCAGTACCGGGTACGCTGGTTAACCTCGCTGCCGGTGGCGGAGAGCGCGATGCCGTTCGCTTTGGTCACCCATCGGGTACCTTGCGTGTCGGTGCAAAAGCGGAAGAGGTGAATGGTGAGTGGACTGCTAAAGCCGCCATCATGAGCCGAAGTGCGCGTCTTCTAATGACGGGTTCTGTGCATGTTCCAGGGGATACCTTTTAGTCTCTGGAAAATGCTGAAAGTGCCGATGTCAGGCTGAAGGCCTGGCACGGTAACTGCGTAGTGGGTTAGTACCCAGGTGACAGGCCTTCAGCCTGTCATCCGCCCTTTCTTCATTCACCACTAAACAAGTGAATTTCACTCCGCAAAACAGCATATAATTGATCCTTTCCATCGGGTTAACGTATTGTTTATATTGAATAACGTTTATAACCAGACCACAGGATCTTTTGATCATGCCACTTCAACTTAGCGACACCTCTCTTCTTATCTCTAAAGCGTTTATTAATGGTCAGTGGGTAGACTCACATTCCGGCGAAACATTCGCCGTGACCAATCCAGCTACTGGAGAGTTACTTGCTGAAGTTCCCGATATGGATGAGGTCGATACTCAACGAGCTATCGACGCGGCCGATGCTGCTTGGGCCGATTGGAAAGCCGTTCCGTGCAAACAGAAAGCTAATCTTATCCGTCGTTGGTTTGATTTGGTCATGGAGAATCAGGAAGATCTAGCGCGTTTGATGACAGCAGAACAGGGTAAGCCTCTTGCAGAAGCGCGTGGTGAGGTCGCTTACGGCGCGAGCTACATCGAGTGGTTCGCTGAAGAGGCCAAGCGTGTTTATGGTGATACCATTCCTGCAGCTACGGGTGATAAGCGTTTAGTTGTTATCAAGCAGCCAGTCGGTGTAGTGGGTGCAATCACTCCTTGGAACTTCCCGAATGCCATGATTGCGCGCAAGATTGCACCAGCGCTAGCAGCGGGATGTCCAGTGGTTGCTAAACCGGCAGAAGATACACCGCTTTCATCTCTCGCACTGGCAGAACTTGCAGCACGAGCAGGTATCCCTACGGGTCTTATCAACATTGTGACAAGCTCGAGAGCTAAAGCGGCTGCCGTAGGCAGTGCGCTTACGAGTTCAGATAAAGTTCGTAAAATTTCCTTCACTGGTTCGACGCAGGTCGGCAAGATTCTAATGAAACAAGCCGCCGACAGCGTCAAAAAAGTCAGTATGGAGCTGGGAGGAAATGCCCCCTTCGTCGTTTTTGATGATGCTGATTTGGATGCGGCTATCGAAGGTGTGATTGCATCTAAGTATCGAAACACTGGCCAAACCTGTGTCTGCGCCAACCGTATTATTGTCCAAAGCGGTATCTATGAGTCATTCCTTCAAAAGCTCGCTGAGCGTGTTTCAGCCTTTAAAGTGGGTAACGGTCTTGAAGTGGACGACGCTGTTCAAGGTCCTCTGATCAACCAAGCTGCGGTCGACAAGGTTGAACGACACATCAAAGACGCGGTAGAGAAGGGGGCTCGGATTGTATTAGGTGGAAAGCCCCATGCACTGGGTGGCACCTTCTTTGAGCCGACCATACTGGCTGACATCACAACCGATATGTGTGTGACTTACGAAGAGACCTTTGGTCCTGTGGCACCTATCTACAAGTTTGAAACAGAAGAGGAGGCCATCGCACTGGCAAATGACACAGAATTCGGCTTGGCAGCCTATTTCTACAGTCGCGATATTGGCCGTGTCTGGCGTGTTGCTGAAGCACTGGATGTTGGGATTGTGGGCATCAATGAAGGGATTATCTCTTCAGAAATGGCACCCTTTGGTGGGGTTAAACAGAGTGGCCAAGGTCGAGAAGGGTCTAAGTACGGTCTGGATGACTACCTAGAGATTAAATACCTCTGTATGGGTGGCATATAATTGATGCCCACTAAAAAGCCCTCTTGTCAGAGGGCTTTTTCTTTTACAGTTTCCAGCTAGGATCTTTCTGATCGATCAAACGGATCAACGCCGGCCACTCAGGGTGTCTAACTTTTGCATTGGCTTGAGCTTCGCCGCCTTCGAACTGATGACGAGTTTTTCGAATGATCTCTTCATCAATTGGGTTCAGGTTGCCTGCTGCCATAGCAGCCAATTGCACCTCTGCATTTCTAATGAAAGCAAAGTGTCTTACAAAGGCCCAGGTACAAGTTGGGCCTGCTGTGAGAAGACCGTGGTTCTTGAGAACAAGCGTGTGGTTGGTTTCACCCATTGCCGCCGCTAGTCGCGGCCCCTCAGAGCCATCCAGAACGATCCCTTCAAAGTCATGATAGCCAGTGCGTTCGAAGAACTGACAACCCTCTTGGGTAACAGGAATTAATGGTGAATCCAGCGCGCACAGTGACTGCGAAACTGGCTCGTGTGTATGTAATATACAGTGCAGATCAGGGCGGGCTTTATGAATCGTTGAGTGAATGGTGTAGCCTGCTTTGTTGACGTTCCACTCACTTTCAGAAAGGGCGTTACCATCAATATCGATCTTAATCAGGTCTGATGCGCGCATTTCATCATAACGAACCCCGAACGGGTTGATTAAAAACTCATCAGTTCCAGGAATACGCAGGCTGATATGGTTGTAGACAATGAATGTCCAGCCAAAGTGATCAACCATTCTGTAGGTCGCTGCGAGTTGAAGGCGGGCTTGCCATTCAGTGTCACTCATTCCTTCAGGTGCATCGGGTAGATCTACCTGAAATCTTGGATCGTTACTCATGTTCTGTCCTTTTATTTATTCGGTGTCGAGCGTTTCAATATTGTTAATCAATTTGTGAAGAGTCCCAACAAATTGAACTAATTCACTCTCATCAATCTCTTTTACGACTCTCTCATGACGATCAAGCACCACGTCCAAGAAGCGTTGATGTAGTGCCCAACCCTTATCACTAAGTGACCAGCGTTTTTGCTTGCCTTTGGGTGTGGCTGTTTCGCCAATAAGCAGGTTTTGTGAGTCCAGTTTAGCCATGGCTCGACTGGCCGCTGCCTTATCTATGCTGATCAGGGAGCAGACTTCAGCAGCCTTTTGGTTTGGCTGATAAGCCAGAGATGCGAGAACCCGCATCTCAACTGAGCCCAAACCAAATTGCGAGAGGTACTGGCTTGATGAGTAGCTTGTCAGCCTATTGGCGATCACAGAGATAAGGTGTTGAAGGTATCGATCATAGTCGAGAACTTCATGCCCCTCTCTGTGTCGAATAATGTCCAATTTATCTGACATTAACTTTCAAACGCAGCCTGAGGTTTTTCGCCCATGACTGTTGTGCGATGCAGTTCACGACGGAACCCATCGTAATCATTAAACGCGCGGTGAAGACAGATGCGGTTGTCCCAAATGGCGACAGTATCCTCTTCCCAGCGTAAACGACAACAGAAGAACTCTTGCGTTGCGTGCTCGTGTAGGAATTTAAGCAGAGGTTCTGACTCGCGGCGCTCCATTCCCTCGATATTGACTGAGTAGACACCATCAACATAGAGTGACACTTGACCAGATTCTGGATGCTTGCGAACCATCGGATGGAAGTTTCCGCGCATCATCGCGTCGATATCAATTTCTAACTCGATATCGGTCATTGAAGTCATATTCTTTGTCTGTTCAACCACTTTTTTCATAGAGCCTATAACGCGGTCAGCAGCCATATGAACCTTTAGCGGCGCTAGCATCTTTTTCATGCCAGCAGACAGGCTCTCATACGCCATCACTGAGTTGTACCAGATGGTATCACCACCATAGGGTGGAATTTCGATGCCGTGAAGTACACTGATTGATGGTGGTCTTTCTAGAAAGGCTGAATCGGTATGGTGACCACCGCCAAAGATGATTTTAGATTTGGTATCAGCCTCTTTGATAACAGGTTGTACATCTGGGAAGCCAGGAAGACCTGTGGTGTAAGCATCGGTACCTAACTCGCCAAAGCGCTTTGTAAACTCCAACTGATCAGCAGGGGAGAGGTTCTGCTTACGCAAGAAGATCATCTTGTGGTGCCAGAGTGCCTCTTTGAGCTCCTCAAAGGCTTCGTCATCAAGATCTTTTAGTTGAACATCCAGCACCTCGGCGCCCATTGATGAAGCCAGTGGTAGTGTTTTGATCTGTTTACCTTGATATGGATGGTTTTTGTAAGGCTGATCGTCATGAATTAGATCGGTATCCATTGAACTCATTGCTTCTCTCCGATGGTGTTATTTATTGTGAAATGAACAATAGATCCAAAAAGTTGATATGTCAACTTTTTGGTTTTTACAGAATGAGGGCAGATAAAAGTGATCTCTTTTATTGTGCATTGCGAAAGCTAAATTTAATTCCCCGCAGGATCCGCTATAATCCGCATCTGATTTCAAGATAGAGGCTTTGAATAATGTCGACTCAGGCACTTATTTCGCAGTTACAAACCATTGTTGGTAAGAAGTACGCAATAACCGAATCTGATCGTGTGGCGCCTTACGCTACCGGTTTTCGTCTGGGTGGTGGTAGTGCATTAGCTGTCGTTCGTCCTGGAACCTTGGTTGAGGTTTGGCACTGTCTGCAAGCCTGTGTCAAAGCAGATGTGATTGTCATTATGCAGGCCGCGAATACCGGTCTGACCGGTGGCTCTACTCCCAATGGTGACGATTACGATCGTCCTATCGTGATTATCAGTACCATGCGCATCGACTCTATTCACTTGATCGATCAAGGTAAGCAGATTGTGGGTCTTGCGGGTTCTACGCTGTTTGGTTTGGAAGATCGCCTACGTCCATACGGTCGTGAGCCTCACTCTGTCATCGGTTCCTCTTGTATCGGTGCGTCTATTGTTGGCGGTATCTGTAACAACTCTGGCGGTGCGCTGGTTCAGCGTGGTCCTGCTTACACTGAGATGTCTATCTTTGCTCAGATCAATGCCGACGGTGAGTTGGAGTTGGTGAACAATCTAGGTATCAACTTGGGTGATACACCTGAGGAGATGCTTGAAAATCTTCAGTACGAGCGATACCGCGCTGATGATGTTCAGTACCCAGATCTGCTGGGTTCCGATAACGAGTACAATGATCGTATTCGTGATATTGATGCTGAGACACCCTCTCGCTACAACAATGATGGTCGTCGTCTGCACGAAGCGTCTGGTTGTGCAGGTAAATTGGCTGTCTTTGCTGTGCGTATGGATACCTTCGAGATTCCAAAGAAACAGCAGGTGTTCTACGTTGGCACTAATGACCCTGCGGTTATGGAGCAGATGCGTCGCGATATCTTGTCGACCTTTAAGAACCTGCCTATCGCCGGTGAGTACATTCACCGTACCTGTTATGACGTCTCTAAGAAGTACGGTAAAGATTCGTTCATCGTGATCGATAAACTCGGTGCTTCCTACATGCCTAAGATGTTCGCGATTAAACGCACCGTTGATCGTTGGACCAATAAGCTAGGCTTTTTACCGAAAAACTTCTCGGACAAGATGCTGCAGTGGATGAGCTACCTATGGCCCAATCATCTGCCGGCTAGCATGGAAGAGTATCGTGATCGCTTTGAACACCACTGGATTCTCGAGACGGGGAATGAGTGTGTTGATGAGATGCGCGCTTACCTTAATGAGTTCTTTAAAACGAACGAGGGTGAGTATTTCGAGTGTACTGAGCGCGAAGCTGAGCAGGCGATTCTGCACCGTTTTGTCGCCGGTGGTGCGATTGGACGTAACAAGATTATGGAAGGCGATAAGCTAGGTGCGGTCATGACCATCGATGTGGCCTTTCCACGTAATGAACGTGATTGGTTTGAAACGCTGCCACAAGAGCTGGCGGATCAAATTGCCGTTAAGGTCTACTATGGTCACTTTTTCTGCCACGTCATGCACCAGAACTACATCATGAAGCCAGGTGTTGATGCCAAAGCGGTTAAGAATCAGATTTTAGATACCTTTGATGCGCGTGGTGCTGAATACCCAGCGGAACATAACGTTGGTCATGAATACGCTGCGAAAGAGGCTCTGAAAGAGTTCTACCGCAGTCTGGATCCAACCAATGGATTCAATGCAGGTATTGGTCAAACCAGTAAATTGAAGTACTGGGGTGAGTCATCCTGTGGTTGTGGCAGTGATCATCACTGATCCGCTGAAATGAAAAAGGGAAGCTTAATGGCTTCCCTTTTTTGTATCCGATCGATGCTTATCGAGTTTTTAGAATCTCAGCAAGCTGATCATTCATCTCAATCAGTGAGCTTTCGGTCGTCTCCCAGTTGATACAGGCATCCGTCACCGAGACACCGTATTTCAATTCACTGAGATCTGAAGGGATCGACTGGTTGCCCTCATTAATGTGCGACTCGATCATTAGACCGATGATCGAGCGGTTACCCTGAACGATCTGATGCATTGCATCCTTAGCCACTAGCGGCTGGCGGTTGTGATCTTTGTTTGAGTTAGCATGGCTACAGTCGATCATAATGTTCTGTGGCAGCTTCGCTTTCTCTAACGCTTGCTCTGTTAGATTGACGCTGACGGTGTCGTAGTTGGCACGTCCCGCACCACCACGAAGTACGACATGACTGTATTGGTTACCACGAGTACGGACAATGGATACCTGACCTTCTGAGTTGATTCCCAAGAAACTGTGAGGGTGGCTGACAGATTGCATCGCATTAATAGCAACATCTAAGCTTCCGTCGGTCCCGTTTTTAAAGCCAACGGCGCCAGATAGGCCTGAGGACATTTCACGGTGGGTTTGCGATTCAGTGGTACGCGCACCAATGGCTGACCAAGTAATAAGATCCTGCATGTACTGTGGTGAGATTGGATCCAATGCTTCAGTCGCCAGAGGAAGGCCCATCTCAGCTAGATCAAGCAGTAACTTACGACCAATGCGAAGACCCTCTTCAATCTCAAAGCTGTCGTTCATATGAGGATCGTTGATCAACCCTTTCCAACCGACGGTGGTACGTGGTTTTTCAAAGTAGACTCGCATCACTAGGTAGAGTGAATCTTTTACTTGCTCTTGCAGCTTCAACAGGCGACGACCATATTCGATCGCGGCTTCTGGATCGTGAATAGAGCAAGGGCCTACCACGATGAACAGGCGCTTATCTTCGCGCTTAAGAATCTGTTTGATGGTGTTGCGGCCGGCCATCACGCTCGCGGCAGCTTTATCAGACAGAGGTAACTCTTTTTTAAGCTGGTTGGGGGTGACCAGTGGGTCATTTGATTCGACGTTTAAATCGTCAATACGAGTATCGGTCATGGGTTAAATCCGAATAATCCTTTGAAAGAAGAGCGTTTGTAACACAGTCATTGGTCAGGTTTAAGGGCTCTGTCAGTATAAAATACGAATTTTAGTGATCTATGACCGACAAAACGGAATAATAGCTCTAACTGTGTAATTTAAATCTTCGTTATTGCGATAGATAAGTTTTAATGCGAGGACTTTGTGCGTTCTATCAAATTCACACTCAGCCTGTTAATGGCATTCATATTGTCACTGTCAGGCGCTAACGCGTCTCTGTTTGGTGGTAACAGTGATGAGCCTTTAGAGGTTGAACAGGCGTTTAAATTCAGTGCTCAGCAACTGGATGCTAACCGCTTTCTATTGGCATGGGATATTGAGCCTCGTTACTACCTCTACCAAGATCGAATCGAGTTAACCCTTCCAGAAGGGGTTAGCCAAGTTAGCCGTACGGATTCAGCGACTGATACTAAAGAGGATCCTGTCTTTGGTGTTGTAGAGGTCTTTCATGATCGCGCTGAGGTAACCGTCGAGCTGGCGCGTCAAACCGCTGCATCGGCTGACGGTCAATTTGATGTGAGCTACCAAGGTTGCTGGGAAGGGGGGATCTGTTATCCACCAGTGACTGGTGAGGTAATCTTTACCGGCCTAGCGGAAGCTTCACAGGCTGCAAAAACGGCTCCTGCTGACGCAATCACGACTGAGATTGTCAGTGAGCAAGATCAGTTCTTACAAACCCTATCAGGTAACTCTACTTGGACTTTGATTGGAGTCTTCTTTTTAGCGGGTTTGGCTCTGTCGTTGACTCCCTGTGTATTCCCGATGATTCCCATTCTGTCTGGCATTATTGCCGGTCATGGTCACAACACTAATGCCAAGCATGGTTTAGCCTTGTCGATCATCTATGTGCTGGCTATGGCGGTGACCTACACAATCGCTGGGGTGCTGGCAGGACTGTTTGGAGCGAATCTGCAAGCAGCACTTCAGGCTCCTGCCGTAATTGCTGTATTCAGTCTTCTGTTTGTTCTGTTAGCAGGCTCTATGTTTGGCTTTTACGAGCTGCAGATGCCGTCCTCTGTTCAAACCTGGTTGAGTCGCAATTCTGATAAACAGAAAGGTGGCAGTTATGTTGGTGTGGCTGTTATGGGCTTCCTCTCTGCACTGATTGTGGGTCCCTGTATGGCTGCTCCGTTGGCGGGCGCTTTGATCTATATTGGTCAAACGGGTGATCCTGTTATTGGCGGGTTAGCACTATTCTCACTGTCGATTGGTATGGGTATTCCTCAGATATTGATCGGCACCTCTGCAGCCAAGTACATGCCACGTGCGGGTCTTTGGATGGAGAGTGTCAAAGCCGGTTTTGGTGTCGTTCTTCTTTTGATGGCGGTTTGGATGTTAGATCGCATCGTGCCGGTTGAGGTGACGATGGGGTTAGTCGCGTTGATCCTTATCATCACCTCTGTCTTTATGGGGGTCTTTGAAAGTCACGCCTCGGAAGTTCATGGTGTTAAGAAGATCGCCAAAGGGGTAGGGGTTATCCTGCTCGTTTACGGTGCCTCTTTAACCCTAGGGCTTCTGTCCGGTGGTAAGAGTTTGATCTACCCATTGAAAGGCCTCGTATCGACAAGTGAAGCCACGACTGCAGCGAAGATTGAGTTTGTAACCGTGACCAATCCAACCGATTTAGACGCTCAATTGAGCCTGGCTAAATCGAGAGGACAGGCTGTTTTACTGGATTACTACGCGGATTGGTGTGTCTCCTGTAAGGAGCTGGATTACGTCACTTTCGCTGACTCAGCCGTTCAGAACAGGATGGCGCAAATGTTGCTGGTAAAAGTAGATGTGACGGCTAATGATGAAGCGTCGAAGCAGCTTACAAAGCGCTATGAAGTACTTGGTCCGCCAACGCTTATCTTTTATGATGGACTTGGTCAGTATCGAAAAGAGTTAACTCTGGTGGGTGTACCCTCGCCAGAACAGTTTTTACAAATGAGCAATCAACTTTAAGCAATAACTGAGCTTAGGCAAGCCAATTGTCCTGCTCTTTGGAGTGATGAAAATGAAAAAAAGTACTCTGTTTGCAGCCCTTCTGTTGACCCCTGTCGTAGCACTTGCTGCCGACGCGGATAACGGCAAGGAGCTTTATGATGAAACCTATTTTGAGCGAGAGATTAACGGCGAAATGCGTGATGATGTGACCTGCGCAACCTGTCACGAACCTGCCTTTTACACTCGTTCAGACCGTATGGCTTCCAGCTATAAAAATCTTGAACAGGCCTGGGTTCAGGGCTGTAACGACAAGATGAATGTCGGCTGGTTCCCGGAAGAGGTTGCCGATGTTACGGCTTACCTCAACAAGACCTACTACAAGTTCCCACAAGAGTAGTCATTAATTTTAGTTGCTAAAGAGCCAGCAAATAGCTGGCTCTTCTGTTTCTAGCTATCTATCGAATGAACTCTCTACTGATCTCTTTAAACTTAGGATGATCGGCACGCTTTAACCACTCAAACATCACCATCTCTTTTGAAACCAGGGTCACTTGGTTTTGTTGAATTCGCTTAAGAGCCAGCACTTTATCCTCGGCCTTTCGTGAACTGACAGCGTCTTCGACCACAAAAACCTGAAATCCCATTTCACTAAGTTCTAAGACTGTTTGAAGAACACAGACATGTGTCTCCATGCCTGCAATGATGATCTGTTTGCGCTCCCACTGATTCAACGCGGTTTTTATCTGTGGTTCACTTACGCATGAAAAGCTCTGTTTTTCGAACCGCTCAGCCTTACCTTCAAGAAGCGATAGTAGCGACTCTTCAGTGGCTCCAAGACCTTGTGGATACTGTTCAGAGTAGGCGATGGGTATCTCAAGAAGTTGCGCCACCTCAACCAGTGCGACGGTATTAGCGAGGGTCTGTTCTGGTGATTGCACAGCCGGTAGCAACCTCCCCTGAACATCAATTACGAATAGCGTGCAGTTATCTCTGTCGATCAGTGCCATACTGGTTAACCTTTATAGAGTTCGGGCCAATATTGTTCGACGACAGGCGAGTCTTCAGCGTAGGTGTGGCAGCTGTTGAGTTGCGCGGAAACCGGTGATTCAGCCGTGCTTTTTGCTAATCGATGGCGCTCTTGAAAGGTGACTTGTATGGCCGTTGTCGCTACTGGACCTAATAGCTCAACCAGGTGTGTACAGCCTTGAATGCCGCCAAACAGATCTCTCACCTTTTTGGTAAAGCCGGGTCTAATCGACTCTCCCTCTAACTGTTTATATACCGGTGCGATACCTGGACACATTGTGTAGGGGGTGGCATCCATCGTGGTTTCAACGGCGTGTATGTTCAGATCAAGATCAACAGTCAGGCGGATCGCCATATCGTGCAGTGGGTCGCCCGCTTTTAAGATAAATTCACTTAATGGCATCTCATCAGCTTTGGTATCGACGAGATGGCCTTCAATATCCCAAAGCCCATCTTCACGCTGATAGCCAGTGCAGGTGACCTGTCGTGTATGGCGATGCGTCCTCGCAGCCGGTGTGGGTAGTGGCATGATAGGCTCCTAAACAATGCGTCGATTGAGATTAGCATCGGCCATGATGCGTGTACTGATCTCTTCAATCGAGAAGTTGGTGGTATTGATCGATTGCATATTGTTCTGGCGGAAATAGCGCTCAGCCGTGCGAGTCTCAAGATCGCATTGGTCGAGTGACGAGTATCGGCTGTTTGGGCGTCTCTCATTACGAATCGCGGCAAGCTGGAACGGATCGATGGTCAATCCATACAGCTTTTCACGGTGCTGCTTAAGAATATCGGGTAGATCTTCACCGCCCATATCCTCTTCGGTCAGTGGGTAGTTGGCGGCGCGAATACCGTACTGCAGTGCCATGTAGAGGCAGGTGGGTGTTTTACCGCAACGGGAGACACCTACTAGGATAATGTCAGCCTCTTTGTACTGCTGAGTTCTGGCGCCGTCATCGTTATCCAACGCAAAGTTAACCGAATCGATACGGGCCTTGTAGCGATCAATTTGGTTAATCGCGTGTGATTTACCAACCGTGTAGGTCGATGCGGTATCGAGCTCGGATTCAAGCGGTTTTAAAAAGGTCGAGAAGATGTCGATGTTGTAGGACTCAGCATCAGCGATCATTGCGCGGTACTCTGCATTAACAAAGGTATCGAACACAATTGGACGATGTCCGTCTTTTTTGCCTGTTTCGTTAATGCGTTGAATAACGGCTTCGACCTTTTCGGGTGTATCGATGTAGGGAAGGGTGATCTCTTCAAACTCTACCGACTCAAATTGGCTAAGCAGACTGTTACCAAGAACTTCAGCTGTGATGCCGGTTCCGTCCGATATAAAGAAAGCGGTGCGCTTCATTTTGGATACTCAATTCGACTAAATTCAATGCCCTATACTAGAGTTTTTGTAGCGAAATTACATTTTTAAAAGGGGGTTTTATTTCTCTTTTCTTCCTCTAGTATGGCGTGTATTGGGTAGTAAATACTCAGTTTAACGACCAAAGTTTAGGAGATAGTGCTTTGACAGAATACGTGATTCGTCTTGATCAGGCGCGCATGACCGATGTGGAAAAAGTAGGTGGTAAGAATGCCTCTCTTGGTGAAATGATCAGTCAATTGAGTGAAGCCGGTGTGCGTGTACCGGGTGGCTTTGCCACGACTGCCGAAGCGTATCGAGAGTTCCTAGCCTATGGTGGTTTGGCGGATCGTATTAATGCACGTCTTGATGAGCTGGATGCAGATGATACGCGTGCATTGGCGGAAACTGGCGGTCAGATTCGTCAGTGGATTATGGATGCGGATTTTCAACCTGAATTGGATGCTGCGATCGAAACAGCTTACGCAGAGATGTTGGATGGCCAAGCTGAGATCAGTGTCGCAGTGCGCTCATCGGCGACTGCAGAAGATTTGCCAGATGCCTCTTTTGCTGGCCAGCAAGAGACCTTCCTAAATATTAAAGGCCTAGATAATGTTAAACACGCGATCAAAGAGGTGTTTGCTTCCCTATATAACGATCGCGCCATCTCTTACCGAGTTCACAAAGGATTTACTCACGCTGAAGTAGCGCTATCTGCGGGTATTCAACGCATGGTTCGCAGTGAGACCGGCGCATCGGGCGTTCTCTTCTCATTGGACACAGAATCAGGTTTCCAGCACGTTGTCTTCATCACCGCCGCGTACGGTTTGGGCGAAACCGTTGTTCAGGGCGCAGTTAACCCTGATGAGTTCTACGTCTACAAACCCACTCTAAAGCAGAACGCTCCTGCGATTCTTCGTCGTACCATGGGCTCTAAAGCGATCAAGATGATCTACACGGATGAGCACAGTGCGGGTAAGGCGGTAGAGACGGTCGATGTCTCTTATGCGGATCGCAACCGTTTCTGTGTGACGGATGAAGAGGTAGAAGAGTTGGCGCGCATTGCCGTCATCATTGAGAACCACTACGGCCGTCCAATGGATGTCGAGTGGGCTCGTGATGGGGATGATGGTCAGCTTTACATCGTTCAGGCTCGTCCAGAAACGGTTCGCAGTCAGACACAAAAAACCGTGATCGAACGCTACCTGATGAAAGAGAAGGGTCAGGTCCTCGTTGAAGGTCGTTCGATTGGTCACCGAATTGGCGCCGGTGTTGTTCGTCTTGTTAAGTCACTTGATGAGATGCACACCGTTCAGGATGGTGATGTGTTGGTAACGGATATGACCGACCCAGATTGGGAGCCGGTTATGAAACGTGCATCAGCGATCGTAACGAACCGTGGTGGTCGTACCTGTCACGCGGCGATCATTGCACGTGAGTTAGGTATTCCTGCTATCGTGGGCTGTGGTGATGCAACCTCTGCACTGACTGACGGCCAAGAGGTGACTGTTAGCTGTGCAGAAGGTGATACAGGCTACGTCTACGCGGGTTGTCTAGACTTTGAACACACTACAAACAATGTTGAACAGATGCCATCGCTGCCGTTCGACATTATGATGAACGTGGGTAACCCAGACCGTGCCTTTGACTTCCAATCACTGCCGAATGCTGGTGTTGGTCTGGCGCGTTTAGAGTTCATTATCAACCGAATGATTGGTGTTCACCCGAAAGCGTTGATTAATCTAGAGGAGCAACCACGTGATGTGCGTCAGGTTATTGAACGCCGCATCGCAGGTTACAAATCGCCTGTTGATTTCTACGTTGATAAATTGACTGAGGGTATCTCAACGCTTGCGGCCGCTTTCTACCCTAAGAAAGTGATCGTTCGTATGTCGGACTTCAAATCTAATGAGTACGGTCACCTGATCGGTGGTCAATCGTTCGAACCGCATGAAGAGAACCCAATGCTAGGTTTCCGTGGTGCTGCTCGCTACATCTCTGAAGACTTCCGTGACTGTTTTGAGCTGGAGTGTCGTGCATTGAAACGTGTCCGTGATGAGATGCGTCTAACCAATGTTGAGATCATGGTGCCGTTCGTACGCACACCAGGCGAGGCAAAACAGGTCGTAGATCTGTTGGCGGAGAATGGGCTTCAGCGCGGACAGAACGGTCTTAAGTTGATCATGATGTGTGAAATCCCATCCAACGCACTACTCGCTGACCAGTTCCTTGAGTACTTTGACGGCTTCTCAATTGGTTCGAACGACCTGACTCAGCTGACACTCGGCTTGGACCGTGATTCGGGCCTTATTGCGCATCTGTTCGATGAGCGAAACGAAGCGGTTAAGCGTCTTCTTGAGATGGCGATTACCGCCTGTAAGGCGCAGGGTAAATATGTGGGTATCTGTGGACAAGGACCTTCGGACCACCCTGATCTTGCCCGTTGGTTGATGCAGCAGGGTATCGACAGTGTGTCACTCAACCCTGATTCAGTCATGGATACCTGGTTCTACTTGGCGAATGACAAAGCCTAAAAGAGGCTAAATCCTTAAAAACGGTCAGGATTCACTCCCTGGCCGTTTTTCGTTCTGGCCTAACCGGTTATCATAGGGTTTTTAATATTGGGAGAGAGGCGTGTTTGAACTCGGTAAGCGCAATCAATTAACGGTGTTGCGAGAGAGTCCATACGGTGTCTATTTAGAGACAGGTGATGGTGGCGGCATACTGCTCCCTCGAGGTGAAGTGCCTGAAGGTACTAAGCCTGGCGATAAGCTGCGTGTGTTTGTCTACCTTGACTCCCAAGATCAAGAGATCGCGACCTTGGCGCATCCCAAAGCGGAAGTGGGTCAATTCGCTCGACTGCGTGTTAAAGAGACCACGCCGATAGGTGCTTTCCTGGATTGGGGACTATCTAAAGATCTGCTGCTGCCTTTCTCAGAGCAGCAGCGTGATGTGACGGAAGGTCTGTGGGTGAATGTCTTCATCTACATTGATAACTCGAACCGTATCGCGGCCTCAATGAAAACGGATCGTTATCTTGAGTCCAACCCAACCGACCTAAACAAAGAGATGCTGGTTGAAATGCTGCCCTGGCGTATGACTGACTTAGGCATGCTCTGCATCATCAATGATCGCTATGAAGGCCTTATCCATCGTCAAGACCTCACTCAGCATTTGAAATTGGGTCAGCGTCTGACGGGCTATGTTAAGCAGGTTCGTGAGGATGGACAGATTGACCTTATGCTGACGCCACCTGGTTATAAACGAGTCGGGTCTGTTGCCGATAAGCTGTTGGCTGAGTTGGAGGCGAACAGCGGCTTCTGTCCACTGGGTGATAAGAGTCCGCCTGAAGCGATTAATGCCCGTTTTGGTTGCAGTAAAAAAGCCTACAAAATGGCGATTGGTCAGCTGTTGAAAGAGGGCAAGATCCAAATTGAAGCGGATGGCCTTCGTCTAAAATCTTAAAATCTATCAGGAGAAATCGATGGAAGATCTACTACCCGAACTGTGCGATCGCTATGAAGATGATGTGCGCATTCTTGAACCGATGTTTGGTAACTTTGGCGGTCGTGAACGCTTTAGCGGAAAGATCGTGACGATCAAAGCGTTTGAAGATAACTCCTTGGTTCGTGAACAAGTTGCGCTACCTGGTGAAGGTCGAGTGCTGGTAGTTGATAGCGGTGGCTCTATGCGTCGCGCGATGTTGGGTGACATGCTGGCTGAGAAAGCAGTCAAGAATGGCTGGTCGGGTATTGTTATCTACGGCTGTATCCGTGACGTGAATGCCATTGGTGATCTTGACCTAGGTGTTCAAGCGTTGGGCTGCCACCCGTTGAAGACCGAGAAAAAAGGGGCGGGGGAATTAAATGTCACGCTTCGTTTTGGCGGTGTTGATTTCATTCCGGGTGAATATCTCTACGCTGATAACAACGGTCTGCTGGTTAGCGAAAAAGAGTTAACGATTGATTGAAAATTGACCAGCATAGGTCTATTATCCACAGCCCGTTCTTAGTTGAGCGGCTGTAATTTTTTCTATTTTATAAGTTGTTGTTTTTAAACAGATTTAAAATTTTTTCAAAAAAAGTTACAGATTCACGGAACTAAAAGACTTCACAGAGGGTCTACTGTTCTACAAGCAGGGCATTTTTTAAGCCCTATTTGGTAAATCACCAGCTTGAAAGCCTCTAAATGAGCAGTTATTACTGCTGACCGCAGCCTGGAACTCCCCCTTTATCCGGCCTGCGGTTTTTTATTGCCTAAATTTTAGCTAAGCCTAAATGCTTTCTAGAGTGCTTTGTCGTAGCGTGCTTTAAGAATCATTACACGTTCGATGTAGCGCTCTGTCTCGGGATAGGGTGGTATGCCTTGGTAACGTTTTACAGCCGTTGGCCCTGCGTTGTAGGCTGCTAGGGCCAATTTTGTGTCACCAAACTGCTCTAGCTGCTCTTTTAGGTATTGGCTCCCGGCAAAGATGTTCGCGCTAGGATCCTGTCGGTTCTCGACACCTAGGGAGAGTGCTGTCTTTTTCATTAGCTGCATCAAACCCATTGCCCCTTGTGAAGAGAGCGCGTTGCTTTTGAATGCCGACTCCGCATGAATCACGGCGCGAATAAGAGATTCGTCAACCTTGACTTGGTTGGCGGTGATTTGTGTAATGCTGCGAAAGTCTCGAGTGTTTAGAGGCACAGTGTGCCAATCGATTGATGGGTTTGACCGGCAGGCATAACAGTCAAATTTGAGTATTTCATAATGAGTGGTCTGTTTAGGGCGTCGATCGCTGAACGAGAGCACGCCTGACTCGTTGCGAAATTTATAGATGGTCTGCGAACTCTCACTTTTCGCAGAGGTGCTGTAGACTGAGCTGACTATCAGCAGTGTCGACAGCAGTGTTAGACGCTTGTTTAAATACATAATGCTCAAACTTTGAGGTTTACGTGAAGTATAGGCTACTTATTTTCGATTGGGATGGAACTTTAATCGATTCTCAAGCGCGTATCGTATCCAGTTTTCAGGGCGCTACGCGTGAGCTAGGTCTAAGAATCCCCAGTGATGAGTCAGTGCGAGATATTATTGGCCTTGGCTTGCCAGAGGCTATTCTTAAAGTCATGCCTGAATGTGATGCCGCAACGCGAGAGCTCATTCGGCAGGGTTACAGTAAACACTATCTAGAGGTTGATCAGACACCCACGGCGCTATTTGACGGTGCATTTGATGGACTGGGGCTACTCAAACAGCATGGCTATCGACTCTCGGTCGCGACTGGAAAAAGCCGCCGTGGTTTGGATCGCGTCCTGTCTGATACAGAGTTGGCGGGCCATTTTGAACTGACCAAGTGTGCTGATGAGACGGCATCCAAGCCAGATCCTTTGATGCTGCATGAGATCCTAGAAGAGACAGGTTTGGATGCTAGCGAAGTCCTTATGATTGGTGACACCAGTTATGATTTGGAGATGGCGCGCAGTGCGGGTATTGATCGAGTGGCTATGAGCTATGGGGTGCATGAGGTGGATGATCTGCATGCCTTTGAACCGTTGCAGGTGTTTGATCATTTTAATGAGTTAGTGGATTGGTTAAGGAGTTAATGTGGAACACAATCCTTGGGGTGAAAAGCCTAGTGATTCAAAAGAGAGTATTGAGCAGGCTAGTGGAACGGTTGTGCAAACTAATGAGAAGAGTGATCAGCCTGCTGTAGACAGTACCGATTCAAAAAGCTGGCGCTTGCTTGAAAAGCTGGTTGATAACGTCAACCGTGAGCAGCGCCGATCTCGCCGTTGGGGCATCTTCTTCAAGTCTCTGACCTTTATCTATCTGTTTGGTATCGCAGGCTTTTTTCTGTGGAGTGAGAAGTTCGCCTCCATTGAGGAGATCTCTAAGCCACATGTGGCAGTGGTTCAAGTGCGTGGCGTTATTTCAGACAGCAGCGAAGCCAGTGCTGATCTGTTGATCACCTCTCTGCGCGATGCGTTTGAGGCATCTGACAGTCTCGGTGTTATTGTGCGTATTAACAGCCCGGGTGGTAGTCCTGTTCAAGCCGGTTACGTCTATGATGAGATTGTTCGACTCCGTGCACTCTATCCTGATAAGGCGGTGATGGCCGTTATTACCGATATTGGCGCCAGTGGCGGTTATTACCTAGCCAGTGCCGCGGACGCTATCTATGCGGATAAAGCCAGCCTGGTAGGTTCAATTGGGGTCATTTCAAGTGGATTTGGTTTTGTCGATTTGATGGAGAAGCTAGGGGTTGAACGCCGTGCTCTTACCGCAGGCGACAGCAAAGCACTGCTAGACCCTTTCCAGCCGCTCTCGGATCAACAGAAGCGCTTTTGGCAATCTGTGTTGGATACTACTCACCAACAGTTTATTGACGCTGTGAAGCAGGGTAGGGGTGATCGTCTTGCTGATAACCCTGAGCTGTTCTCTGGACTAATCTGGACAGGTGAACAGGCCGTTGAATTGGGTTTGGTTGATGGGTTAGGCAGTGCTAGCTCTGTTGCTCGCGAACAGTTTAATACCGATCATCTAATTGATTACAGCTACCGTCCAAACGCGGTTGAACGCTTGGCAGAGCGTCTAGGTGTTGGGGTGGCCAGTCAGGTTATGAACACTCTCGGTATAACGAGCTCTATCCAGTTCAAATAGATCGCTAATAGCGTCTATTTTAGAAGCGGGTTGATGCCCGCTTCTAGTAATAGATGGTTTAACCCAATCAGTGGCAGGCCAATTAGAGTATTAGGGTCTCTGCTCTCAATCGACTCAAACAGTGTGATACCTAACCCCTCGCATTTAAAACTGCCTGCGCAGTCCAGCGGTTGCTCGCGATCAATGTAAGCTGTGATCTCTGCGTCTGACAGTTCTCTAAAGGTCACGACAACCTCTTCTAGATACTCTCTAGTCTCCTCAGTTTGGCTGTTGAAAAGCGCCAAAGAGGTTAGAAAGCTGACACGCCGACCGCTGCACAAAGAGAGCTGGGTAATCGCTCTCTCTTTGGTTAAAGGTTTGCCAAGAATCAGCTGGTCAAGCGTAGCCAGTTGATCAGACCCTATAATCCAGTGTGCAGGGAACTCTTTAGCTAACGCCTTGGCTTTCAGTTGGGCTAAACGAGCCGCACAAGCCTCTGGAGACTCACCGGCTATTGGCGTCTCATCGATGTCGGGAGAGGCGTGTTCAAACTCATTTAAAATGCGAGACAGTAGTTCGCGGCGATATTTTGAGCTTGAGGCTAAAACGATCGGTAATTGGTGGCTTTTCATCGATATTCCGCTGCGATTTTGTGCAGATTGGGCTTTTGTTAGCTAAAGAGGCTCTAACCTAACAAATATCCTCAATTAATGGCATATATTCCTTTACAGTTGGGCTTCAGATCCCTAGAATTGCGCGCTTATGTCGAACGGCCCTCTTCCGAAAAAAGTCGACCCTCGGAAACTTGCCGAGCGGGAAGCAGTTTTAACAGGCACTATTGCACTGCAATCTATGCCTCAGCTCTGCTCCTTGCTGGTCAGTCCCTGTGGTGATGTCAATGTAGAACTGGCTTTTGCCCTTGATGAGCAGAAGCTAAGAACTGTGACCGGACAAGCGAACGTTGAAGTTCAGCAACAGTGTCAACGTTGCTTGGAGCCAGTGACATTGCAATTGGAAGCAGAGTTCAGTTTAGCCGTTGTGTTAAACGAAGAGCAGGCCAAGAATTTGCCCCGTTACTATGATCCTCTACTGTTAGAGGATGATGTAAATCTTGCAGATTTGGTCGGAGAAGAGTTGATACTGAGTTTACCAGCCGTCTGTTATCATGATGACTGTTCAGTAAAAATGTCCTTCGGCGAAGATGAGATACCTGCGGAGCAGATTGAAAAACCGAATCCATTTAGTGTGCTAGCGAGCCTTAAGAAGTAGCGCTAGTAAAGTAAGATCCAGGAGTAAAAACCATGGCAGTACAGCAGAACAAAAAGTCTCGTTCACGTCGCGATATGCGCCGTTCACACGATGCACTTAGCAACCCAACTCTTTCAGTTGAACAGACTACTGGTGAGACTCACCGTCGTCACCACATGACAGCTGACGGTTTCTACCGCGGTCGTCAGGTTGTTGCAAAAGGCGACGAGTAAGTCTTAGCCGTGCAACACAGTTATTGCATCGCTGTTGATGCAATGGGCGGGGACTTCGGTCCCCGTATTACTGTTGAGGCCTCCCTCGCAGTTCTTAAAGATCACCCTGATCTATCGATTACCCTTGTGGGTGATCAAGAGCAGATCGCTCCCTATCTTCCTAAAGACGCTAATTCACAGTTAAGCCTTGTGCATGCTTCATCGGTTATTACGGCCGATATGAGGGTAATTTCCGCTCTGCGTGAAGGCTCGGACAGCTCAATGCAGTTAGCTCTGGATCAGCTCGCATCAGGTTCGGCCTGTGCCGTTGTGAGTGCTGGCAATACGGGGGCTTTGATGGCCCTTGCGAGACGCACCTTGGGAATGATTCAGGGGATCGATCGTCCCGCTATCTCTGCAGCTATGCCGACCTTGAAAGGCGAGTGTCAGGTCGTCGATTTGGGCGCTAACTTAGACTCATCCCCAGAGATGCTAAAGCAGTTTGCTGTGTTGGGGCGCGCTTTGGTGCGGGTTACAACAGGTAGAGATCCAAAAATTGGTCTGCTTAACGTAGGCTCTGAAGAGACCAAGGGCAACGAGACGCTTCGTGAAGCGAGTGCTCAGATAGCGGAACTTCCAGAGGTGAACTACATCGGCTTTGTTGAAGGCGCTGATCTGTTTGTTGGTGAAGCGGATTTGATCGTCTGTGATGGTCTGGTCGGTAACGTGGCCCTAAAGAGTAGCGAAGGGGTCGCTAAGCTGCTAGCTCATCGACTGCGCCAGGTGTTTGCAGGTTCACTCTACAGTAAAGTCATCGCATGGCTGGCTAGCCCAATGCTGACAGCCCTGACTAAATCGCTCGATTCAGGTCAAAGAAATGGTGCACTGTTTTTAGGTTTGAATGGTCTGGTCGTTAAAAGTCATGGTGCTGCGAACGCTAATGACTTTAAGGCGGCTTTAGAAAACACTCTGAATATGCTTAAAGCCGATCTGCCTAACCAGTTGGCGGATCAGGTTGCTCAGGATCTAAACAGTTCCCCTTAAGGGTTCAGATATTCCTCATATGATGTAAACTCCGCATTAGGAATTTTTATGGAGTTAATCTCCGACAGTTAATCGAGGACAACATGTCTCAATCACTTGCATTGGTCTTCCCAGGCCAAGGTTCACAATCACTCGGTATGTTGAGTGATCTAGCTGCACAGCACTCTATTATCACGGATACGTTTAAAGAGGCTTCTGAAGCCTTAGGTCAGGATCTTTGGGCTATTGCTCAAGAGGGGCCTGAAGCGGTTCTTAATAGCACTGAGAATACACAACCCGTTCTGCTGACTTCGAGTGTCGCTCTGTGGCGTTTATGGCAACAGCAGGGTGGTGAAGCACCCTCGGTTGTCGCAGGTCACTCACTGGGTGAATACTCCGCGCTAGTTTGTGCTGGTGCTATCTCCTTGGCTGACGGTGTGCGTCTGGTTCGCCTTCGTGGCGAGTTGATGCAGGCTGCGGTTCCTGCTGGTACTGGGGCGATGGCGGCAATTCTTGGTCTTGATGACGCGGCTGTTGTGGCTGCTTGTGAGCAAGCCGCTCAAGGTGCAGTGGTCTCTGCTGTTAACTTTAACTGCCCAGGTCAGGTCGTAATTGCCGGTGAGAAAGCAGCGGTTGAGCGTGGTGTGGAAGCTTGTAAAGAGGCGGGTGCTAAACGTGCAGTAGAGCTACCTGTATCGGTGCCTTCTCACTGTGCTTTGATGCAGCCAGCAGCTGAGAAGTTGGCTGAAGCATTGGCAAAGATTGAGATTACACTGCCAGCGATTAAACTCATTCACAACGTCAATGCATCGACCTGTGAAGATGTTGCTGAATTGCGTGATCTGTTGGTGCAGCAGCTGTACAGTCCAGTGCGTTGGACTGAGAGCGTACAAGCAATGTTAGCACTGGGTGTTGATCGCACCGTTGAGTGTGGTCCAGGTAAAGTTCTGTCGGGTCTGAATAAGAAAGTCGATCGCGCATTAACCGTTTTGAATATTGGTGATTCTGCGGGTCTAGATAAAGCCCTAGAAGCACAAAATAGCTAAGGATTAAAAGATGAGTTTAGAAAATAAAGTTGCGCTAGTAACAGGTGCTACCCGCGGTATCGGTAAAGCGATCGCAGAGAATCTCGCTGCACAGGGCGCTACCGTTCTAGGAACTGCGACCAGTGAAGGTGGTGCTAGTGCAATCACTGAATACTTAGCTGCAGCCGGTAATGCGGGTAAAGGTTATGTACTAAACGTCTCTGATAAAGAGTCGGTTGATGCGGTACTGGCACAGATCCAAGAGGAGTTCGGTGCGGTTACCATTCTGGTCAACAATGCTGGTATTACTAAAGACAACCTGATGATGCGTATGAAGGATGATGAGTGGGATTCTGTGCTGAATACCAATCTTTCGTCAGTCTACCGCATGGTTAAAGGTGTTCTACGCGGCATGACAAAAGCGCGCTGGGGTCGTGTGGTCAGCGTCAGCTCTGTTGTGGCCTCTATGGGTAACGCGGGTCAAGCAAACTACGCAGCAGCTAAAGCAGGTATGGAAGGTTTTTCACGTGCATTGGCTCGTGAATTAGGTAGTCGTAACGTGACGGTCAACTGTGTTGCGCCTGGTTTCATCGATACCGATATGACGGCTGATCTACCTGAAGCACATAAAGAGATGCTGCAGTCTCAGATATCACTGTCACGTCTAGGTAAGCCTGAAGAGATCGCAGCAGTCGTTGGTTTCTTATGCAGCGAATCTGGCGGTTATGTGACCGGTGAAACGATCCAGGTCAACGGTGGTATGTACATGGGTTAAAACCCCCGTTTAGGTGTGGTTTTTTACCGTATAAAAGGTTGTAATTTCCATCAGATAGCGGATAATTGCACCCAGTTAACAATTGTTGCTTATCTTTTATGTAAGCAGCGGTTTTCTAAAATTCCCAAAGTGTCAGTATAGATACAGTGGGCGTTGAAACATTATAGGAATCGATATGAGCAATATTGAAGATCGCGTTAAGAAAATTATCGCCGAGCAACTTGGTGTTAAAGAAGAAGAAGTGACTAACGAAGCTTCTTTCGTAGAAGACCTCGGTGCTGATTCACTTGACACTGTTGAACTAGTAATGGCTCTTGAAGAGGAATTCGAAACTGAAATTCCTGATGAAGAAGCTGAGAAAATCACTACAGTTCAGCTAGCAATCGACTACGTTAACGCTAACCAGTAATCGGTTCTACGTACGTTCGAAAAGCCGCACCTGCCTAGAGTAGTTGCGGCTTTTCTTTTATTAGCCCATCGGAGAGTTTTAGATGTCGCGCAATCGAGTTGTAGTCACAGGTCTTGGTCTATTAACACCTGTTGGTCAAACGGTCGATGACACTTGGTCAAATATTCTTGCGGGAAAGAGTGGTGCAGGCCCAATTGAGCATTTTGATGCTTCGGCTTTCAGCACACGTTTCTCATCATCTGTTAAAGATTTTCAACTAGAGCCTTACCTCAACCCTAAAGAGGCTCGTAAGATGGATCTGTTCATTCAATACGGCATGGTGGCTGCTATTCAAGCAGTTGAAGATTCCGGTATTGAAGTCTCAGAAGAGAATGCACCACGCATTGGTTGTGCCATTGGCTCCGGCATCGGTGGTCTACCAATGATTGAAAACACACACGACATACTGAATAAGTCAGGCCCTCGTCGAGTCTCTCCATTTTTCGTTCCTGGCAGTATCATCAATATGATCGCCGGTAACCTAGCCATTAAATATGGCTTCCGTGGACCGAATATTGCGATCACAACCGCCTGTACAACCGGTACCCACAACATTGGTCATGCGATGCGTATGATTCAATACGGTGATGCTGATGTGATGATCGCAGGTGGCTCTGAGATGGCGACAACGCCACTTGGTTTGGGTGGTTTTGCCGCTGCGCGTGCCTTGTCGAGTCGTAACGACGATCCACAAGCAGCAAGTCGTCCATGGGATCGTGATCGTGATGGGTTTGTGCTGGGTGATGGTGCCGGAATGTTGGTACTTGAGTCCTATGAGCATGCTAAAGCGCGTGGTGCGAAGATCTACTGTGAGTTGAGTGGCTTTGGTATGAGTGATGACGCCTACCACATGACTTCACCACCAGAGGATGGTGCCGGTGCTGCTCTGTCGATGACTAATGCGATTAAAGATTCCGGTCTGAACGTCGATCAAATCAACTACATCAATGCACACGGCACATCGACTCCGGCGGGTGATATTGCGGAATCCAATGCGGCTAAAGCGGTGTTGGGAAGCGCTGCTTCAGATGTCCGTATGAGCTCGACTAAATCTATGATAGGTCACCTATTAGGGGCTGCAGGTGCTGTCGAAGCAGCCTTCTGTGTGCTGGCTCTTCGTGATCAAGTAGCGCCGCCTACGATCAACTTGGATAACCCAAGTGAAGGCTGTGACCTTAACTATGTGGCTCACACGGCCCAAGAGGCGAAGCTATTTGCCGCTATGTCCAACTCATTTGGCTTTGGTGGTACCAACGGTACACTCGTCTTTAACAAGATCTAGCGACGGTTGAGTCGGGTGCCTATCGGCCCCGACTCATACTGATTGCTAATACTCATTGGGTTTAGGTTTGTTAAAACGAACAGTCATAGTATTTGTTGCTTTTTTTATGGTGCTTGCCTCTGTTGGGTGGAGCCAATATCAGTCCGTTCTTGATCTTCCTAAACAGCGTCTAGCGCTCCAGCAACCAACCACCTTGACGGTTCCTACTGGCTATACGGCCTCACGCTTGGTTCAAGAGCTATCCGATCGTCACTGGTTGGATGAGCCGTTCAAACTTAAGTTACTGTTTAAGCTTCATCCTGAACTCACCAAGTTGCGCAGCGGTGAGTATGAGGTAAGGGTGGGGGATACCCTAGAGACCCTGCTTGATCGTCTGATATCGGGTCGATCTGTGCAGTATCGAGTGACCCTTATTGAGGGGGCAACCGTTAAAGAGATGCTGGACTCTCTTGCAGACAATGAACTGCTTGAGAAAACATTGAGTGCTACGGATGCCGCCAGTTTGTCGACTGAACTGGGCCTCAATGTCGATTCATCTGAAGGCCTATTTTTAGCCGAGACCTACTATTTTGAGCGGGGTACAACGGACAAAGAACTGCTGCTTCGTGCACACAGAATGCTTAATGATGTGTTAGATAAGCATTGGCAGAGTCGTGATAAAACATTGCCACTTGAGAGTTCCTACGAAGCCCTTATTCTGGCATCTATCATCGAGAAAGAGACGGGTTTGAGTAGTGAGCGGGGGCAGATCTCGGGTGTCTTCATTCGTCGTCTTAATCGGGGGATGCGACTGCAGACCGATCCAACCGTGATCTATGGCTTAGGTGATCGATATCAGGGCAACCTGACACGTAAGCATCTAAAAGAGGCGACACCCTATAACACTTATAGAATTCCAGCGCTCCCTCCTACGCCAATTGCCTTGGTCGGCGAGGAGGCAATTGTCGCAGCACTTAATCCTGAGCCCGGCAAGGCGCTCTATTTTGTCGCCAAAGGTGACGGTTCGCACCAGTTTTCAGATACACTAGAGCAACACAATCGCGCCGTAAGAGAGTATCAACTGAAGCGTCGCAAAGATTATCGTTCTACACCAGAGGCCAACTAATGCAAGGCAAGTTCATTACACTCGAAGGTGGTGAAGGGGTCGGTAAAACGACCAACTTAAACTACATTCAAGACTGTCTCGAATCGTCCGGTATCGATCTGGTCGTGACACGTGAACCGGGTGGAACTGAATTGGCTGAACAGGTTCGTGATCTGCTTTTGACCCCGCGATCTGAATCGATGTCCGAGATGACAGAACTCCTTCTTGTCTTTGCTGCTCGAGCACAGCATGTTGAGACCCTCATTAAACCCGCTTTGGCTGAAGGTAAATGGGTGCTTTGTGATCGTTTTATCGATGCGACTCATGCTTATCAGGGTGGTGGCCGAGCGATGAATCAAACGACTATTGATCAGCTAGAGTCGTTGGTGTTGTCCGATCTTCAACCCGACTTAACCCTACTGCTAGACCTACCGGTTGAGGTAGGTATGAGCCGTGCGCGTGCACGAGCTGCGCTCGATCGCTTCGAGCAAGAGGAGATGAGCTTCTTTGGTCGGGTACGCGATCGTTACCTAGAGCGTGCAGCGGCTTCAAACGGACGCATTCGAATTATTGATGCAGAGCCTTCCATTCCTCAGGTTCAAGCCCAAATTGCGGCGGTGCTGCGTGAGTTTGGAGTTGCCTTGTGAGCATTCTTCCTTGGCAGGCAGAGTATTGGCAGCGTATTGATCAGTTGATCGCTGATAATAAATTACCTCATGCGCTGCTATTGGCTGGGCATAAAGGGGTGGGTAAACGTGCGTTTGCTGAGCACCTCGCAAAACGCTTGCTCTGTAATAACCCTAGGGGTTCAGAACCCTGTGGTCAGTGTAAAACCTGTGAGCTGATTCAGCACGAAACGCATCCGGATCTGCTTCACCTTTCACCTGAAGAGGCCGGCAAGGTGATCAAAGTTGATCAGGTGCGCGAAACCATTGATCGCTTGCACGGCACTGCGCAGCAGGGTGGTTATCGCGTCTTGATCATCGATCCTGCAGAAGAGATGAATATCTCTGCGGCCAATGCTCTGTTGAAAACCCTCGAAGAACCTGGCAATAACACACTCATTCTGTTGATTGTTCACCAGTTAGGTCAAGTGATGCCGACCATTCGTAGTCGTTGTCAAAGAGTTGAATTTAGCCTGCCTGAAGCCGGTTTGGCGACCGATTGGTTGGCCGAAAAGCTTCAGCTACCACCGGAAAAAGCCAAAGGTTACTTGGGGTTAGCGCAAGGAGCTCCATTAACAGCTTACGAATGGAAGTCCGGCGGTGCGATTGATCTTCGTGCCAATTTTCTGGGTGGCTTGGCCGATCTGTTGCGTGCACGAGTCAGCCCAGTCGCCTTGGCAGAGAAATACCAAAAAGAGGATCTGCGTCTGCCTCTAATTTGGTGGCAATCTCTGTTGGGTGATATTGTTAGAATTCAGATGGCGCAGGATGAACAGCCTCGTATCAACTTGGATATGCGTAAGATGGTGGATTCAGTTGCAAAACAGGCGAATGCAAGCCGTGTACTGAAACTCTATGAGTCAGTTCAAGTTGAATTAAACGCGATCCAACGCCACCTAAACCCCAATAAGCAGCTACTATTAGAGAAACTGTTTTTTGATTGGAAAGAGTTGAGTGTTAAGTAATGGTTGAGACAGTTAAATCAGAAAATCACGGCATCCTCGGTCTCGTTATACATACGAAAGAGGATCTCTATCGTGCTTACATGCCGTTTTTAGAGCGTGGTGGTCTGTTTATACCAACCAAAGATCAGTACGAGCTAGGCGAAGAGATCTTTCTACTACTATCGTTAATGGGGGAGCCTGATAAGATCCCTGTCACCGGCAAAGTGGTTTGGCAAACACCCAAGAATGCGCAGGGCGGTAAAGTGCCGGGGATTGGCATTCAACTCTCATCTGACGAGACTGAGCTGCTTAAGAAGATTGATACCTACCTTGCGGGTGCACACGAATCGGGCCGTCAAACCCTTACCATTTAATTTTCATCGTTTTCAAAGTTTACAATCATGTTCATCGATTCTCATTGTCACTTAGACCGTTTAGATCTCTCCAAACATAACGATTCACTGACTGAGCTGCTTAATGATGCGCGTCAACGCGGTGTCTCTAAAATGCTCTGTGTCGGTATCGATATGAATCTCTACCCTGCGATGTTGGAGGCGATAGAGGGACAGTCTGATGTCTTCGCTTCGGTTGGCATTCACCCATGCCACGTCGAAGAGAGTCCTTGGGATGAAGCTCAGATTCGCCAAGCGGTTGCGGCTAATCAGCGTGTCGTTGCCTTAGGTGAGACTGGACTCGATTTCTTCTATAAGACGGATACCAAAGAGCAGCAGGTAGAGAGTTTTGCTAACCACTTAAAGCTGGGAAGTGAGTTGGATCTCCCCGTCATCATTCACACACGTGAAGCGAGAGAAGAGACGCTTGAGGTGATGCAGGAGCATGCGGATCCAAAGACTGCTGGGGTGATGCACTGTTTTACAGAGACGATGGAGATGGCGATGCGCTCAATTGAGCTCGGCTTTATGATCTCTTTCTCAGGCATTATCACTTTTAAGAACGCCGCAGATCTTCGCGAGGTCGTTAAAGCGGTTCCATTGGATAAGTTCCTCATTGAGACCGATTCACCCTATCTAGCGCCTGTACCTTATCGCGGTAAACCGAACCAACCAGGTTACGTCGCAGAAGTCGCACAGTGCGTTGCTGATCTTAAGGGGCTTAGAGTAGAAGAGGTGGCTGAACGTTCAGCGGCTAACTTCCACCGCCTGTTCAAAAAAGCGGTTTAGATAACCTACAGACAGTTGTCCGGTTTAGGCAGTCCTGCAATCAGGGCAATACGTTTAACCGGGCTACCCTCGCCAGGAAAGAGCTGCATTAGGTAGATACTTTTCCCTTTATCAGCCCCCAGATGCAGTGTGGTGTATTTGATGAACGGACGCATCGCAGGGGATAGTTCAAACTCTTGATAGAACTGACGCATCAGGTCAATCAATTCCCAGTGAGCTTCTGTAAGCTCTAGATCAATGCTCTCTGCAAAGGACTCAGCCAGCTCAACATTCCACTGAGTTAAATTTTCTAGGTACCCTTCGGCATCCAATGGGTAGCTAACACCGTTAACCAGCAGATCACTCATTAGAACCAACTCACAGAGCGCGGATACTGAATCGTCAGATCGACAAACCCACCATCGCTACAGGTCGGTAATGAACTAAGGACCCCACGAGCCTGGCAATCGCACTCTAAAACCGTCGCGGGGCAGGGTAGTTCTTGTAATGAACGGCTTAAGCCTTCAGAAGCCCAGTAGACGCCATTTTCGATAAGAAGTAGATGATCATCAGCCTGCAGTAGCTCAAGGCATGCCTGAAGCTTGTTGGGGCTGTTAGGCGGTGTATTGACGATGTAGAGAGTGCCTCTGATCTTGTCGTTGGAGCTAGACATGGAAAATATGATCCTGTTGGCGAATGAGTAGTGCGATCTCAGAACGACTCAACGCTTTTGCCGGCAGAGCAAGCTTGTCTTGAGTAATGCCTCGCTCCTCTAAAGAGTCAGCACAATAGAACAGATCCTCTACATCGTAGAGCGGAAGCGCCTGCTGCATGGCGGAAAGGTTTTTCTGCTCTATCACTGCTGGGTTTTGATCCGGTAGCAGTTGGAACACGCCATCACCCTGAAACAGAAGAGAGACCTTCTGATCAAACAGAGCGGCAGCCAGTGCAAGGTCAGTTGCCTCTCGGGCTTGAGCGCTTCCATAAGGTGCTGAAGAGGTGATCACAAGAAACTGTTTCATGAACCAGCCCCAAAGGTAACGACACGGTCAGATTCCACCGCACTGGCGACTAGCTGCCCCAGACCCGATAGATCATAGCCGTCCGCTAAACTGTCACCCGTCTTGCTGTAGCGGCTACTCTCCGCTGAGTTAATAACCCCACGCCGTACCGCCGCCGCAATGCAGACAACAGCATCCAGTGAGTGTTGAGTAACAAACTGCTGCCACTGCTCAGGCAGGTTTAACTCATCTTGCGGAGCAACACTGTGACTGGTCGCATTGTGAACCCCAGCACCATAAAAAAATAGGCGCTCAATGCTATGACCCGCCTTCAAAAGCGTACGAGCAAAGCGCAAAGCGGTATGACTGCTCTGATGATCGATCGGCGCGGATTGAATGATGAGGGTGTATTTCATGGTGAGAATTCTAACAACTTATTTTTGATAGGCACATCTTTGTGGGTGTTTTGTTATTGAAGATCAAAAGCGAATACCCAGCCTAAAGGCTGGCCATTGGCACTCTCGATCGGACGTGGACGACTGGCACGAAGTTCGAATCTGGCAATGTTGGAGCGGTCTTGAAAAGGCCGCGATGTGTATTAACGTGAATTTAGCTAACGGCACCAGTGACTGGCTTTAGCCTGTCATCTGCTTTATCGGTGTTTTCCAGATTGGCAGTAAAGTCTACCAGCGGTTGACAGGCTGAAGGCCAGTTAAGTCCAGGGATGGTCTATATGCAGTCATTGCAGGAGCAAATTACTGCCACCGAAAAGATCGCCACATCTTCGATATGCCTCCAACAAAAAATCCCCGCTATTGCGGGGATTTTTAAAGAAACTCAAACAACAAATTAGTCGTCGTTAAACGCACCCACTAGGCTCAGTAGGTGAACAAACAAGTTGTAGACGTTTAGGTAGAGACCCACCGTCGCCATGATGTAGTTAGTGTAGGTACCGTTGATGATGTTGCTTGTATCGTACAGAAGGAAACCTGCCATTAGGAATACAACCGCGGCAGAGAAAGCAAGCTGCATGCCTGATACATCCACACCGAACAGAGGCAGGATGAACATCGCAAGCATCGCTACGATCAGTACGATAGAGCCCGCAGCTAGGAATCCACCCATGAAGCTGAAATCACGGCGGCTAGACATAACGTAGCCCGTTAGACCGAAGAAGGTTACTGCAGTCATACCCAGAGCCGTCGCTACAATTTGACCGCCATTCGGTAGTGCTAGGTAAGAGTTAAGGATTGGGCCTAGACCAAAACCCATTAGACCTGTGAAAAGGAAGGTCAGTGGGAGTGCAGCGGCTGTATTCTGCTTCTTGTTGATGACAAAAAGCATAATGAAGCTGACGATGATGCTTCCTAGGTAGACAATAAACGGTGGGTTGATTGCCATAGAGATAACGGCAGTGACTGTGCTGAATACCATGGTCATCGCAAGCAGCATGTATGTGTTGCGAATCATTTTATTGGTATCGCGTACGGCACCCTGTGCTTGTGTGTTGATACTGTCGTAAGTGGCCATAATGTCCTCTTCTCGTTGCTGGTTTGGTTCGGTTTATTACAACCTGAACGCTTTAGTTTTATAGCTCTTTATAATGTTGAGCATTTTACTCAAGATTTCAAGTTTTTAGTTATGATTTTTAACCTTAACCCCCAGTAAATATGGGGCTTTTAAGTAATATCGATTGGTTCGAAGTGGATGCTTAAATGATTCAATGCCGGTACAATTCTGCAATAAATTTTTATTAAAGGGTTGTTGGGTTTGGCACAAGCACACGAGAGTTTTCAATTTATCCGTTCAGAAATGATCAACTCGCTCGGAATCGAAATGAGCGAGTATGAGCACAAGGCGACAGGGGCTAAGCACTTCCACCTTGCAACTGATTATGATGAAAACGTCTTCTTAGTGGCCTTCAGAACCATGCCTGAAGATTCAACCGGGGTGGCTCATATCCTCGAACATACAGCGCTTTGTGGTAGTGAGCGTTTTCCTGTTCGTGATCCCTTCTTCATGATGACTCGCCGTTCACTGAATACCTTCATGAACGCGTTTACCAGCAGCGATTGGACTGCGTACCCCTTTGCCAGCCAGAACCGTAAAGACTTTTTCAATCTCTTGGATGTCTATCTTGATGCTGCATTTTTCCCGCGTCTCGACCCATTAGATTTTGCGCAAGAGGGACACCGTGTAGAGCTAGCGGAAGCGGGTAATCCAGAGTCGGACCTGCTCTTTAAAGGGGTCGTATTCAACGAGATGAAGGGGGCCATGAGCTCAACCACATCGGTGCTGTGGCAAACCGTCTCTAAATACCTTTTCCCAACGACGACCTACCACTACAACTCGGGCGGAGAACCTGCGGATATTCCAGATCTGACATACGATCAGTTAAAAGCCTTTCATGAGACCCACTATCACCCAAGTAATGCCATTGTCATGACCTTTGGTGATATTCCCGTTGACGAATTACAGCGTCGCTTTGAAGAGCAGGCGTTTAATCGTTTTGAACGACTCGATTCTGAATTAAGTGTGCCTGATGAGAAGCGTTACTTTGCCCCGATCAAGGTAGAAGAGGCCTACCCACTTGATCAGGGTGAGACAGAGGGTAAGACCCATCATGTCATTGGTTGGTTGACCAAACCGTCGATCGATCTTAAGGCAGAGCTTGAGGGGCAACTTCTGTCACGCGTTCTGTTGGATAATTCCAGTTCACCCCTGCGAGCCGCTCTAGAGTCAACAGATTTAGGAGCTGCACCTTCACCGCTTTGTGGTATCGAGGACTCTAATCGCGAAATGTCATTCCTCTGTGGTATCGAGGGGAGTGAGCCTGAGCGAGCGGCGCAGTTTGAGCAGCTGGTGTTGGATACGCTGCAAGAGGTGGTTGATCAGGGTGTTGATCCATCCGTTGTGGCCGCCCAACTGCACCAGTTGGAGCTTCAACAACGAGAAATTACTGGTGATCACTACCCCTTTGGTATGTCGCTAATCCTAGCCTCCCTATCAAATGCGATTCACCGTGGTGATGCCATTGCGAGCCTCAACATTGACTCTGTTCTGGATCAACTACGAGAGGAGATTAAAGACCCTCAGTTCATTCCGAATCTAGTAAAAACTTGGTTGCTCGATAACCCGCACCGTGTGCTACTCACTCTAAGGCCTGATACCGAACTGAGTCAGCGTAAAGATCAGGCTGAGGCGGATCGTCTGGCCCAATACAAACAGAGTTTGAGTCGTGAAGCGTTAGAGTCGATCGGTGCGCTCGCTAAACAGCTCGAAGAGCGTCAAACCCAAGCCGATGACCCTTCACTGCTGCCAAAAGTGACCTTAGAGGATGTTCCTGTTGAATGTCACTTCCCGGTAGGTGATCAGGTCAATGATTCCACTACTTGGTTTACAGCCGGCACCAATGGCATCGTCTACCAACAGCTGCTGTTTGATCTGCCAGAACTAACGGCAAGGCAGCAGACCCTTCTACCACTCTACACTCAGTGTCTAACGGAATTGGGTAGTGCTGGCCGAACCTACAAAGAGCACCAGGCATTGGAGAGTGCCATCAGTGGTGGAATCTCAGCTTCTATCAATGCGCGAGCGGCGACCGATGATGCGACACAACTGCGCGCTATCCTGATCTTATCCGGCAAAGGGTTGGTTGTTAATCAAGCGGCACTCTCTGAGTTGATGGCCGATATGTTGGTTTCAGCACCTTTTAATGAGACGGCTCGTATTGCTGAGTTGCTAAACCAGAACGCGTCTCGAAAAGAGCAGTCTGTTACTGGGCAGGGTCACTCGTTAGCGATTTTGGCCGCCAGTGCAGGTCTAGCACCTGGGGCCGGTTTCTCACACGCCTCTAGAGGTTTGCCATCGATTAAATTGGCCCGTGAGTTGGCTGATCAATCCAGTGATGAAAGCCAGTTGAACGCCCTGGCTGAAGAGCTTAGAGGCATTCACCAAGCAATAATGGCCTCTAGCCCTAAAGCGCTGTTAGTGGCTGATTCAGAGCATAAAGAGAGCTGTCTGCGCCAGTTTGAAAAAGAGTTCGCGCGTCTATCCTCTGGTTCGGTCGATAAGCCTTTCCAAGTATCGGCTGAAGCGCCAGTGAAGCAGCAGGCTTGGATTGTTAATACACAGGTAAACTTCTGTGCCAAGGTCTTCAGGACCGTTACTGTTGCGCATCCAGATGCCGCCGCGTTGACCGTTGCTGGTGAGATTCTCCGCAACGGTTACCTGCATCGTGCCATTCGAGAGCAGGGTGGTGCTTACGGTTCGGGTGCTAGCCAAGACAGTGGTGACGGGCTATTCCGTTTCTACAGCTACCGTGATCCAAACAGCATCGAGACGATCAACCATTTCGATCAATCAGTGGCTTGGTTGCTTGACGGTGGTGCGGATTCTGAAAAGTTGGAAGAGGCAATCTTGGGTGTGATCAGTTCGATCGATAAACCGGGTTCACCGGCTGGCGAAGCTAAAGCGACTCACCTGAATGCGCTCTTTGGCCGTACACCGGAACAACGCATGGAGTATCGCTCAAGAGTGTTAGCTGTCACCTTAGGTGATATTGAGCGCGTCGTTAATCAGTATCTATCAAACCCTGAAGAGGGCTATGAAGCGATTGTGACCAGCGCTAAAACGGCAGAGACTCTCTCTGACGACTACCAGCGATTCTCGTTGTGAGTGAGCAGGGGGCGAACCAGCTCTTAAAAGGAGTTCTGTTAGTTATTTTTGCAGAAGCTGTCTTGGTGGCTACCGGTGTGTTAATTCGAACCGTTGCTGAGGCTCTCTCGGTTGCACAGTTGGTCTTCTTACGAAACGCCTTTGGTCTGCTCATTATGCTACCACTGGTGTTGGGTGCGAAGGGGATCTCGCTGAAAACCTCACGCATCAACCTTCATTTGGGTAGGGCTCTGGTTGGTGTCTCTGCTATGTCCTGTCTCTACTATGGCTGGACCCATCTTCCTCTGGGTACGGCAGCCCTATTAAAACAGACGGCACCGCTGTTCATGCCACTGCTGGCGCTCTGGTTCTTGAAAGAGAAGATCCACCCCATTCTTTTTTGGTCCCTACCGATCGGGTTTGTTGGGGTAGCACTAGTCCTTAATCCGGCCAATGCCGGTTTGCAACTGGCAGTATTGATAGGCCTTGCTGGTGCTGTGCTGGGGGCTCAAGCAAAAATTTTCGTGCGTAAAATGAAAGATACAGAACCCTCTCGCAGGGTGGTCTTCTACTTCTCGCTATTTGCGTCACTATTCAGTGCACCCTTTGCACTGCAGGGGTGGGTGGCACTGGGCTGGTTTGAGTTAGCGGGTGTTATTGGAATCGCTGCGCTATCGACCTTGGCGCAACTCTCAATGACTAAGGCATACCATAGCGCCCCCGCTGGTTATCTTGGGCCATTCACCTACAGCTCAGTCATCATAGCCAGTCTGGTCGGTTGGTTGTTGTGGGATGAGACTCTAGCAACCTTAACGATTGCCGGTATGGGGTTAATTGTGTTGGGTGGGGTGATGACGTTGAAAGCGAAAGCCTAGTTTGGGCAGATTGCCGGTGACTGGCTTTAGCCTGTCACCCGCTCTTTTAGTTTACTGCCAAGCTCTGCACGTAATTTAAAAGCGGATGACAGGCTAAAGCCTGTCACCAGTACGTTGGAGCCTTATCGAAGATGAGGCGATCTTTTTCGCGACCTTTTCAAGATCGCTCCAACAAAAAAACCGCGGCAAGCCGCGGTTTTTTTATTCACGCTAACCCTTAGGCATCGATGATGCTGTTTAGAGTCTCACTTGGGCGCATAACCTTAGTTACAACGTCTAGCGGTGCATGGTAGTAACCCTGAAGATCCGCTGGGTTGCCTTGAACGGCTGCTAGCTCTTCTAGGATTTTCGCTTCGTTAGCGCTTAGGTCTTCAGCAACTTTAGCGAAGGTTGCTGCTAGCTCTTTATCTTCTTCCTGCTGTGCAAGTTCCTGTGCCCAGTAAAGGCCTAGGTAGAAGTGGCTTCCGCGGTTGTCCAGTTCACCAGTACGACGAGAGGGTGACTTACCACGCTCAAGTAGTGTTTCAGTTGCACGATCGAGTGCTGCTGCAAGAACTTTAGCACGTGGTTTGTTCTCTTTGATGCCTAGCTCTTCTAGTGAGACACCGATTGCAAGGAATTCACCTAAAGAGTCCCAACGTAGGTGGTTCTCTTCGACAACCTGCTGTACGTGCTTAGGTGCAGAACCACCAGCGCCTGTTTCGTACATACCGCCGCCCGCAAGCATTGGAACAACGGATAGCATCTTAGCAGAAGTGCCTAGCTCCATGATTGGGAATAGGTCGGTTAGGTAGTCACGAAGTACGTTACCGGTAACAGAGATGGTATCCATGCCACGGATTAGACGCTCACAAGTAGAGCGCATCGCGCGTACGTAAGACATGATGCGAAGATCTAGACCTTCAGTGTCGTGTTCTTGTAGGTAGAGTTCTACCTTCTTACGAAGTTCACGGTCGTGGGCACGTTCAGCGTCTAGCCAGAAGATCGCAGGAGTGTCTGATTGACGTGAACGAGTCACAGCCAATTTAACCCAGTCACGGATCGCAGCATCTTTGGTCTGACACGCACGCCAGATATCACCTTTCTCAACTTTGTGGCCCATCAATACAGTGCCGTCTTCAGCAACGACGCGCATGATGCCATCCTCTTCCATTTCGAAGGTCTTATCGTGCGAACCGTACTCTTCCGCTTTCATCGCCATTAGACCGACGTTTGGAACGGTACCCATAGTCGTTGGATCGAACGCACCGTGCGTTTTACAGAAGTTGATCATCTCCTGGTAGATACGAGCGTAAGTCGATTCAGGCATGACCGCTTTAGTGTCTTTAGTCTTGCCGTCAGGGCCCCACATCTTACCTGAGTTACGGATCATCGCAGGCATAGAGGCGTCGACGATAACGTCTGAAGGTACGTGAAGGTTAGTGATGCCTTTAACGGAATCAACCATCGCCATTTCTGGGCGGTGCAGTGCAGCTGCGTGGATATCTTCTAGGATCTCTTCACGCTTAGAGTTAGGCAGTGTTTCAAGCTTATCAAGAATGTTACCCATACCGTTGTTAGGGTTAACACCTAGCTCTTCAAACAGCTCGCCCCACTTGTCCCATACCTCTTTGTAGAAGACAGTCACTGCGTGACCGAAAACGATTGGGTGAGAGACTTTCATCATGGTCGCTTTCACGTGCAGTGACCACATAACACCAGACTCTTTACAGTCTTGAAGTGTCTCTTCGAAGAAGTTGCGTAGCGCTTTAGCGCTCATGAACATGCCGTCAAGTACTTCGCCTTTCTGAAGGTCTAGCTCTTTCTTAACAGTGATGTTGCCATCGCCACAGATGAATTCGATACGGACCTTAGTGTCCTTCGCCATCGTTACAGACTGTTCGCTTGAGAAGAAGTCGCCGCCGTTCATGTAGTCAGCGTGCGTACGTGACGCTTTGCTCCATTGCCCCATGCTGTGTGGGTGCTTGCGTGCAAAGGCTTTAACAGCCGCTGGAGCACGACGGTCTGAGTTACCCTGACGTAGTACAGGGTTAACAGCGGAACCTAGAATCTTAGAGTAACGATCACGGATCTCGATCTCTTTGTCGTTACGTGGCTCATCTGGGAATTCAGGTACGTGGTAGCCCTGGCCCTGAAGTTCAGCAATTGCAGCTTTCAACTGAGGTACAGAGGCTGAGATGTTTGGTAGTTTGATCAGGTTAAGGTTTGGATCAGAGGTCATGTTACCTAGTTGTGCTAGACCGTCTTCAACCTTCTGTTGATCGTTAAGGTACTCGGGGAAAGAGGAGAGGATACGTCCTGCTAGTGAGATGTCGCAGAGTTCAACATTAATGTCTGCGGTTTTAGCAAACTTACGTACGATCGGTAGTAGTGATGCTGTCGCAAGTGCTGGTGCTTCGTCAGTGAGTGTGTAGACGATGGTACTTGGTTTTTTAGCCATTCTAGTCCCCAAATGTTAACGGTAGGATTCCATCAAATTGAAGTTTGTGACCTCAATTTATTTCCTTCGGAATCTGCGGTGATAGTTTCGCAGCGCGCATTATACTGGGGTGTGTAGTTATTTTACAGAGCGGGACTAAGACTTAAGGTGTAGGAGTGCTAGGTCGATTTGGATCAAGTTAAGTCGGGAAAGTTATAAGGTGGTTTGGCGTGGTTTATCCAGAGGTTTTGCTAAGACCGGGTGACTGGCTTTAGCCTGTCATCCGCTGTCTGGTGTTCGCAGAGGTTCTGGAAAACGCTGGTGATGCCGATGACAGGCTAAAGCCAGTCACGGGCACTGCGTTGTTAGGTCATTACAACGGTGACAGGCCTTCAGCCTGTCACCGCATTCAAATCACGTGCTTTTACAACGACTCTGGCTCATACCCTAGATTCGGTGCCAACCAGCGCTCAGCTTCTGACAACTCCATCCCTTTGCGGTGGGCGTAGTCCTCTACCTGGTCTTCACTGATCTTGGCAACACCAAAGTATTTCGCCTCAGGGTGGCTGAAGTACCATCCGCTGACAGCAGCGGTGGGTAGCATGGCAAAGCTATCAGTCAGCGTCATGCCGACCTGCTGCTCAACATCTAGAAGTTTCCACAGTAACCCTTTTTCGGTGTGGTCAGGGCAGGCTGGGTAGCCAGGTGCTGGGCGAATGCCAACATACTCTTCGCGAATCAACGCTTCGTTATCGAGAGACTCTTCAGATGCATAGCCCCAGTAATCTCTGCGGACATCTGCGTGCAGTTTCTCGGCAAGCGCTTCGGCAAGACGGTCAGCCAGAGCTTTAACCATAATCGATTGGTAGTCATCATGGTCTTTTTCGAACTCTGCTACTATCTCATCAACACCAATGCCCGCTGTGACAGCAAAGGCGCCTAGATAATCTGGTGTACCACTCTCTTTACTCGCGATGTAGTCCGACAGACAGTGGTTGTATCGACCTTCAATCTTTTGCGTCTGCTGACGTAAGTGGTGAACCGTCGTTAATAGCTCAGTGCGACTGTCGTCCGTGTAGAGTTCGATGTCATCACCGACGCGGTTAGCTGGGAATAGTCCAACGACAGCACGTGCCTCTAACAGTTTTTCCGAAACAATCTTATTTAGCATCGATTTGGCATCTTCAAACAGTTTAGTTGCCTGTTCGCCAACAATCTCATCGGTCAGGATGCGAGGGTATTTGCCGGCCAGCTCCCAAGATTGGAAGAAGGGTGTCCAGTCAATGAACTCAAGCAGTGATTCCAGTGGAATATTATTGAGGGTGTGGATGCCAGGTTTGTTGGGTACTGGCGGTAGGTAGCCTTCCCAGTTTACCGGTTCTGCATTCGCACGAGCCGCATCGATGTTGACGCGACGCTGCTCATTTTGACGGGCCAGGTGACGCTCACGAACCGCCTGGTACTCTTCACGAGTGTCGGCAATGAACTGCTCTTTACGCTCTTTCGAGAGTAGGGCAGAGGCAACACCGACCGAACGTGATGCGTTGGTTACGTGCACCACTTGGTTGTTCTGGTAGCTAGGTTCAATCTTAACTGCAGTGTGTGCTTTTGACGTGGTTGCGCCACCGATCAACAGCGGTATGTCAAAGCCTTGGCGCTGCATCTCTTTAGCAACATGCACCATCTCATCCAGTGACGGTGTGATCAGTCCAGACAGACCTATAATATCGGCGTTCTCTTCGCGGGCTGTTTTCAGAATGGTCTCTGCAGGGACCATGACACCGAGGTCGATGATCTCAAAGTTGTTACACTGCAGTACCACCCCAACGATATTCTTACCGATGTCGTGCACGTCACCTTTTACGGTCGCCATGATCACTTTGCCGGCTGAACTCGACTCGCTGCCATCTTTCTCCGCCTCAATGTAAGGCATCAGATAGGCAACCGCTTTCTTCATAACGCGGGCCGATTTCACCACCTGAGGCAGGAACATCTTACCGGCGCCAAACAGATCACCTACAACGCCCATACCATCCATTAATGGACCTTCGATGACGTGCAGTGGACGATCGTACAGGTGACGACACTCTTCGGTATCTTCATCGATGTAATCGGCAATGCCTTTGACTAGGGCGTGCGATAGGCGCTCTTGGACAGGCAGTTCACGCCATGCCAAATCAGCCCCGTTCGCTTGAGTGGCCGCATCACCTCGATACTGTTCAGCGTGCTCGAGCATTCGCTCGGTACCGTCTTCGCGACGGTTAAGTACGATATCTTCAACATGCTCACGCAGCGCTTCAGGTAGGTCGTCATAGATCGCCAACTGACCCGCATTGACGATACCCATGTCCATGCCCTGTTTGATGGCGTGGTAGAGGAATACACAGTGGATCGCTTCGCGGACCTTGTCGTTACCACGGAACGAGAACGAGACGTTGGAGACACCGCCCGAGATCATAGCGTGCGGTAGGTTCTTTTTGATCCAACCAGTCGCCTCAATAAAGTCGACTGCGTAGTTGTCGTGCTCTTCGATGCCGGTAGCAATGGCAAAGATGTTCGGATCAAAAATGATATCTTCAGGTGGGAAGCCTACGGTATCGACCAGCACGCGATAAGAGCGCTCACAGATCTCAATCTTGCGCTCATAGGTGTCGGCTTGACCCACTTCATCAAAGGCCATCACGACCACCGCAGCACCGTAGCGACGAATCAGCTTGGCTTGAGCTATGAACTTCTCTTCACCCTCTTTGAGTGAGATGGAGTTAACAACGCCTTTACCTTGTATGCGTTTTAGACCCTCTTCGATGATCTCCCATTTAGAGGAGTCGAGCATGATCGGCACACGTGAGATATCTGGCTCGGATGCAATCAGATTGAGGAAGCGAATCATGGCCGCTTCGGCATCCAGCATCCCCTCATCCATATTGATGTCGATGATCTGTGCACCGTTATCTACCTGCTGACGAGCGACCTCTAGTGCTGTCTCGTAGTCACCCTCTTTAATGAGTCGGCGGAAACGAGCAGAGCCGGTGACGTTGGTCCGTTCACCGACGTTAACGAACAGAGTCTCAGCTCCAATGTTTAGAGGCTCTAGGCCGGCTAGGCGACACTCTATCGGTAGATCTGGAATCTGACGTGGCGCTTTAGAGATGATCCCTTCGCGAATGACGCGTATATGATCTGGGGTTGTGCCACAACAGCCACCCACCACATTGACGAAGCCAGAGTCGACCCATTCGGCAATTTCGCTCAGCATCTCTTCAGGAGATTCGTCATATTCACCAAAGGCGTTGGGTAGACCCGCGTTAGGGTGAACAGAGACATAGGTATCCGCTATACGAGAGAGCTCCTCAACGTACTGGCGTAACTCTTTAGGGCCTAGGGCACAGTTCAAACCGATGGTGAGTGGTTTGGCGTGACGAAGAGAGTTCCAGAACGCCTCGGTCGTTTGGCCAGAGAGCGTGCGGCCTGAAGCGTCAGTGATGGTGCCACTGATCATCAATGGGAGTCTTAGATTGTGATCGTCAAAGTACTGCTCACAGGCAAAAACGGCCGCTTTAGCGTTCAGGGTATCGAAGATGGTCTCGATCAGAATCAGGTCTGCACCACCGGTGATCAAACCATCAAGCGACTCGGTGTACGCTTCAACCAGTTGATCAAAGGTGATGTTACGAAAACCGGGATCGTTTACATCGGGTGAAATGGTAGCGGTGCGGTTGGTCGGGCCAAGTACACCTGCAACAAAACGAGGGCGGTCTGGTGTCTCGGCCGTCATACGATCTGCAGCACGACGTGCCACTTTAGCCGCTTCGACATTGATCTCGTGGTTGATCGATTCCATCTCATAGTCGGCCATCGCGATGGTGGTCGCGTTGAATGAGTTGGTTTCAATAATGTCGGCGCCCGCTTTGAGGTACTCGTAGTGAATATCTTCGATAATCTTGGGCTGTGTTAACACCAATAGATCATTGTTACCTTTGACGTCACAGTGCCAATCTGCAAAGCGTTCACCGCGGTAGTCGGCTTCTTCTAGCTTGTACCCCTGGATCATCGTACCCATGCCACCATCCAGAATAAGGATGCGCTCTTTGAGTAGCTGTTTTAGTAGTTGATCGGTTGCAGAATAGTCACGCACGCTGTCACGCCTTTTATCTAAACGAATTTTGAGGCGCATATTCTATAACAAGTTGATTGGAATGGTTTTGATTGCATTTCATCTTTGACTGAAATCAGCTCATGTTTAACCTGAATTGACGTTGAATATTGTTAGAACGATTACGCAGGTGCAAAATTTAGATGATAAGAGTAAAATCGCGACCTCGTTCGACTCAGGGATAGAATCCCCAACCAATTCATGGGTTATAGATATGCTACAAACTTTCTTAAAAGCGAAGCTGCACCGCGTGACAGCCACTCATGCTGAACTGCACTACGAAGGCTCTTGCGCCATTGATCAGGACCTTCTAGATGCTTCAGGTATTCATGAGTATGAGAAAATTGAGATCTATAACATCAATAACGGCGAACGTTTTTCGACCTACGTTATCAGTGCTGAGCGTGGCAGCGGTGTAATCTCTGTGAACGGTGCTGCGGCTCATAAAGCGAACAAGGGCGACCTGCTTATTATTGCCGCTTACGTCCAGCTAGATAGTTCAGAACTGGATGGCTTCCAACCAACGCTCTGCTATTTCGAAGGCGCTAAGTTTGATGAGGTAGACGGAGTCTCCGATGAAGAGATCCGCGCTCGTAACAAGTTGACCGGTGTGAAAAAAGCGATTCCTGTTCAGCCTGCTTCAATGTAAGTCGTTTCTAGAAGTAAAAAAAACCCGCCAAGTAGCGGGTTTTTTTGTGTTCAATGTTGGTGTTACTTGTTGGCGTAAGTGCCCGGAAGCGCTCGAGCGACTGCACCTGTTACGACCGCTGCAAGAACGACCTTCACTGCGTCACCTGGAATGTAGACCCACATGATCATCAGTGACTCAAGCCATGTACGTCCAGTGACCAGTTTGAATCCAGCAATACCAAAGAGGTACATCACGACAATGCCGCCAACCAGAGCACCAATGCCTGCTGCAATGGTGAGGGAGAATTTACCTGACAGTGAGCGTGTCAGAAGGCCTGCTGTGAACGCAGCAAATGGGAAAGCAAATAGGAAGCCAGCAGTAGGGCCTGCAAAGACGCCAAGACCGCCACGACCACCAGCCAAAAGGTTAGCACCTAGAGCCACGACGACTAGGAACAGAATCATCGATAGAGCACCATTACGTGCGCCCAAAATCGTGCCCGCTAGCATAACGCCCAGCGATTGAGCTGAGATAGGAACACCCGTCGCAAATGGGATTGGCGGGATAAAGCCCAGTGCTGCTAGCAGCGCCGCGAAGATTGCAATTTGAACAATCTGTTTGTCTTTCGTTATTTCACTCACAGTGACTCCTTTTGAGTTGCTTGAAGCCGAAATGGCTCTCTAGTTTTTAATTTTTGGTATGCCGCCACGAGCAGCGACCGCTTCAGCCACCTGGTCAGACATTCTAAGTGCCTGTACCACTAATGGGGCTATAATTTGCCAATAGCGACGCTGTCCACCTCGTGCTCGCCATGCCGCTAACAGAGCATGCATAAACGAGACCAACACAGGAACAAACCGTATCAGTAAAGAGAGTGCAAACGCGATTCGTTGGGTCTGAACACCCAGCCATCGAAGTGGCGTTAGCAAAAATTGAAAAACCGCGTTCATCTCATCCATTCGCGTAGTCATGCTGATGGCATTGGCCAGTAAGATTAGTACCAACATGCGACCAAGTAGTATCCAAGCCTCGGCAAGCCCCATGGTCCAATACTGTAAGGCAAAGATTGCCAGCATCATCCAGAACAGCGGTTTCAATAGTTTCAATTGCGCCAAGCCAGATCTGCCCAAGCTGGCGTAGATCCCCAACGTAACAGCAACGGCTAAAGAGATGATTCCTACCTCTTTTACTGGGTAGAGCAGCACCGTGGCGATGGCTAAACAGAAGAGCTTTAACCCGGCAGGTAGACGGTGCAGCCAGGATATTTGTGCAAGGTAGAGACTCATCATGACTCAGCGGTCTTAACAGCATGCTGTTTATAGTCAGTGATCACCTCTTCAGTGGGACCGTCTTTTACGACCCCTTGATCACCTAGCCATACCAGTCGATCAAACCCGTCAAAACCGTCTAGCTCGTGACTGATCATAATGACCTGCTGGGACAGACTGCTGATCACTTTCTGAAGCTGATATCGAGTGGGTAGATCAAGTGCAGAGAAGGGTTCATCGAAGACAATAACTTTAGGCTTCAATAGGAGTACCGAGAAAATACAGATCAACTGCTTTTGTCCTTCAGAGAGGCTGTGGACCGGAAGATCTTTCCAATCCAGTCGATCGTGCTCTTTTAATAGTGCGAGTGCTTCGGCTTCTGACTCTGACTTGTCCTTGCCCTGGTTCTGCAGACCAAAGATCAACTCCTCAAGCACGGTAGGGAAGATCAGTTGGTGATCTGGATTTTGAAATACAAAACCGACTTCAGTCGACATGGCGGCAGGCCCTTTCGATGGGTCTTTGCCGTTGATGCTGATGGTGCCGCTGTCGGCGGTAAGTAAACCGTTAAGCAGGCGAATCAGGCTGCTTTTGCCGCTGCCATTAAACCCGATAATACCAATGCGTGACTCATTAAGTGACAGCGAAAGATCATCGAAGATAGTACGTCCTTCTCTTGTCAGAGTGACGTGGCTTAGCTCTATGGATGGGGTGTGCATTGGCAAAAGGTATGTAACTTTTCAAAATGTGGACGCAGAGTAGCCTATGCTTTCGAACAAATCCAACCCAAATCGGGCTGTAGTAGAACTACATGCTGGCGATAAAAGCACCTTAAATCTACTTATCTGGTTATAAGGATGGATAGGATTGTCGACAATATCGCCATAAGTCGTAAATAAATCCGCAATCTTTTCCGGTAAAGTGTCGACAATCTTATTTTAGAAAAGTGCTCATATCGAGCGTCTAAAAATAATCACATCTCGTCAGTTAATGAGGAATGAGTATGTCTTACCTAAGCGAATACACGAAGTCGATCGAACAACCAGAAGCGTTTTGGGCTGAGAAAGCGGCGGATCTGCCATGGTTCAAAGCACCACAAACGATTCTTTCGAAAGATGAGAACGGTATCGATCGTTGGTTTGCTGATGGTGAGATGAACACCTCTTATATGGCTGTTGACTATCATGTCGAACAGGGTCGCGGTGATCAAGCGGCTCTACTCTATGATTCACCAGTAACCAACACTAAACGCACTGTGACTTACTCTGAACTGAAAGATCAGGTGTCACGCTTTGCAGGCGTTTTGAAATCTAAAGGGGTCGAGAAGGGCGATCGTGTCGTTATCTACATGCCAATGATCCCTGAAGCAGTGGTTGCCATGCTGGCGGTAGCACGCTTGGGTGCTATCCATTCAGTTGTGTTTGGTGGCTTTGCACCTAACGAGCTAGCTGTACGTATCGATGATGCACAACCTAAGGTGATTGTGACAGCCTCTTGCGGTGTAGAAGTCGCTAAAGTGCTTCCTTACAAGCCGATGGTAGATGAAGGGATTAACCTGTCTGAGCATAAGCCTGAGTCTGTTATTGTCTTCCAGCGTGAAGAGGTGACGGCCGAGCTAACGGCTCCACGTGATTGCGACTGGGCTGAAGAGATGGCTAACGCGACACCAGCAGAGCCAGTGGCGGTCAAAGGTACTGATCCTCTATATATTCTGTACACATCAGGTACTACGGGTAAGCCTAAGGGTGTTGTTCGTGATAATGGTGGTCATGCGACCGCACTGAACTACTCAATGAAAGCGATCTACAACGTAAAAGCGGGTGATGTTTACTGGGCCGCTTCGGATGTAGGTTGGGTTGTTGGTCACTCTTACATTGTTTACGGACCACTTCTGGCTGGCTGTAGTACGATTGTCTACGAAGGCAAGCCGGTTCGTACACCGGACGCTGGCGCTTTCTGGCGTGTCTGTGAAGAGTACAAAGCTAAGATTCTATTTGCTGCACCGACCGCTTTTCGTGCGATTAAGAAGGAAGACCCCGAAGCTCAGGAAGTGGGTAAATACGACCTGTCTGAACTGCAAACTATCTTCATGGCGGGTGAGCGTCTCGATCCACCAACCTATGATTGGACCGTTGAGAAAACCGGTAAACCCGTTATTGATCACTGGTGGCAGACGGAGACCGGTTGGGCGATCTGTGGCAACTTGATGGGTGTCGAGCCGATGCCACCAAAAGCCGGATCAGCAACGCTGCCAAGCCCAGGCTTTAATGTGCAGATTGTTGACGAAGCGGGTAATGAATTACCAGCAGGTCAGCAGGGATCTATCGCTATCAAACTGCCACTACCACCAAGCTGTTTGCCAACCGTTTGGGGTGATTTCGATCGCTTCAAGTCGGGTTACCTGTCAGATGTCGAAGGTTTCTACACCTCGGGCGACGGTGGCTATAAAGATGAAGATGGCTATGTCTTCATCATGGGTCGTACCGATGATGTGATTAACGTTGCCGGTCACCGTCTATCGACGGGTGAGATGGAAGAGATCGTAGCTGCGCACCCAGCCGTTGCAGAGTGTGCCGTAATCGGTATTTCTGAGCAGCTAAAAGGTCAGGAGCCTGTTGGTCTTGTCATTCTGAAAGACGGAGCTGATATCTCAGATGAGCAACTTTCAGCTGAGTTGGTTGCTAATATTCGTAAAGAGATTGGCCCAATTGCCTGTTACAAGCGCACGGCGGTGGTTAAGCGTCTGCCTAAAACTCGTTCAGGCAAAATCCTACGTAAGCTACTGCGTCAGATCGCTGATGGACAAGAGTACACAGTACCTTCAACCATCGATGATCCAGCAAGCTTGCCAGAGATCGAAGGCATCATGCGTGAGAATGGAATGATTGCTGGGTAATTGAATTTACCTTGTGAATGAAAAGCGAGCCACTGGCTCGCTTTTTTGTTTATATTTTTTTCTGAAAGAGCGGATGACAGGCTGAAAGCCAGTCACTGCGACTCCGTAGCTAAGTCTGCACACCGGTGACTGGCTTTAGCCTGTCATCCGCTGTTTGGTTTCAATGTAGACTCAAGAATTGTCTGGAACAGTAGATGACAGACTGAAGTCAGTCACTGGTACTGCGGAAAATAAAACCACGTCAGTTGAATTTAACTCACCTATTCTGTGAAAAAGCCTCTCTTGCTGACTAATACCTTGGTCGAATATATTAGCGCCAACTTAATTAAACAGTGGAGGATGACCTCATGTCACAGATCCTTGATCAAAAAACACTTCTAGAACTTCTAGACAGCAACGACCTAAGCGAGTCAGAAAAGATCGCTCTGGTTGAGTGGAATGCAAAACAGATTCGTCGCTCTGAATTGGCAGCGCTTGTTGTTCAGGCTCAGAAAAAAGCGTCTAAAGTAGCTGCGCAGGTTGTTAATCATCGTGCTATCCAGCAGGTGTTCAGCTCACCGTTGATGCGTACACAGCACTAATAACTGTCTTGTGCTAGACAATAAAAAACCCCGCTACAGCGGGGTTTTTTTATGGGGCGCTATTAGCGATTAAGCGCGTGGGTGCTTGCGCTTAGGCGCACCAGTATAAAGCTGGCGTGGACGACCGATCTTGTTCGGGCTTGAGTGGAACTCGTTCCAGTGTGAGATCCAGCCGATCGTTCGTGACAGAGCGAAAATAACGGTAAACATAGAGGTAGGGATACCGATCGCTTTCAGGATGATGCCTGAGTAGAAGTCAACGTTAGGGTAGAGTTTACGGCTAACGAAGTATTCATCTTCTAGCGCGATGCGCTCAAGCTCTTTAGCGATGTCTAGCATTGGATCATCCGTGATGCCCAGTTCAGCCAATACTTCATCACAGGTCTGTTTCATAACGCGTGAGCGTGGGTCAAAGTTGCGGTATACGCGGTGACCGAAGCCCATTAGACGGAATGGATCGTTTGGATCTTTTGCTTTCTCGATGAATGCTGGGATGTTCTCAACAGAACCGATCTCAGCAAGCATCTTCAATACAGCTTCATTTGCTCCACCGTGAGCCGGACCCCAAAGTGCTGCGATACCCGCTGCAATACAGGCAAATGGGTTAGCACCTGATGAACCAGCAAGGCGAACAGTTGAAGTAGACGCGTTCTGTTCGTGGTCTGCGTGAAGTGTGAAGATCTTATCCATCGCGCGTGAAAGCACTGGATTGATTTTGTAATCTTCACAAGGTGTCGCAAACATCATGCGTAGGAAGTTATCAGCGTAGCCAAGATCATTACGTGGGTAGATGAATGGCTGACCGATTGAGAATTTGTAACACATCGCCGCTAGCGTAGGCATTTTAGCGATGAGACGGTATGCACAGACTTCGCGGTGGTGAGGATCATTAATGTCCAGTGAGTCGTGGTAGAAAGCGGATAGCGCACCTACGACACCACACATGATCGCCATAGGGTGAGCGTCACGGCGGAAACCGTTGTAGAAAGAGCGAAGCTGCTCATGAACCATAGTGTGTTGGTTCACAGTGTAGTCAAATTTAGCTTTCTGCTCTGGAGTAGGGAGTTCACCATTTAGAAGGAGGTAACACACTTCTAGGTAGTCTGAGTGCTCGGCCAGTTCTTCGATTGGGTAACCGCGGTGAAGAAGAACACCATTAGCGCCGTCAATGTATGTGATTTTTGATTCACAAGAGGCTGTTGATACAAAACCTGGGTCGTAAGTAAACAGGCCTTCACCTGTTAGTGGGCGAACGTCAACAACATCTGGACCTTCTGTGCCGTGATAAACCGGCAGTTCGATCTCTTTATCTACACCGTCTACTACTAGACGAGCTTTCTTATCAGCCATGGTTGGCTCCTATCTATTTCCGTTACTGCTTAATATGGGTATTTAAGCATCTTAGAGCTCTTCTGAGGTTGGCTCAGAACTCTTTAAGGCCTGATCACTATAGTGAGCCCAAAGTGATTGTCAATCGTCAATTGTTGCAGTGCAAAAGCTATAAAGTAAGGACAAAAAGCTATAAGTCGAATTTATGCGCTCTGGCGTATGAATCGCGTCGGAACTGTACATGGCCCTATTAAACCATTGGCTAATAGGGCCTTAGATTGATTGTCAAAAGCCTATCAATTGTTATAATCAGCCTCCGAAAATTGCGCGCTGCAATATGTGAATATTCATATGAATATTTGTCATAAACGTGCAGTTTTAATCGTCGTCCTGAGTAGTTGACTCTGTCACTACCGAATCAGGTACTTACTAGTAAACGAGGCCCCGGAGAGGGCACATAAGTGTGAACTAGAGCCGTGAACAAAAAACGACCTGTAAATCTCGATTTGAGAACCATTAAGCAGCCTCTACCGGCTGTGACTTCAATTCTGCACCGTGTCACTGGTCTGATTCTATTTGTCGGTACCATTTTCATGATGTACGCACTGAGCCTTTCTCTTGAGTCTCAAGAGGGTTTTGATGCAGCAGCTGCACTTCTAACAGAATCATTCATTGCCAAGTTCATCGCTTGGGGTCTGTTGTCTGCACTTCTGTACCACTTCTTCGCAGGTATCAAGCACCTTGTTATGGATGCGGGTTACTGTGAAGAGATTGAATCTGGCAATGCGGCTGCGAAAGCAACGCTTGCGATTTCAGCTATCTCCATTGTGCTAGCAGGAGTTTGGGTATGGTAACTTCGGTAACAAGCTTTGGCCGTAGCGGCCTTTACGATTGGATGATGCAGCGCGTAACTGCGGTTGTCCTTGCAGCTTACACGATCTTCATGATCGGCTACATGCTGCTTAACCCTGAACTAGATTACAACCAGTGGTCAGCACTGTTTGAAGGTACTGCAATGCGTATCTTCACACTGTTAACACTGCTTTCATTGGTTGCGCATGCTTGGATCGGTATGTGGTCAATTTCTACCGACTACATTAAACCAACTGGCATTCGTTTCGTATTCCAATCTGCCTGTGGCCTGCTCGCGTTTGTTTACGTGGTGTGGGGTATTCAGATTCTTTGGGGGGTTTAATAGATGTCTAAGCTACGTACGCTTACATTTGATGCAATTGTTGTCGGCGGTGGCGGTGCAGGTATGCGCGCAGCCCTTCAACTTGCACAGTCAGGTTTAAACACTGCGTGTGTTACAAAAGTATTCCCAACACGTTCACACACAGTATCTGCACAGGGTGGTATTACTTGTGCAATCGCGAGTGCGGATCCAAACGACGATTGGCGCTGGCACATGTACGATACCGTTAAAGGTTCTGACTACATCGGTGACCAAGACGCGATCGAATACATGTGTTCTGTAGGTCCTCGTGCGGTATTCGAACTTGACCACATGGGTCTTCCTTTCTCTCGCACAGAGACAGGTCGTATCTACCAGCGTCCATTTGGTGGTCAATCTAAGAACTTCGGTGAAGGTGGTCAGGCTGCACGTACTTGTGCTGCGGCAGACCGTACCGGTCACGCACTGCTTCACACGCTTTACCAAGCGAACATGAAGTCAGGTACTACCTTCCTAAATGAGTGGTTTGCAGTCGATCTCGTTAAGAATGCAGACGGCGCCGTTGTCGGTTGTATTGCGATCTGTATCGAAACGGGCGAAACCGTTTACATTAAAGCGAAAGCAACTGTTCTTGCGACGGGTGGTGCGGGTCGTATCTACGCATCAACAACAAACGCATTGATCAACACTGGCGACGGCATGGGTATGGCACTTCGTGCTGGTATCGCTGCGCAAGACATGGAGATGTGGCAGTTCCACCCAACCGGTATTGCGGGTGCAGGTACGCTGGTAACTGAAGGTTGTCGTGGTGAAGGTGGCTATCTAGTCAACAAAGATGGCGAGCGCTTCATGGAACGTTACGCTCCTAATGCGAAAGACCTTGCCGGTCGTGACGTTGTTGCGCGTTCAATGATCCTAGAGATCCTTGAAGGCCGTGGCTGTGGTCCAGACGGCGATCACGTCTACTTGAAGCTTGATCACCTAGGTGAAGAAGTTCTTCACTCACGTCTACCAGGTATCTGTGAGCTTTCAATGACATTCGCAGCGGCTGACCCTGTGAAAGAGCCAATCCCAGTGGTTCCAACCTGTCACTACATGATGGGTGGTGTGACCACTAACATTGGTGGTCAGGTGATTAACCCAGATCCTGAAACAGGTGAAGATAAGATCGTTGAAGGTCTATTCGCTTGTGGTGAGGTTGCATGTGTATCGGTACACGGTGCTAACCGTCTAGGTGGTAACTCACTGCTAGACTTGGTTGTCTTCGGTCGTGCTGCAGGTCTCCAGATCGAACAGCAGATGCGCGAAGGTTACGAAGTTAAAGACGCTACTGAAGAAGAGATCGAGGCAGCAATGGCCCGTCTTAACCGTCTAAATAACTCGACTGGCGGTGAGAAAGTTGCGGATATTCGTAAGGATCTTCAGCAGTGCATGCAGCTCTACTTTGGTGTATTCCGTGACGGCGATGCCATGCAGGAAGGTTTGACTAAGCTTAAGGCAATCCGTGAGCGTGTAGCGAACGTATACCTTGAAGATAAGACTGGGTCATTCAACACGGCACGTCTTGAAGCGCTAGAGCTTGAGAACCTAATGGAAGTCGCTGAGGCAACTGCCATTGCAGCATATGAGCGTAAAGAGTCTCGTGGTGCACATGCTCGTAACGACTTTACTGAGCGTGATGATGAAAACTGGTTGTGTCACTCAGTTTACTACCCACAAACGAAAACGCTGGGCAAACGTGCCGTGAACTTCGCTCCGAAGACCATGGAAGCGTTCCCACCTAAAGTTCGTACATATTAAGGAGTCGTTACGATGCTAGTAAGTGTTTATCGTTACAACCCTGAGATTGATGATGCTCCCTACATGCAGGATATCCAGATCGATATCCCTGGTGGCAAGGACATCATGGTGTTGGATCTTCTACACCTTCTCAAAGAGAAAGATACATCAATGACATTCCGTCGTTCTTGTCGTGAGGGCGTATGTGGCTCTGACGGTTTGAACATGAACGGTAAGAATGGTCTTGCGTGTATTACTCCTCTTTCTGAAGTGGTTAAGAACGACAAGCTGGTTCTTCGTCCACTTCCAGGTCTTCCGGTTATCCGTGACTTGGTTGTCGATATGGGTCAGTTCTACAAGCAGTACGAGAAGATCAAACCATTCTTGATCAACGATACTCCGGCTCCAGCGATCGAGCGCCTGCAGACTCCTGAAGAGCGTGCAGAGCTAGATGGTCTATACGAGTGTATCCTCTGTGCTTGTTGTTCAACCTCTTGTCCGTCGTTCTGGTGGAACCCAGATAAGTTTGTCGGCCCATCAGGTCTTCTACAGGCTTACCGTTTCCTAGCGGACAGCCGTGATACAGCAACGAATGAACGTCTTGCAGAGCTAGATGATCCATTCAGCGTATTCCGCTGCCACGGCATCATGAACTGTGTGAATGTATGTCCTAAAGGTCTTAACCCAACCAAAGCGATTGGTAAGATCCGTAACATGCTGATCTCACGCGCAACCTAATATTAGGTTGAAGCTCAAAAAAAACCCGCCTTGGCGGGTTTTTTTATGTTTGCGATGAGGTGGCTGGTAAATACTGCTAGAGCCGATGACAGGCTGAAGGCCAGTCACGGCAGCTCCGTAGTTAGGTCTCTTTACTGGTGACAGGCTGAAGCCAGTCACCGTCGCTCCGTAGATAAGGTTGTGCATTGGTGACAGGCCTTCAGCCTGTCATCCGCTGCCCGATTACCCTCCAAACTCTTGATACAGATACAACACCCCAAAACAGACCGGCATCATCACCAAGGCAAAGGGCAGGTTAGCTTTTAGAAGGTCTCTGGCCCTTACCCCATAGCGCGCCTGAAGCAGTATCTGGTTTCCCGCAAGTGGTGACAGAGTTACTCCCATGGACCATGAGAAGAGTAGTGTGATTCCCAGTAAATTATGGTCGGTTACTACAGGCAGTAGCAGAGCACCTGCTATTAGATTGCTGGTCACAGGGTGGACGCCAATCATTGATAATCCCACCAAAAAAGTGAGCGTTATTGTGGCTTCTGAAAATCCAAAGGTGTCGGGGGTTAGGTCAGCTCCTGTTGCGTTGATCACAGAGCTAAAGCCTGTCGCTAGAACGGATGCTGCGACAAACAGTGATACTTCCCCAGATGAGCCGTTAAGCCCTTCAAAAACATGAGATTTAAAGGCTTGGCTTTTACCGATCATGGGCGCAATGAGTAGTGCAGCCAAAATGCTAAGCAGAGAGACTTGAAGAATGACTGATGTGCTTGGATACCAGTAGTGTGTCAATAATACAGTCGTAGCCAATCCGACCGGAAGAGCGAGACTGTTGATTGATACGGGGTAGCCAATAAAGGGTGAAGATTCACTCTTCTTAGCTATCTGCAGGTAGGTAAATAGAAGAGCGATAACCGTGCTGGGCAATCCCCAGATCACCAGTGTGAATAGCTGAGCGTCTGGTGCACTTATCAGCGTGACACCCATTGCTGCAAAGAAGGGTGACCAGAAGGCACATAAACCAAATGCACGGGCAATGACGACACCTTGCGCAGCGTTAAGCTCACCCGAGCGTTGAATGCGATCGGCAACGATTTGTGAAGCAGAGATGTTAATGACCGATGCAATGGCGTGCGTGCCGAGCAGCGTTTTCAGAAGAGAGACGTTGCCAGTGCTTGTTTGCTCATCACTTCTAATATGGGTAATAACTCTTAAAAATGAGACGGCTACCAGCAGTGCGATAATCATTTGGTTGGCTTTCAGTAGTGTCAAAAGATCAATCGAATTTGGATTGATGACAGTTGCAAGCGCAATCAATACTCCCCCTATGACTAGAAGGGTGCCTATTTGGCGTTTCTGCTTTTGCTTTAAATGCTCAAATCTAAAGCCAAGGTAACTCCAAATCAAAATTCCGGCTCCATAGGATAGGTCTGCAATCCCAAATTCGGTGATAAGGGTGAGTAGTGTCGCTAGAGCCAAGGTTGGGCTGGTAAGGCGTTGTGTGATGTTCAAAATAGGGAGTGTCATTTCATTTAGACTAAAGTGTATAAAATAGTTTAAAAAGCTCTTACTTAATAGCCTAAAAGAACTAAAAACGGCCGTTAAAAGCCCGTAGAATTAACTTATTCCAAAACGCGATAAAACATTGATTACTTTAGTATTAAATCGACAAAACTGCGGTGTTCAGGGTTGAATAAAAGGCGTAAACTACGCAGGTTTTATTTGGTTGCGATACCGAATATTGCGCTGAAAAATGGAAATTAGAAGCATAAGGGCGATGGATGAAGAGGCTTCACAAGAGCTTCGGAGGTCCCGTACCCCACAACGAGGGTAAATATATAATGCAAGACGGTCTGATGGAGCAGCTGTGGAAGAATGCTCATCTATACGGCGGCAACCTCTCTTACGTAGAACAGCTATACGAAACGTACCTTTTAGATCCAAACTCCGTTCCCCCAGAGTGGCGTGAAGAGTTTGATAAACTCCCTAAAGTCGGTGAAAACATTACTCCTGATGTTCCTCTTGCACCGATTCGTGAACATTTCCAATACATTGCTAAGAATCAAAAACGTGCACAGCCTGCAGCGGTATCCTCTGTCAGCTCTGAACACGAGCGTAAGCAAGTTCGCGCGCTAGCCCTTTTTGATGCTTACCGTATGCGTGGACACCAGATCGCCAAGATCGACCCACTGAATCTGCTAGAACGTGCAGAAGTGGCCGACCTTAATCTGCGCTACCACGAACTTTCAGAAGCAGATTTTGATACAACTTTCCAACTCGGTAGTCTGCAGTTTGGCCGCGAAGAGGCGACACTGCGCGAGATCCTTCAGGATCTTCAAGAGACTTACTGCAGTTCGGTAGGTTCTGAGTACATGCACATTGTGAACACTGAAGAGCGTCTATGGCTTCAGTCTCGCATTGAGCCAACTCGTGCACACCCAACGGTTGAGCCTGAGAAGAAACTCATGGTCCTAGAGCGCCTAACGGCAGCTGAAGGTCTAGAGAAGTACCTTGGCTCCCGATTTGCTGGTGCTAAACGATTTGGTCTTGAGGGTGGTGAATCTCTGATCGTCTCTTTGAATACTCTGATCCAGCGTGCTGGTAAGCAGGGTGCTAAAGAGGTTGTGATCGGCATGGCACACCGCGGTCGTCTTAATACACTGGTTAACATCTTCGGTAAAAACCCGGCTGACCTGTTCGGTGAGTTCGAAGGTAAGAAGCTGGTTGATTCATCGGGTGACGTTAAATACCACCAGGGCTTCTCATCTAACGTCAATACTGACGGTGGTGAGGTGCACATTGCGATGGCATTCAACCCATCTCACCTTGAGATCGTAGCGCCAGTGGTTGAAGGTTCGGTTCGTGCCCGTCAGGATCGTCGTGAAGATCCAGTCGGTAATACGGTAGTTCCTGTTAACATCCACGGTGATGCAGCCTTTGCTGGTCAGGGTGTTGTTATGGAGACATTCCAGATGTCTCAGACACGCGCTTACAAGACAGGTGGTACAATCCACATCGTGATCAACAACCAAGTTGGCTTTACGACCTCTAAGCAAGAGGACGCTCGCTCTACAGATTACTGTACCGACGTTGCTAAGATGATCGAAGCGCCAATCTTCCACGTTAACGGCGACGACCCAGAAGCGGTTCGTTTCGTGACACAGTTGGCGGTTGATTACCGTAACGAATTTAAGAAAGACGTTGTTATCGATCTAGTCTGTTACCGTCGTCGCGGTCACAACGAGGCGGATGAGCCAAGCGGTACTCAACCGTTGATGTACGACGTCATCAAAAAGCAGAAGACCACACGCGATCTATACGCAACTAAGCTGATCGAAGAGGGTGTAATCACTGCTGAACAGAGCAAAGAGATGGAAAAGTCTTACCGTGCGGCGCTAGAAAATGGCGAACACGTGGCGCACTCTCTTGTGCTTGAACCAAACACTAAGATGTTTGTCGATTGGGCACCTTACCTTGGGCACCAATGGTCGTTTGAGTGTGATACTCGAGTCGACATTAAAGTGCTTCAAGAGCTTGCGGCGAACATTGCTGAAACCCCTGAACACTTCAGCGTGCAGCGTCAGGTCTCTAAGATTTATGACGACCGTAAACGCATGGCAGCCGGTGCTATGGCGGCTAACTGGGGCTTTGCAGAGACTTTGGCTTACGCGTCAATTCTTGCAGAAGGACACCCAGTCCGTTTGACGGGTCAGGATGTTGGTCGTGGTACCTTCTCGCACCGTCACGCGGTTCTGCACGATCAGAAAGATGCGACGACTTACGTACCCCTTCAGAATATGGACAAGGATCAACCTAAATTCACGATCCACGATTCATACCTGTCTGAAGAGGCGGTATTGGCCTTTGAATACGGTTACTCAACCACAACGCCAAACTCGTTGGTGATCTGGGAAGCGCAGTTCGGTGATTTCGCCAACGGTGCTCAGGTTGTGATCGACCAGTTCATCACATCAGGCGAAGCGAAATGGCAGCGTCTATGTGGTCTGACTATGTTGCTACCTCACGGTTTTGAAGGTCAGGGTCCAGAGCACTCGTCTGCTCGTTTGGAACGCTACCTACAGCTATGTGCTGAGCACAACATTCAGGTTGTTGTCCCTACAACTCCATCGCAGATCTTCCACCTATTGCGTCGTCAGGTGGTTCGCCCACTTCGCAAACCTTTGGTGGTCATGACGCCGAAGTCTCTGCTTCGTCACAAGCAGGCGATCTCTACTCTAGAAGAGTTAGCGGATGGCACCTTCCAACCGGTAATTGGTGAAGTGGATCAGCTTGATAAGTCGAAAGTGAATCGTGTTGTGATGTGTAGCGGTAAGGTTTACTACGACCTATACAACCGTCGCGAAGAGCTAGAGAAGCAGAATGTTGCGATCGTTCGTATTGAGCAACTCTACCCATTCCCAGAGGCGGATCTGGTGGACGAGTTGAGCCAATACCCTAATCTTGAATCGGTTGTTTGGTGTCAGGAAGAGCCAATGAACCAGGGCGCTTGGTACTGCAGTCAGCACCACATGCGCAACGCTCTACGTAAAGTGAAGCCAGAGATTCACCTAGACGGTGTGGGTCGTCCACACGCTGCAGCGCCTGCAGTAGGTTACATCTCTGTTCACGTTGAGCAGCAAGAGAAATTGGTTAACGACGCCCTAAACGGTTAATAAAGAATTCGTTCGTACGACGAGCAGAAGGCAAGAAAGGAAAAATCATGTCAATCGAAATTAAAGCACCTACGTTTCCAGAATCAGTAGCAGACGGAACTGTTGCAACTTGGCACAAGCAGCCAGGTGAAGCGGTTTCTGCCGATGAACTTATTGTCGACATCGAAACCGATAAAGTGGTTCTTGAAGTTGTCGCTCCAGCCGACGGTGTGATCACTGAAGTCCTAAAGGGCGAAGGTGAAACGGTTCTTAGCGAAGAGATTCTTGCTAAGTTTGAAGCGGGTGCAGCCGGTGCGGCAGCTCCAGCAGCAGAAGCAGCGACTGAAGCGGCTCCAGCAGGTGACGCTGAAAAAGTAGGCCCAGCCGCTCGTAAACTGATTGATGAGAACGGTCTTGATGCTAGCCAGATCCCTGGCACGGGTAAAAATGGTGGCATCACTAAAGAAGACGTTATGAACTTCATGGCGAACAAGCCGGCTTCTGCTCCTGCTGCAGCAGCACCTGCAGCCGCTCCTGCTGCAGCCCAGCCAGCTGTATCGGTAAATGTTCCAGCAGGTGAGCGTGTTGAGAAACGCGTCCCAATGACTCGTCTACGTGCAACCATCGCTAAGCGTCTAGTTGAAGCGCAACAGAATGCTGCGATGCTAACAACGTACAACGAAGTGAACATGAAGCCTGTCATGGAGCTTCGTAAACAGTACAAAGATCTGTTTGAGAAGACTCACAACGGTACACGTCTAGGCTTTATGTCCTTCTTTGTTAAAGCGGCGACTGAAGCACTAAAACGCTTCCCAGCGGTTAACGCATCGATCGACGGTAACGACATGGTCTACCACGGTTACCAAGATATTGGTGTCGCTGTATCGACTGATCGTGGCCTAATGGTGCCAGTATTGCGCGATACGGATGCGATGAGCCTTGCAGAAGTAGAGGGCACTATTGCAGACTTCGGTAAGCGTGGTCGTGAAGGTAAGCTTGGCATGGAAGATATGCAGGGCGGTACATTCACAATCACTAACGGCGGTGTGTTCGGCTCATTGATGTCGACACCAATCCTTAACCCACCACAGACAGCTATCTTGGGTATGCACAAGATCCAAGAGCGTCCAATGGCGGTGAATGGTCAGGTTGAAATCCTACCAATGATGTACCTAGCACTCTCTTACGACCACCGTATGATCGATGGTAAAGAGGCGGTACAGTTCCTTGTAACAATTAAGGACCTGCTGGAAGATCCAGCGCGCATGCTCCTAGACGTTTAATGCGAATCGCATTCTAGGAATCTTTAAAAAGTTACTGAGATAGGAAAGAGTAATGTCTGATAAGTTTGACGTAATTGTAATCGGTGCTGGCCCTGGCGGTTACGTAGCAGCGATTCGTGCAGCACAGCTTGGTTTGAAAACAGCTTGTGTTGAAAAGTGGATTGATGAGAAGGGCGGTACTGTCCTAGGTGGTACCTGTCTAAACGTAGGTTGTATCCCATCGAAAGCGATGCTTGAAACAACTCACAAACTTCACGAGGCTCAACACGGCTTCGCGGCTCAGGGTATCGTTGCTGAAAACGTATCGATCGACCCTAAAGCGATGGTTGCTCGTAAAAATGGCATCGTTAAGAACCTAACCGGCGGTATTGCGGGTCTGTTTAAAGCGAACGGTGTCACAACCCTTGCTGGTACAGGTAAACTTCTAGCGGGTAAGCAGGTTGAAGTAACCGCTGCTGACGGCTCTGTCTCTACTTACCAAGCTGACAACGTGATCCTTGCATCAGGTTCAGTTCCTGTAGAGATCCCACCAGCACCTCTTACAGAGGGTCTAATCCTAGACAACGCAGGTGCGCTGGATATCGATGAAACCCCTGAGCACCTTGGTATCATCGGTGCCGGTGTTATCGGTCTAGAGATGGGTTCTATCTGGGCTCGTTGTGGCTCTAAAGTGACCGTTCTAGAAGCGATGGATGACTTCCTAGCCCTAGCGGACCAAGACCTAGCGAAAGAGGCTAAAAAGCTTCTAACCAAACAGGGTTTGGACATCAAGCTGGGTGCACGTTGTACTGGCACTGAGATCGTTGATGGTAAAGCGGTAAAAGTTAAATACACCGATTCAGAAGGCGATAAAGAGCTTGTTGTTGATAAGCTGATTGTTGCTGTCGGTCGTCGCCCACAAACCAACGGTCTTCTAGCTGAAGATTCAGGTGTCTCTCTGGATGAGCGCGGCTTCATCTTCGTTGACGAAAACTGTCGTACCGGTGCACCAGGCGTTTACGCAATTGGTGACTCAGTACGTGGCCCGATGCTTGCACACAAAGCATCAGAAGAGGGCATCATGGTTGCAGACATCATTGCAGGCCACAAAGCGGCAATGAACTACGACTGCATTCCTAACATCATCTACACTTTCCCTGAGTTGGCTTGGGTCGGTAAGACCGAACAGCAGCTTAAGGCGGAAGGTATCAAATACAAGAGTGGCAAATTCCCATTCGCAGCGTCTGGCCGTGCCATGGCAGCGAATGCGACAGAGGGCTTCGTTAAGATGCTCGCTGATGAAGCTACCGACCGTATTCTTGGTGTACACATCGTTGGTGGTATCGCCTCTGAGCTGATCGCTCAGGGTGTTATCGCAATGGAATTTGCATCAAGCGCGGAAGATCTGCAGTTGACCGTATTTGCTCACCCAACCGTGAGTGAAGCGATCCACGAAGCAGCTCTAGCTGTGGATAATCACGCTATCCACATTGCGAATCGCAAAAAGCGTTAATCGCAGAACAGGGAGCGCTTCAGGCCAAAAGCTTGAAGCGCTTTTGTTCAGATCGATGGCACGGGTAACCCCGTGTTCGTTTAACCGACCTAAATAACGGACTATAGAATGAATCTTCACGAGTATCAGGGCAAGCAGCTGTTTGCACAGTACGGTCTGCCAGTGTCACAAGGCATTGCAGTCGATACACCGGAAGCAGCCGCAGAAGCAGCCAAACAAATTGGCGGTGATAAGTGGGTTGTTAAAGCACAGGTACACGCAGGTGGCCGCGGTAAAGCGGGCGGCGTTAAACTAGTAGACTCTCCAGAAGAAGCAGCAGCTTTCGCAAAAGATAAGCTAGGTACTAATCTGGTAACTTACCAAACTGACGCGAACGGTCAGCCAGTCTCTAAAATTCTTGTTGAGACCTGCACAGACATCGCAAACGAACTATACCTAGGTGCGGTTGTTGACCGTTCATCACGTCGCATTGTCTTCATGGCATCGACTGAAGGTGGTGTAGAGATCGAGAAAGTCGCTCACGAAACACCTGAGAAGATTCTTAAAGCAACCATCGATCCTTTGACTGGCGCGCAGCCATACCAGGGTCGTGAGCTAGCATTCAAGTTGGGTCTTGAAGGCGTACAGATTAAACAGTTCGTCGCGATCTTCATGGGTCTTGCGAAGATGTTTGAAGAGAAAGATCTAGCTCTTCTAGAGATCAACCCGCTGGTGATCACTGACGAAGGCAACCTACATTGTCTAGATGCGAAAGTCGTTATCGATGGCAACTCGGTTTACCGTCACAAAGATATCCAGGCAATGGAAGATCCATCACAGGAAGACGAGCGTGAAGCACGCGCGGCTGAGTGGGATCTTAACTACGTAGCACTAACCGGCAACATCGGTTGTATGGTTAACGGTGCTGGCCTTGCAATGGGTACTATGGACATCGTCTCTCTACACGGCGGTTTCCCAGCAAACTTCCTTGACGTAGGTGGCGGCGCGACGAAAGAGCGTGTTACTGAAGCGTTCAAGATCATTCTTGAAGACAGCAAAGTTAAAGCGGTATTGGTTAACATCTTCGGTGGTATCGTACGTTGTGACCTAATCGCAGAAGGCATCATCGGTGCTGTTAAAGAAGTGGGCGTAGAAGTTCCAGTGGTTGTTCGCCTTGAAGGTAACAACGCAGACCTCGGCTCTAAACTGCTATCTGAATCTGGTTTGGATATCATCGCGGCTACCAGCTTGACTGACGCTGCACAGCAAGCAGTTAAAGCAGCAGGAGGCAACTAATCATGTCAGTACTAATTAACAAAGACACCAAAGTAATCTGTCAGGGTTTCACTGGTGGTCAGGGTACTTTCCACTCTGAACAAGCGATCGCCTACGGCACTAAAATGGTTGGCGGTGTGACTCCAGGTAAGGGTGGCACAACTCACCTAGGTCTTCCTGTATTCAACACTGTTGCTGAAGCAGTAGAGCAGACTGGCGCAGAAGCATCAGTTATCTACGTACCAGCGGCGTTCTGTAAAGATTCGATCCTTGAAGCGGCTAACGCTGGCATCAAGCTAATCGTTTGTATCACAGAGCACATCCCAGTCATGGACATGCTTCAGTGTAAAGTTAAGTGTGACGAGCTAGGCGTGCGTCTAATCGGTCCTAACTGTCCAGGTGTTATCACACCAGGCGAATGTAAGATCGGTATCATGCCAGGTCACATCCACCTACCAGGTAAAGTTGGTATCGTTTCACGCTCTGGTACGCTTACGTACGAAGCGGTTAAACAGACAACTGACGCGGGCTTCGGTCAGTCTACTTGTGTTGGTATCGGTGGTGACCCAATCCCTGGTTCTAACTTCATCGATATCCTAGAGATGTTCCAGAACGATCCACAGACTGAAGCGATTGTTATGATCGGTGAGATCGGTGGTTCAGCAGAAGAAGAAGCGGCTGCTTACATCAAAGCAAACGTAACTAAACCTGTTGTCTCTTACATCGCGGGTGTAACAGCGCCTCCAGGCAAACGCATGGGCCACGCAGGTGCAATCATCTCTGGCGGTAAAGGTACTGCAGACGAGAAGTTCGCAGCACTAGAAGACGCAGGCGTTAAGACTGTTCGTTCACTAGCAGATATCGGCGTAGCCCTATCTGAAGTGACTGGCTGGACAATGAAGTAATTCGCTTCTAGCTATAAAGAAAAACCCGCCTCGGCGGGTTTTTTTGTGTCTGTGGCTCGAAGCACCAGGGTCTGACCTTCGGTCTGACCCTGCTCTCAAGTTACGCTTAGACTCTGGAAGTTGACTGAGAAAGTCGGGTCAGACCGGAGGTCAGACCCGTAGCTTCGTAACTGCTTTAGTACTCCGGTGTCTGACCTCCGGTCTGACACCACTCTCTCAGCAAACTCTCAACCATGATCTATACTCCAAAGAAAAAGGAGTTTATTCATGGCAAGGAAGCCTAGATTTTGTCCCGCTGGTGTGCCGCAGCACATCATTCATCGAGGCGCCAATCGACAGTTTATTTTTAAAAATACGGCTGACTTTGAGTTCTACCTCACAAAACTTACAAGTTACAGTAATCAGTTTGGTGTCCAGCTTCTTGTTTGGGTACTAATGAGTAACCATGTGCATCTGCTAGTGACTCCCAGCAACGACGATGCGATAACGATAATGATGCAGAGATTAGCTGGTAGTTACGGAAGGTACTTCAACACAAGATATAAATGCACAGGACCTATCTGGGAAGGGCGGTTTAAAAATATCCCGGTGATTAATCCAACTCATCTAGAACAGATCAAGGCATACATTGAAAACAATCCGGTGCGGGCTGGTATTTGTGGTGATGAATCTCAATATAGGTGGTCTAGCGCGTTTTCTGGAAGACGGTGATGGGGTTGGGTCAGACCGGAGGTCGGACCCGTAGCTTCGTAAATACTCCGGTGTCTGACCTCCGGTCTGACACCACTATCTACTTCCGCTCCAATATCCACTCAATATCCACTCAATAGCCCGCTCAACATCCTCCGATCGAAACCGCGTATGTTCACGATCCTCAAACCCCATAAACAGCTTCGGCTCTTCAGTAGCTTCAAAAAGCCTTATGCCTTGCTCGTAGGGAATGGTGTCATCATCGGTTGAGTGCATGATCACTAATGGCTCATGCACCTGTTGAACCTTATCAATCGAATCGAATCGATGTTTAAGCAGTAGATTAACCGGTAACCAGGGGTAGTCATCTGCCGCCATCTGGGCAATGGAGGTATAAGGCGCGGCTAGAATAACCCCTTTAAAATCGCGTTCAGTGGCCAGTTGAACCGCCACGCCAGTGCCCAGTGATTCGCCGTAGATGATCAGGTCTGATGAATTCAGATTCTGTTCTATGGCTAACCAATTAAAGATCGCACGTGCGTCGTCGTAAAAGCTAACCTCGCTGGGTGTGCCTGTACTTTGACCAAACCCGCCCCAGCTGAAGATCAACAAGCCTCGGTCATCTTCTGACAGAATGTTAATCAATCGACCACGTGTACTCAGGTTACGAGCATTACCGTGCAGATAGACAAGCGTCTCTTGTCCAGCTACTGCTGGCTTATACCAAGTCTGAAGGCGGTTGCCATGCGAGGTGTTGATAAAAATCTCACTTGCACCGGGAAAGACAGTTTCAACCGACTCCGTTTCGTAGGTCGGCTTAAAGATCAAAGATTCCTGCGCAAAGTACATGTACCCACAGGCTGAGAGGTAGATGAGTGTCAGCAGGATTGCAGTGCGTTTAAATAATTTCATTATTAAGTCTATCCATAGGTGACAGGCTGAAGCCAGTCACCGGTGTACTATACAGGCTACGAAGTCGTGGTGACTGGCTTTAGCCTGTCATCCGCCCTTGAATAACAATTTATATTCAAATCTAATACGAACAAAGCACCAAGTTAAGACTTAACACGTATTTACTATAAATTTATAAAAAAAAGATAAACATGAACCTAGTATCCCGCTTCTACAAACAGGTCGATCGTTTTCAAGATCGGACTTTCCTTGGCTACAAATCTGACGGCGAGTGGAAGACGCTCTCGTGGCAACAGACTGCCGATCAAGTTTCAACACTGAGTCACTATTTAACTCAGTACGGCGTTGGTAAAGACGATCGCGTTTTAATCCTCTCTGAAAACCGCCCTGAGTGGGCCGTCAGTGATTTGGCGATCATGTCCGTGGGTGCTTATGTGGTTCCAGCTTATACAGCACACACTGTTGACGACCTTCGCCATATTCTCTCGTTGACCAGTCCTAAATTTGCCATCGTCTCGTCCCAGGAGTTGGCCGATAGAGTCTTAGAAGCCAATATCAGCCACGAATGTGTCACTCATATGATTGTGATCGACCAGGGTGAGCATGATAAACCGGATTGGCATACCGAGATTTTACCTTGGCCTGAGGTCCAACAAGGTGTCAATCGTCCAGATCTGTCAGTCATAGACACTGACGATGTTTGTACCCTGATCTTTACCTCGGGCACAGGCGGTCACCCTAAAGCGGCGATGCTGACCCATAAGAACATTATTCATAACGTCGAAGCTGCTGCGCGGGTATTGGATACCATTCCTGTTAATGAAGAGGATCGGTTCCTCTCTTTCTTGCCACTCGCTCACGCGTACGAGCATACAGCAGGTCTGCATATGCCGATTACACAGGGTGCTGAGATCTTCTACTGTGAATCAACGGATAAGTTAGCTCAGTACTTAGGTGAAGTATCGCCCACAGTCGCAACGGCGGTTCCCCGCCTATACGACATGCTTTATGCACGGATCAAGTCGGGTGTGGATCGAGCCAGTGGATTCAGAAAAGGGCTCTTTTATAAGGCTTTGGCGATTGGCACGAAAAAGCTTAATGATGAAAAACTATCGCTGCTAGAAGCCATTCTTGATCCGCTATTAGATAAGCTGGTTCGCAAAAAACTGCGTGATCGTTTTGGTGGCAAGATCAAATACTTTGTTTCAGGTGGTGCACCGCTGAACCCTGAGATCGGTAACTTCTTTGCTGCCCTAGGTATCGGCATTATCCAGGGCTATGGCCAGACAGAGGCATCGCCACTGATCACCGTGAACCGCCCCGGTAATATCCGTATGTCGACCGTCGGTTTACCGCTCGATTGTGAATTGAAGCTGGCGGATGATGGTGAACTGCTTGTCCGTGGTGACAACGTCATGAAAGGCTATTGGCAGAATGAGTCAGCTACGGCAGTCACAATTATCGATGGCTGGTTGCACACCGGTGACCTAGCCGAGATCGATGAAGAGGGCTTTGTCTCTATTGTCGGACGTTCGAAAGATCTCATCGTCACATCCGGCGGCGACAACGTTGCGCCTGCCAAGCTAGAAGCGAAGCTGACACTGGAAGAGGAGGTGGATCAAGCGGTGGTACTTGGTGATGCCAAACCTTGGTTGTCCGCGATTATCGTTCCGTCTGAAGTCCTGCAAAAAGCGACAGACTCGGATGACGAGCTAGAAAAAATCATCTCTAAAGCGGTGAAGCGTGTGAACCAAGAACTTAACGGCACCGAGCGTATCCGTAAGTTCATCGTACAACGTGAGCTCTTCTCGATTGAGAATGGTTACGTAACACCCACACAGAAGATCAAACGCTCTAAAGTGATAGAAGATAATCAAGCGGCGATAGATCGATTGTATGGGAAGTAGTAACCCCTCTGGTTGGAGCGGTCTTAAAAAGGCCGCGATAAACTCTCTGTAAAGCAACAATTGTTGGAGCTAGCCAAAGGCGAAGCGATTTTAATCGCCTCATCTTCGATAAGGCTCCAACAATTGAAGTAATTCGGTGTCTGACCTCCGGTCTGACACCACTATCAAATTACGCAGATAACCTTAGAAGATATACCTAGCTTTCTTGCACCATTTTCTGGAAATCGACTGATAGAGTCGGGTCAGACCAAAGGTCAGACCCATTCAAACTTATGGTTTGACATGCTTACGCACCAGCGCCATCAACCCTTGCGTCGATTGGTCATACCCTTGCGTCGATTCGCCAATCTGCTGACTGATCTCATTCGCTAAGCGTTTACCGAGCTGAACACCCCATTGGTCAAATGAGTTGATGTTCCAGATAGCGCCTTGGACAAACACCTTATGCTCGTATAGCGCAATAAGTGCGCCAAGGTTGCGTGGGCTGATCTTATCCATCAGAATTACGTTACTTGGGCGGTTGCCTGGGCAGGTCTGGTATTCCAGAAGTCCATCAGAGTCATCGCCATTCATAAAGGCATTCGCTTGTGCCAGCATATTAGTAAGTAGCGCGAAGTGATGATCTTCAGTCTGCTCATCGGCTTCAAGGGATGCGATAAAGTCGATCGGTACATAGCGTGTGCCCTGGTGCAGTAGCTGGAAGAAGGCGTGTTGGCCATTGGAGCCGGTCTGACCCCAGACGATAGGCCCGGTTGCGTAATCAACAGGGTCGCCATTTATATCTACCGACTTACCGTTCGATTCCATATCAAGCTGCTGTAGGAAAGCAGGTAACTGATGAAGTGCTTGGTCGTAAGGGATAATCGCCTGAGTCTCAGCACCTAAGAAGTTGATGTGCCAGATACCGATGAGTGCCATCAGTACAGGCATATTTTTGTCCATTGGTGCTTCTACGAAGTGGCGGTCCATTTCGTAAGCACCTTCGAGCATCTCAATAAATGCGTCATAGCCAATTGAAAGCGCTATAGGTAAGCCGATAGATGACCAAAGCGAATAGCGTCCACCTACCCAAGCCCAGAACTCAAAGATGTTCTCTTGTGCTATGCCAAACTCCATCGCGGCAGCTTGGTTTGTAGAAACTGCAACAAAATGTTGGCTAATATCTTCGTGCCCGCCGGTCTGTTCACGGAACCAGCGGCGAGCCGTTTTAGCATTCAGTAGTGTCTCTTGCGTAGAAAATGTCTTGGTCGAGACAACAAACAGCGTGGACTTAGCATCCAAGTTTTTGAGCGTCTTCTTAATATGCTGGCCATCGACGTTCGAAATGAAGTGAAACTTAATGTCTGGGTGGCGGAATTGCAGTAGGGCACGTACTACCATGTTAGGACCTAGGTCCGAACCACCAATGCCAATATTAACCACATCGGTAATGCGGTTGCCTTTATAACCCTTCCAGTCACCGTTACGAACTTTCTCACTAAAGACTTTAAGTTTATCCAAGCTGGAACGAATCTCTGGCATCACGTCTACGCCATCCACAATCACCGGCTCATCACCACGGTTACGCAGTGCGGTGTGTAAGACAGGGCGTTTCTCTGTGACATTAATAATGTCACCCGAGAACATCTGAGCACGGCGTTGGCGCAAGGATGAGTGCTCTACCAGGTCGATTAGGGCTTTAAAAACATCATCATTAATCTTGTTCTTAGAGAAGTCCAAAAATAGCTCGCCCAAACGGACACTCATCTTATCGAAGCGTTTAGCGTCTTGCTTAAAGTAGTCGCTAATACGGTCCTCTTGAGTCTCTTGCGCGAGCTGCTCCAGCTTTTTCCAAGTCACAGATGAGGTAAGAAGATTCATTTTCGGCCCCTAAAAAAGGTTTTTTGTTTAAGTTACGTCAATTCTACGGGAATAAAGCGGTTAAATGAATATATTTACGTAATATTACTACATACTTTGTTGCAATTTTAATAGCATACAGGGTCTGACCTATGGTCTGACCCTACATTTTAATTACACACCAATCTCTGGAAATCGGCTGATAGAGTCGGGTCAGACCGGAGGTCAGACCCGTAACTTTAAAATTAGCTAGTGGCACCGGTGTCTGACCTCCGGTCTGACACCACTTTTACAGCTAACTCCCCAATTTTGTTACATATTCCAAAAAATAATGTTGTATATAACAAAATCATCTCAAAAATAACGAAACCTGAACGCTCTCTTTAAGTTATTGAAATTAAATGATTTTATATATCATTGAGTTTTCTGAACAAAAGATTAACGAAAAAAAAGTTAAAAACAGGAAACTTTTTGAAAAATTAGAGTTGACCCCTGTTGTAGTGGGGGATAGAGTGCAACCTGTCCAAAGCCAAACGGGTTTGGTGTATTCGTACAACAAATGATGAGTTGGCCGGATATTTGAGGCTTAAATAAATAATTCTGGAGATTTCCAAAATGAAAAAAATTCTAGCGATCGCAGTTGCAACTGCAATCTCAGCGCCAGCAATGGCTGACCTAACTATCGGTGGTTCTACTGAGTTCAACCTAAAGTCTGAAGACAGCACTACTACTCATGACGTTGAAACTAACGTTCAGTTCACTGCTTCGACTACTGCTGACAACGGCATGTTCGTTAAAGCATTCGTTGAGATTGAAGCTGCTGAATCTCAAACTAATGGCATCGATACTGATGACAACTACCTACAGATTGGTAACGCTGCTGCTAACGTTATCGTTGGTGAAAAAGCTGCATCTGTAGCATGGATAGGTGGTGATGATTCTTTCGAAGCAACTCAGACTACTTCTGACACGCTTTACACTGCTGAAAACCTAGATAGCCTAACTACTCAGGACACTATCCTCAACATTACTGCTGTTGAAGGTCTAACACTTCAGGTTTCAGGTAATGCTGCAACTTCTGGCTCTGACACTATGGGTGTTTATGCAGCTTACACTGCTGGCGGTTTCACACTAGCTGGTAACGTTGTATCTTCTGACACATCAACTGAAGACGGTTATGCACTATCTGCATCTACTACACTAGGTGAAGCAGCTGTAGCAGTATCTTTCGCTTCAAACGATGCTGAAGACACTGGTGTTGCTCTAAACGTTGGTTTTGGTGCATTTGATGTGACTTACGCGCGTTTTGATGACAAAGATTCTGGTGACGAAACTTCATTCTACGGTGCTTACAACGTAGGTGATCTAGGTCTTTCAGGTCTTAACATCGACCTAGGTGCTGGTTCTGGTTCTGACCGTGAATCTCTAATGGGTGTGGAAGTTACATACTCATTCTAATTTAGCGCTGAGCTAGACTCAGTTGCTTATTAGATAGAAGAGGGGCTTTTAGCCCCTCTTTTTTTATGTCTAGCGTTTGGTGTTTTTGGTATAGTTTGGGTGAGTGACTGCGGTGGTATTAACTAGTTGTGCAGTTGCTGAAATTGCGGATGACAGGCTGAAGGCCTGTCACCGGTGTTTTTCCAAACTACGAAGTGACGGTGACTGGCTTTCAGCCTGTCAACTGCTTTCTCGGATACGAATGAACTTCATCGAACGCTACTCACTCTGGCTACTAATTACTCTCCAAATCCTCGTTTGGGGTGTTATAGCACCTGCCTTCCACACATCACTACCGCTGGATGTTGCAGATATCCTTACTTTAAGCAGCGAAGGTGTCATCGCAAACTACAAACACCCAAATCTACCGGGTTTGTTACTTGATCTTTTTATCGGTGTTACGGGAGAAGTTGAGGTTGTCTATCTACTGTCTCAGCTCTCTATCGTTGTTGCCTACGTTGCTATCTACCTATTAAGCAAAGAGTTTATCGGCAAGCAGAAAGCGCTAGTAGCTACGCTACTGACTAGCTCTATCTTCTACTACCACTGGCCTACGCCGGAATTTAACCACAACGTACTACAGATGCCGTTATGGGCGCTGGTTACCCTGTTTGCTTGGCGAGCGGTGACAGTTCAAAAGCTGCTTTATTGGATAGCTTTAGGGTTGACTGCAGGTGCTATGGTCTGGACCAAGTACTCTGCGGGTATTCTGCTCTTATGGGTATTCATCTGGCTGCTAGTAACTCCATCTGGGCGTAGATCATTTAAGAGTATAGGTCCTTGGTTTACGGGGATTCTCTTTTTGGTAATTGCCTTACCACAGGTGTCGTACTTGATCGATTCCGATTTTCTTCCTATTCACTACGCGCAAGATCGTGCCAGTAGTGGTGGCATTGCGGACAGTGTCTCGTTTTTAGGTGCACAGCTGGCTGATCATCTCTTCTTTATCATTTTGCTTATTATTGGTGGCTTAATAGGGCGAGGTGCTTTAGTTGCTAAGGCATCGCGTGTATTTGATAAAACCAACTTCCTATGGTTGGTTGTCATTGCTCCAGTGGGAATGGTTGCTTTACTGCCGGTTATTGCGGGTATGGGGCTTAAGCCGATGTGGGGCACGCCTATGTTCAATTTTAGTGGATTGGTGATCCTCTACTTCTTGGGCGGTCGTGTAACGGATGCTCGGGTGCGACGAGTCATATTGGGTGCGCTGCTAATAATTCCTTTGGTGGGAATGCTTTATGCAACTCAACATATCTATCGTGCAGATATGAGTGATAAACCGATGCGCACCTTATGGCCTCAGGCTGAAATTGCTGGTGAGTTAAGAGCTGCGTATCAGGTGGAAACAGGTTTGCCATTAAAAATAGTGGCAGCTACAGATTGGTTGGGTGGTTTGATTGCCTCTAGTGGCGGTGAGCAGTTACGTGTGCGTATTGATGCTGACCTAGTCAAATCGCCCTGGGTGACGGATAAAGATGTTTCAGCGAATGGAGTGCTGGTTGCTTGGCTATCAGGGCAGGCGTTACCTGCTTCCATGACTGATTTTATAGAATCTAAAGGATACAAACCTTCGGATGCTAAAAGCCGGTCATTCATTTGGCACCCTTCAAAAGCTGACAAACCGATTCAAATTGAATACATTGCTATACCACCATCCATTAATAAGTGACCTTGCTTGTGAGCGCTACTCCATCATCTCCCTATCTCTCTATTGTTGTTCCTATCTTTAATGAGTCGGAGAGTCTTGCCCCCTTTTTTGAGCGAATTACACCGATTCTTAAATCGACTGGCTTAGATTACGAGATTGTCTGTGTCAATGATGGGAGTCGAGATACCACCTACGAGCAGCTTTGCGAAATGCGAGCAGAGTACCCAGACATCAAGGTAGTCGATCTATCGCGTAACTTCGGTAAAGAGCCCGCTTTAACGGCTGGATTGGAACTATGCAGTGGCGATATTGTGATCCCGATGGATGTCGATCTGCAAGATCCACCAGAATTGATACCTGAAATGATCGCTAAGTGGCAAGAGGGTTTTGATGTCGTATTGGCGATTCGCTCGGATCGCTCGACAGATAGCTTCATGAAGCGTTTTACCGCCAATAGCTTCTATAAGCTGTTTAGTCGTGTCAGTGATGTTGATCTGCCCGATAACGCAGGAGACTTCCGTTTGATGGATAGGCGTGTCGTAGAGGCGCTTAAAACTCTCCCAGAGCGTACACGGTTTATGAAAGGATTGTTTGCCTGGCTCGGCTTTAAAACCACTCAGCTCTACTTCAAACGTGAAGAGCGTTTTGCGGGTGAAGGTAAGTGGGGCAGTTGGAAATTATGGAACTTTGCCTTAGACGGTATTTTCTCTTTTAGCACTACGCCACTGCGTATCTGGACCTATTTAGGTTTTGGTTTGTCAATGCTATCTGTTATGTATCTTCTCTATGTTGTGGTCAGTACCTTGCTATACGGGAATGAAGTAGCGGGTTATCCATCTTTAGTGGCAATTATGCTTTTTTTTAATGGCGCAATCCTCATGGGATTGGGTGTGGTTGGAGAGTACGTTGGTCGTATTTTTCTTGAATCTAAACGCCGACCAATCTATCTAATTAGAGAAAAAGTCGGATTTGATGAAGAAAAAGGTTAAGCATGGATTTAAAAGAGAGTGAATTACTTGGTAATCAGGTTGATAATCATTGGTATTACAGGGCGAAAGCGATTGCTCTTGAAAAAATTTTAGATAACAGAAAATTTAATTCACTATTGGATGTAGGTTCAGGTTCAGGTTTTTTCACTAAGCATTTACTTAATAAAACAACTATAAATGATTCTATATGTGTAGATATCGGTTATGAAGTTGAAACTAAAGAGTTTTTAGGTGAGAAGCATGTTAGTTATTTAAAATCTGTTGAGAATAGTGATGCTGACTTAGTAGTTTTAATGGATGTTCTTGAACATGTAGAAGATGATCATGCTTTATTGAAAGAGTATGTAGATAAGTGTAAGCCTGGAACTACATTCATAATATCTGTTCCAGCTTTTCAATTTATGTGGAGCGATCATGATGTGTTTCTTGAGCATTTTAGAAGATACAATGTCATTGAACTAGAAAGCCTTGTTTCTGGAGCAGGCTTAAAACTAGAGAGAAGTTGTTACTTTTTTTCGTTGGTTTTCCCAATTGCATTTGCAGTTAGAATGTTAGAGAAGATATTTAAGAAGCCTTCCTCGCCTAAGAGCAGTTTGGTAAAGCATTCTCGTATTGTGAATACGGTTTTATTTAGTTTGTGTAAAATTGATTTGTCTTTTTTTAAGTATAATAGATTGTTCGGATTGACTGTTTTTTGTGTTGCTAAAAAATAAATTAACTAATTATAGATTTTTTAAGTTTTTATCGGTTGGCGGTTCTGCAACCCTATTGCATATTATTGTTGTTGTATTTTGTATCGAGTTTTTAGGCTTTAATCAATTGCTTTCTAACTCCATTGCTTATGTGATTTCTAATTTTTTTGCATTTAGTGTCAATACAAAATGGAGTTTTAAGGGAGTGCTTACAAAAAATACATTTTTTAAGTATCAGGTTGTTTCAGTTACTTCTTTTTTTGTGTTGATATTTATATCTTCAGCTAGTGACAGCTTTGGACTCCATTACTTAATAGGTCTTCTTTTTGTTATTTTAGTTATTCCTGTATTTACCTTTATGATGCATAAATATTGGACATACAGGTGACTCAATAAATATGTGATACGATTACGGGCAAGAGTCGCCGATCAGCAGCTCCGTCGGCATTACCACATCCTCACTCATGCGATTCTCAATGAACAGCTTTGCAGCCATACGGCCTTTTTCGAACGAGTGCTGTTGTATAGTGGTGATCGCCTTGGGCATGGCCTGTGCTTCTGGTATGCCATCAAAACCGGTAATTCTGAGCTCTTCTGGGAATTTGATGCCCATTTGCAGTGCTGCACGCATGGCGGCGATAGCCATGACGTCGGATTGGCACAGCAGTAGATCGGGCCTATTGGGTTGGCTTAATACTTGGTAGGCCAGTTTGAACGCTTCGTCATAGTCGTTGACGTGAAGGTTCCAGATCTGATCCATGGGGCGTTCGATTTCTGCTTCATCGAATGCATCAAAATAGCCATTTAGGCGATCGAGAGAGAGACGAAGGCCGACGGTTTTTAGGGTTTCTTCGTTGGCTTGGCTAATGCCTTCATCGGAGGTGATACGCAGTGCCAGTATGGCCGGGTTCTTGGATGTCTGCTTCAGTGCATGTTTAGCGATCTGGTAGCTCGCTTCGCGGTTATCAATGTTAACCGACCCATAACCCTCTATCTTATGATCCACAACAATCAGGCGCTTCTGCTGACGTTTTAGGTGTTCTAGCGTTGGGCCAGGTGGGATAAAGCCGTAGACAATAAATCCATCCACCATTGATTCATGCAGGCGCTGACGGTTGGCGTGATCCAAATCCCTTGCCGACAGCAGCAGCATATTGAGATGCGCCTTATCGAACTCATCGGCTAAGCCAGAAAGAAAGTGGCTAGCGACGTAGTCGTTCATGGAGTAGGCAAGACGATCGGTTAGCACAATGCCTACTACACCCGAGCGGCCTGTGCGTAGATAGCGCCCAGCAGCGCTAGGGCCGACGTAACCGAGCTCTTGGCACTGAGCCAGGATTTTGGTGCGAAGCGCTTCTGAGAGCTGATCAGGGCGGTTAAAGGCGTTTGAGATGGTGGCTGTAGAGACACCAATCGCTTTCGCCACCTCTTTTATTGTCATCTTTTTCATAATCATCTCTACCTGTTGGAGCCTTATTGTCTCTACCCGTTGGAGCCTTATCGAAGATGAGGCGATCCCATTTAAGTTAAAAGCATCGCGACCTTTTTAAGGACGCTCCAACAGCCTGCTAAGAGCACATCCACGTTATTCAAACCTCCGCAAACAAGGCCTGATAGGGCGGCAGTACAATCGCACCATGTTCGTATCGGCCGCTAAAACCGTGCCCAGTTAAAACTGCTTTGATCGCTCCGCTGTAGGGCACCGTTAACTCTGTACCGGTCATATTGATCGCGACTAACAGTGACTGTTCATCAGATTGACGCGTGAATATAAAGGCTTCGCCTGTTTCTTCAACCAACTCCATATCGCCTTTAATCAGTGCAGGCTGTTGTTGGCGCCATTGAATGAACTGACGCATTTTATGAAGCATTGAATCGTTTTGCTGCTCTTGCGTTTCAACGGACAGAGCTAGATGCCTTGGATCGACTGGCAACCAAGGTTTAGCTTCAGAGAAGCCTGCACCTTGGTCTGCATTCCAAACCATCGGGGTACGACAGCCGTCACGGCCTGTGTACTCTGGCCAGAATTCAATGCCGTAGGGGTCTTGTAGTGCTTCAAAAGGGACATCGGCTTCTGGTAGCCCTAGCTCTTCGCCTTGATAGAGACAGACGCTACCGCGCAGGCTCATCAGCATGGCCATAGAGACCAGTGGGAATTGGTTTGGATCCTCTTGCTCGCCCCAGCGTGTCGCGCTGCGCTTCACGTCATGGTTTGATGACGCCCAGCAGGGCCAAGCATCACCCGCGTTCGCTTTAAAGGTGGTCATCACTCGACGGAAGTAGTCCGCACTGTGTTCGGGTGATAACAGGTCAAAGGTGTAGGCCATGTGCAGCTTATCACCACCGGCCGTGTACTCCGCCATGCGCTGCAGTGGATCGGTATGATCGACGCCGATCTCACCGACCATGCTTCGATCGTCATACTCATTGAGCAGGTCTCGCATCGCTTTCAGGAAATTCAGGTTTTCTGGCTGACTCAAATCGTACTGGTGAGTTTGGCGAACATATGGGTTCGAAGCGTCGACACTGTTGATGTACGGTGTGCCCTCTGGATGCGGTGGGTTATCTTGCAGACCAGCGCTGTGGTAGTAGAGGTTCACAGTGTCAAGACGGAAGCCATCGACACCCAAGTCTAACCAGAAGCGCATGTTATCCAAGTTCGCTTGGAACACCTCAGGGTTGTGGAAGTTAAGGTCCGGTTGGCTCGTTAAAAAGTTGTGCAGGTAGTACTGCTGACGTTGTGTATCCCACTGCCATGAAGAACCGCCAAAGATCGATAGCCAGTTATTGGGCGCGGTGCCATCCGGTTTTGGATCAGCCCAAACATACCAATCGGCTTTCGGGTTGGTTCTATTAGACCGGCTTTCAGTAAACCAGGGGTGTTGATCCGAGGTGTGTGACAGCACCTGATCGATCATCACTTTTAAACCGAGTTCGTGTGCGCGAGCAACCAGCGCTTTGAAGTCATCGAGCGTGCCAAACATAGGGTCGACATCGCAGTAGTCAGAGACGTCGTAGCCAAAGTCTTTCATCGGTGACTTGAAGAAAGGGGATAGCCAGATGGCATCGACACCCAATGAAGCGATGTAATCTAGCTTGGATGTGATACCGGGGAGATCACCAATCCCATCGCCGTTGGAGTCCATGTAGCTGCGAGGATAGATTTGGTAGATGATACCGCCTTTCCACCAGGGGTTGTTGTTCATAGTGTTGTCTCTACTTTTATCATTCTATTAGTGGTGTCAGACCAGAGGTCAGACACCGGTATAAATGTTTGGGTCTGACCTCTGGTCTGACCCTGCTTTTGTTGGAGCTTTATCGAAGATGAGGCGATCCCAGATCTATTTAAAGCTTCGCGACCTTTTTAAGGACGCTCCAACACTCTTTTAAGGGTGCTCTGGAAACGACCTTTGCGTAATACTCATCAATCCATCAGCCAGCAGCATCTCTAGCCCTGCTTCACTGAAGATCCACTCTACATTCAGCGGCCCGTTTACACTCAAATCCCGGCTGTATTGATGCGAAAAGTGTCGGTTTAACTCGTCATCAACGGTATTAACAGAGCGACCAATACTTATCTGGTAACGCTCTTCTATACGTTTGATCTCAATGCGATGCTCTTCATCGTTAGAAGCAAAATAGGCCGATTCACCGTCGTTCAAATTGAATTGAGTGCTCTGGTGTTTGCCCTTGTTCAACCTAATAGAGTCGGTTGGCTGAATGACCTCGGCTTCTGAACGACACGCAAACTGTTGTGCGACTCTTAATCCATCAGCGCTCTCTATCAGTTTCAACTGACGAGGCAGTGTCATCTGGCCATTGGTGACTGAGCAGGGGAGCTCATTTGCGTAGCGCCAGTTGCTAAACCATGAGATGGCCAGTCGTTGATTGTTGGGTGCGTCTGACCAGCTCTGTGTCGCATAGTAGTCGCGCCCCTCATCTAACAGCAAAACAGTGTCGGCCGAGTTGCGGTTAGTAAACTGCACTCCGTCAAAGTCACCAATAAAGTATTGGGTGTACGAACCGTAGTGGATGTCGGGTGTCATGCCAATTCCGACTACCAGTACCCAAGCGGTTTGACCCTCTTCGGTGATTAACTCGAATAGATCAGGGCACTCCCAAGGGTGCCATTCGTGAGCCCCTTGGCCTTCACCAAACTCTGAGCAGAAGCTCCAATCGAGTAGATTTTTGGAGCGGTAGAAAGAGATGGTTTGACGTGTTGCCAGACACATAATCCAGTGCTGACTCTCTTCGTGCCAAAAGACTTTAGGGTCACGGAAGTCAGAAAAACCGGGGTTGCTCAAAACAGGGTTGTTTGAATATTTTGTCCAGGTCTCGCCACTGTCGCTAGAGTAGGCGATGCATTGATCCTGCTCGTAGCCGCGATCAAAACCCTTTTTGTCACGGTGAGCGGTATAGAAAGCGATCAGGCCCGCTTGGCCATCAAATAGGCCTGAGTCATCCTTCCAATCGACAATGGCACTGCCAGAAAAGCACATTCCCTGCTCGTCAGGCTCTAAAGCAATGGGTTTGTGCTGCCACTGATTTAGATCGGAGCTGACGGCGTGGCCCCAGTGCATAGGGCCCCAGGTCAGTCCTTCTGGGTAGTGCTGGTAGAGGAGGTGGTAACGACCGTCAAAATAGACCAAGCCGTTTGGATCGTTGATCCAACCGCGCTGAGCTTTAAAGTGCTCTGGTAGTGTTTGGTCTGGTTTGGTCATATTTTATCGCTGTTTTGGTGACAGGCTGAAGCCAGTCACCTTTGTTTTTTTAATTCACAAGTGACAGGCTAAAGCCAGTCACCTAATTCAGTTCATATCAACAGTGACAGGCTTTAGCCTGTCATCTGCTTTCTCAGTAATTTCCACACAGTGGGTGACAGGCTGAAAGCCAGTCACCGTGAAAGGCGGCAGCCATTTAGGCTTAGCCTTTCACTGATCCTGCTACTAAGCCGCGTACGAAGAATCGTTGCAGGGCAAAGAAGACGAGCAGCGGCAAGATAATACTGATGAAGGCGCCAGAGGTTAGCACTTCCCAGTTTGAACCGCGGGTACCGAGTAGGGCACGCAGTTGGGCAGTCAGTACAATCTGATCCTCTCCCTGTCCAAGGAATACCAGAGCTACCAACAGGTCATTCCAAACCCAAAGGAACTGGAAGATCGTGAAGCTGGCCAGTGCTGGTAGAGACAGAGGCAGAATGATTCTAGTGAAGACCTGGAAGTGACTCGCACCATCGACACGGGCACTCTCGATCAAATCACCAGGCAGGCTCTTCATGTAGTTTCGCATTAGGTAGATCGCCAAAGGCAAACCAAAGCCGGTATGTGCCATCCAGACACCGGGGTAGCCCTTACTCTCAAAGCCGAACATCTGACCTAGATCTGAGTAGAGACGCAGTAGCGGAACCAGTGAGGTTTGTAGCGGCACGACCAATAGACCGATAACCACAGCGAACAGCCACTCACGACCGGCAAACTGCATCCAGCTGAAGGCGTAGGCCGCAAAGGCTGCGATCAGAACAGGAATGACGGTCGCTGGAATGGTTACAGCCAGAGTATTCAGAAACGCCTGACCGATCTTGCCCTTATCCAAGACGTTGTCGTAGTTCTCTAGCGTAAAGCGTGGGGGTTGACCGTAAGCGAAGAAGATACGCTTACCACGGCTGCCGGTAATCTCATTGTCCTGGACATAGGTGTAACTACCGTCACTGTTAACCGTAAGCTGTGCGCCATTTTTTAGCGTCGCCGTCTCACCGGCTGGAACCTCTTCTGGATCCCGTGAACTGCTGCCGAACGCCAATATATTCTTGAACTCGGTGCCATCTTCAGCAGTCAGTTGGCCGCTCAAGACAAATTGACCGTCGATCTGCTGTTGTGTCTCAGGTAGATCGGTTCGAGCAAAGGTGACCTGTTTTGACTCATTAAACGAGGTCCACCAGCCCGATGCCGCCAACTGATCTTTGTCACGAATAGAGCTGACAAACAGACCCAGTGTTGGAACTAGCCAAAGAATCACCAGGGCGGTTAGTGCCGTGCCGTTGAAGAACCTTGGCAAGAAAGAAGATTGTGTACTCATTAGCGTCCTGCCTCATCTTTACGGAAACGGTAGATGTTCCAAGCCATGATTGGTGTCACTGACAACATGATAATGATGGCAATGGCACTGCCTCGGCCAAAGTCACCGGCGCCGCGGAACATCCAGTCATACATTAGGTTGGCCAATACTTGGGTTTCCCACTGGCCATTGGTCATCGCCAAGACAATGTCGAATACTTTCAAAACCAGAATGGCGATGGTGGTCCAAACCACGATGACCGTTGGCATGATTTGCGGTAGTGTGATTCGGAAGAATAGCTGACGACGGTTAGCGCCATCGATGATCGCTGCTTCTAGTGTCTCTTCAGGAACGCTACGAAGCGCTGCACCTAAAATCACCATCGCAAAACCGGTCTGAATCCAAATTAGGATGACCATCAGCAGTACAGAGTTCCAGATCTCCATCGATAACCAGAACTGCGGTTCGCCACCAAACGCCACCACAATGGCGTTAAGAATGCCGATTTGAGTGTCGCCCTCACCGTTGTAGTGATAGACGAACTTCCAAATAACCGAGGCGCCAACGAATGAGATCGCCATCGGCATGAAAATGATCGATTTGGCGATGGTACCGAACTTGGCACGATCGGCTAACACAGCTACTGCGAGACCAAAAACAGTAGAGAGCGTTGGCACAATGATCAGCCAAAGTAGGTTGTTGCGCAGCGTAATGTGGAACTGTCCATCATTAAACAGCCAGGCGTAGTTGGACCAGCCAACAAACTCTGTGGAGTCGGAATTTTGGAACGACAACCACAGGGTTTCGAAAACAGGGTAGACAAGGTAGAGCGTCAAGAAGAATAGCGCCGGCCCCGCAAATAGCCATGGGCGGATCTTCTCGCGAAGTACCTCTTTATTAGCGCGTGATGATTTTGAAATCAGTGCATCTAGAATCCAGTTGCTGCCCCAGAAGTAGATAATAACCGCCGATACACCAATAAGGATCGCGATTAGGGCAGAGTAGATCTGTTCAGTCATAGTGGTCTCAATATGAGTCGATCAGAGAGTGGGATCAGACCAAGAGTCTGATCCCTCTTTTGAATCGCGACCTCTGCGAGATCGCTCCTACAAATCTGTAGGAACTTTATCGCAGATGAAGCGAGTGCGGGCGCTATTACTTGATAGCATCCCAAGCTTTTTGGATGTCGGTAGTCACTTCTTCAGCCGATTTGCCTGAAGTGAAGTCAACCATACCTGTCCAGAATGCACCGGCACCGATAGCACCTGGCATTAGGTCAGACGCATCGAAGCGGAAGGTTGTTGCATTCAAGAAGATCTCACCTTGCTTACGTAGCGTGTCGCTTGAGTAAGCTTCTAGTTTCGCGCCTTTGTGTGGTGTTAGGAAGCCTTGGCCAGCCATCCACAACTCGTGTGCGATTGGTGAAGTTAGGTAGTCCATGAAGACTTGTGATTCTGGTGAGTCCTTCATCATCGTGATCAACGTACCACCGCCAAGAACAGGGTTACCTAGATCTTTGCTTTCGTACGATGGGAAGTAGAAGAAGTCAGAATCTGTTCCAATAGTCTCTTTGTACTGATCTGGGAAGAATGCAGGGATGAACGACGCCTGACGGTGCATGTAACACTTAGGTGGCGTATCGAACAAACCTTTTGGTGAGTCGCCGAAGAAGATCGAAGCGACTGCTGACGATGAACCATCCACGTAGTCGTCGTTCAGCACGAACTGACCGAAGGTGTTCATGACTTCAATGACTTTAGGATCGTTGAATGGCATCTCATTCGAAACCCACTGGTCGTAAACAGAAGGTGGCTGAGTGCGAAGCATTAGATCTTCCATCCAGTCAGTACCAACCCAACCGGTTGCGCCGCCAGACTCCATGCCGATACACCAAGGTGTGCCGCCATCTTTAACGATCTGATCAGATAGGGCAATTAGCTCTTCCATCGATTGTGGAATTTCGTAACCCATCTCTTCAAAGTTCTCTGGTACGTACCAAACGAGTGACTTCAAGTTAACGTTGTATGGAAGACCAAACATCGCCTCTTTGCCGTCAGCGCCTTTGTAAGTACCTAGATCAACCCAGCTTTGGCCCGCTGCGTAGTTAGTTGCTACCGCTTGCTCAACACCGTCAGATAGAGCGACTAGGTTACCCTGTGATGCTAGCTCAGACACGGTACCAGGTTGTGGCCATGCTGCTAGGTTGGGTGGGTTGCCCGCTTTCATATCAACTAGAACAAGCTGTTCGAAGTCGTTAGAGCCGTTGTATTCAACAGTCGCGCCGGTCGCTTCTTCGAAGTAGGCAATCACTGTGCGAAGGTTAGCTTCGTCACCATCGATCCATGGTCCGTCAAAGCGAATTGTTTTGCCATTTAGATCCATCTTTTCGAATTTTGACAGTGAATCCCAAGAGAAACGGTTGTCTGTTTTATCGAACTTTAGACCTTCAGCTGCCGCTGTGCCTGAAAGAGTAGCAAGTGCGATTGCTACCGAAAGAGTCTTACGTAGAGTCATCAGGGTAAACCTCTGTTTTGATTTTATTGTGTGAGCGGCTTGCACTATGCCGGGTGCTCAACCCGTGAAAATCATGCCGAATGCACGAAACTCAAATTCTTATTCAACCGGAAGCACACGCTGATCGTTCTGATCAAACAGGTGACAACGTTCAACCGGAATGCCGAGCTTTAATGTTTGGCCGCTCTTTGCAGTGACATCGCCATCAGCGACAACAACAACGGGTGATTCCAAACCTTCCAAATCCATATAGATCATGCACTGGTCACCAAGATGCTCGACATGGCTGACGGTGCTCTCAATAAAGAGATCGCCGCTACCATCTACTGTTAGGTGTTCTGGGCGAATGCCAAGTGCGGCTTTATCGCAGGCAAAAGCATCAGTTTGGCGCTCTAGCGTCAGAGAGTGACCATCAAGAGAGATCGTGATCTGATTTTTCTCGACTGCATCGACACTCACTTCTAGGAAGTTCATCTTCGGTGAGCCAATGAAACCAGCGACAAAACGGTTAGCAGGGCGGTGGTACAGTTCCAGTGGCGCACCCACCTGCTCAATGCGGCCTGCGCTTAGAACGACGATTTTGTCTGCAAGCGTCATCGCTTCGATCTGATCGTGAGTCACGTAGATCATAGTGTTCTTTAGCGTACCGTGAAGACGAGCAATTTCGATACGCATCTGAACACGTAGTGCCGCATCTAAATTAGAAAGAGGCTCGTCGAAAAGGAAGACTTTAGGCTCACGAACTATGGCGCGACCTATAGCAACACGTTGGCGCTGGCCACCTGATAGAGCTTTAGGCTTACGATCCAGTAGATGATCCAGTTGCAGAGTCTTAGCCACTTCAGTTACGCGGCTGCGGATCTCATCCTTAGGCATGCCAGAGAGTTCAAGACCAAACGCCATGTTGTGGTAGACGGACATGTGCGGATAGAGCGCATATGACTGAAAGACCATGCCGATGCCACGCTCTTTAGGTGTGTGATCGTTGACGCGCTCACCAGCGATATTCAGGTCGCCTGAAGAGATCTCTTCAAGTCCTGCAATACAACGAAGTAGGGTTGATTTACCACAGCCTGAAGGCCCAACGAATACCACAAACTCACCGTCGGTGATGTCGAGATTAACATCATGAAGAATGTGGACCGGCGTTTTGCTTTTTTCGCCGTAAATTTTGTTTAGGTTGCTCAGATTGACCGATGCCACCAAAAACCTCCAGTTGCTTATTATTAATACTGCTTCCTGCAGTTATAAGATTATGCAAAACAGACGTTTTACTTAATCGATTTAGTAGCTACGTAATTTAGTCAGGGAACGATTAAGAAACAAGTCAAAAATGCCTCTTAACGGGTTCTTAAATTTTTTGCAGTGCGTTAAGAATGGGGTGTCTGGAAGACGCTGATAAGGCAGATGACAGGCTGAAGCCAGTCACTGTCACTTCGTAAGGTAGATAAACAGGTGACGGGTTGAAGCCAGTCACTGCTAGTTCATAAGAGGGGATATACCGGTGTCAGGCTGAAGCCAGACACCTAACGTGATGTGGTTACTTAATATTCGGTCCGACACGAACGATCTTCATTGTGTTGGTACCACCCTGAGCGTTGACGTAGTCGCCCTTAGTAATCAAGACGATATCACCCTCTTTGACCACCTTACGACGCTGTAGCTCTTCGACAGCACGTTGGTTGATCTCTTCGTTGGGAACCGCTTCTGAATCAAACGGAACGGTTTTAACGCCACGGTAGAGTGCCACGCGGGTCTGTGTCTTTGGATTCTTCGAGAAGGCGAAGATCGGTAGGCCAGAGCGAATGCGCGACATCAGAAGGGGTGTAGCCCCTGATTCAGTCATAGAAATAATCGCAGTGACACCCTCTAAGTGGTTAGCCGTATACATAGCCGCCAAGGCGATCGATTCATCGATTTTGTGGAACCGCTCGTTCATACGGTGCTTAGAGACTTGAGATTGACGGTTCTTCTCGGCGCCTATAATGACGCGAGACATCGCCTCAACGGTCTCAATTGGGAACTCACCAGCAGCCGTTTCAGCTGAGAGCATGACGGCATCGGTTCCATCTAGAACAGCGTTGGCTACGTCAAAAACCTCTGCACGAGTCGGCATGGGGCTGGAGATCATTGACTCCATCATCTGCGTTGCTGTGATTACGGTGCGATCCAGTGTGCGTGCACGATCGATGATCAATTTCTGAATGCCGATCAGTTCTGCATCGCCGATCTCTACGCCTAAGTCGCCACGAGCAACCATAACGCTGTCGGATGCCAGAATGATCTCATCGATATTTTCGACACAGCTAACCGTCTCTGCACGTTCGATCTTAGCAACAATCCCTGCGTCACCACCGGCCGCATTCATCAGTTCGCGTGCTTCTGTGATGTCAGCACCCGAGCGAGGGAAGGAGACCGCTAGGTAGTCCACATTGATCTCTGCCGCGGTAATGATGTCCGCTTTATCTTTTTCAGTCAGAGCAGCAGCTGAAAGGCCACCGCCCTGTAGGTTGATGCCCTTATTGTTTGAAAGTGGGCCGCCAACGGTCACTTCACACTCCAAGCGGTTTGGCTTCTTCTCAACAACGCGCATCTGTACACGACCGTCATCAAGCAGTAGCACATCACCTGGTTTACAATCTTCTACCAGTTGCTCGTAGTCGATACCCACAGCCTCTTGTGTGCCGGCTGTTTTGTCCATGCTCGAGTCCAGAGCAAAACGATCACCCACTTTGAGATGGATCTTAGTGTCTGTGAATCGCGCAATACGAATTTTAGGGCCTTGTAAGTCCCCTAAGATCGCAACGAATCGACCCGCTTTTGCGGCAGCTTCACGAACCATGGCTGCGCGCTTCTTGTGATCATCCGCCTCGCCGTGCGAGAAGTTTAGTCGGACAACGTTCACACCCGCTTGAACGAGGCGTTCAAGTACCTCTGGTGAATCGGTTGCTGGGCCAAGGGTAGCGACAATTTTGGTTCTGCGTTGCATCTTAAATCCTTAAGCGGTTTGCTTTCGGTGGGTAAGCAGGGCTAACTAGTGTTAGCCCTCAGTTGTAGAGAGTTGTAGAAAGTTATACCACGATTAGATGGCGTTTGTGTGAAATGGTTGTTCAGTTTTATTGAGCAACGACTTTAGCAAAACGAAGCATGTTACAGGTGTAGCCATACTCGTTGTCATACCAAGCGACCACTTTCACAAAGGTGTCATCCAATTGGATGCCAGCCTTGCAGTCGAAGATCGATGACTTGTTACAACCACGGAAATCCGTTGCAACAACGGCATCATCAGTAAAGCCTAGCGTTTCACCCAGAGCGCCTGTCTCTGAAGCTTCACGCATTGCACAGCAGATATCTTCGTAGCTCGCTTCACTATTTAGCTCAACGGTTAGGTCAACGACCGATACGTCTGTAGTTGGTACACGGAAAGCCATACCGGTAAGTTTGCCGTTGAGTTCAGGAAGTACTACTCCCACCGCTTTAGCGGCACCAGTAGAGGAGGGGATGATGTTCTCTAGAATACCACGACCGCCGCGCCAATCTTTTGCCGATGGGCCGTCAACGGTTTTTTGAGTCGCTGTAGCGGCGTGAACCGTTGTCATTAGACCGCGTTTCACACCCCATTTGTCGTTTAGGACTTTAGCCACGGGTGCAAGACAGTTGGTTGTACAAGAGGCTGCAGAGACGATCGCTTGGCCTGCGTAGGTTTCATGGTTTACGCCATAAACGAACATCGGAGTGCCGTCTTTTGATGGAGCCGACATGACGACTTTCTTAGCGCCTGCTTCAATATGTTTTTGACAACCCTCTTCGGTTAGGAAGAAGCCAGTACACTCAAGGACGAGATCGACATCGATATCACCCCAAGCAAGATCAGCAGGATCGCGCTCAGCGGTTAGGCGGATGGTTTTGCCGTTCACAATTAGGTTGCCGTTGTCGGTTTGGATATCGCCTTTAAATTGACCGTGCACTGAGTCGTATTTCAGCATGTAAGCCAGGTATTCAGACCCAAGCAGGTCGTTAATACCAACCACCTCAATATCACCATTGAACTCTTGGTAGATTGCACGGAACGCCATGCGGCCGATACGGCCAAAACCGTTAATGCCAACGCGAATTGTCATTTCAAAACCCTCGTAACTAATTTTATTATCAGTTTATGTTGTAAATTTACGTACAGTTTTGCCGACTTTCGTCTAAAGTTCAATCGTATGGGTTATAAAATCCCTATTCTTTTTTGCAATAATGACCCTATTTATAGCGTATATAGCCAATTTTCATAGGGTTTACGCTATTTAAGGCTACTCTCATAAAAGTTATTAACTTACGTAATTTCTTTTAATTCGTAAGTTTTTTACTAACCTTTGGTGTGTTAAAGTAACTTAATTAGATTTCGATGAAATTTGTTGAGGTAGCTAATGCCATCTAACATCATGCAGCAGATCAGTGCAGAGCTTGAGTCGCTGAACCGATCCGAGCGTAAAGTCGCTGAAGTCATTCTTGCAGACCCGCAGGCGGCGACAAGATCCTCTATTGCCGTATTAGCTCGCGCTGCTCAGGTGAGTGAGCCGACGGTTAATCGTTTTTGTAAACGTTTCAATACAGCCGGTTTCCCAGATTTTAAACTGCATCTAGCTCAGGCGTTAGCACACGGTGTTCCCTATGTTAGTCGCAGTGTCGAACCTGATGACGACTCAGAGAGCTACACCAACAAGATCATCGACGCGACCATCGCTGCGTTGGTCACTGCTAAGAAGACCGTTGATCCACAGATGATCAATCTAGCGGTGGATCAGTTGATTCAGGCTAAGCAGATCATGTTTTTTGGCTTGGGTGCCTCTTGGCCTGTTGCGCAAGATGCTCAGCACAAGTTCTTCCGCTTTAACATCCCAGTCGTCGCTTACGACGACGTACTGATGCAGCGTATGACTGCGGCTGCTTCTTCTACAGGCGATGTTATTGTCATTATCAGTTACACCGGTCGTACTCGTGAGTTAGTTGATATTGCTGAGCTAGCCCGTGCGAGTGGTGCCACCGTGGTTGGCATTACCGCACCGAATTCACCACTGGCACAGCACTGTTCTATTGTTGTTGAGGTTGATGCACCAGAAGATACCGATGTCTACATGCCAATGACCTCTCGTATTATGCACCTGACCGTAATCGATATACTGGCGACGGGTGTCACGTTACGTCGCGGACCGGACTTCCTTAAGCACCTCAAGAACATCAAAGACTCATTAAAAGAGACACGTTACCCAGCAAAATAGGTATGAGTGTGGACAACTTCTCTCTAATTGCCGATATCGGTGGCACCAACGCGCGTTTTGCCATGGTTGAAACGGGTTCTATTAATCCGACTAATATTCGTAATTTAGCAGTCGATGACTTTGCATCGATTGATCTGGCGATTAAACAGTACCTTAGTGATCTTGGAAGTGATGTTCCCGATCGTTGCTGTATTGCCATCGCTTGTCCTACTCACAACGATAGGATTTCGATGACCAACAACGGTTGGGTATTTTCAAAGCGAGATCTGCAGAACCATTTTGGTATTGAACAGCTCTCTGTCATCAATGATTACGCTGCGATGGCTTATGCCGCGGCTAATCTGACGGGTGATCAACTGATTCAGGTGGGTCGTGGAGAGCCTTTAGAGGATTTCCCTATTGCTGTGTTGGGCGCAGGCACGGGTTTAGGTGTGTCAGGGTTAGTTCGCTCAGGAGGAGCGTCTATTCCTCTGGTGACCGAGGGCGGGCATGTCGATTTTGCACCGACCACAGAGCAAGAGGTTGCGATTCTGCGTTGGTTGTTAAAACGTTATGAACGTGTCTCAGCAGAACGTCTTGTGTCGGGTATGGGGATTCAAAACATCTACCAAGCGTTAGCGGAATTACGTGGCTCTCCGGTTGAGCGAATCTCACCTGCCGAGATCAGTCGCTTAGCGTTTGAAGAGCGAGATCAGTTTGCATTAGAGACGCTGGAGCAGTTCTGTAAAATCTATGGCAGTGTTGCCGGTAACTTAGCTCTCTCATATGGAGCCCAGGGTGGTGTATTCGTCACTGGAGGAATTGTTCCTAAGATGCTCGACTTCTTTATCGAGAGTGGGTTTAGACAGCGCTTTGAAGCTAAAGGGCGTTTTGATCAGTACATGTCGACCATTCCGACCTATGTTATGACGGCTGAAGAGCCGGGTTTGATTGGGGCTGCAGCGGCGTTGGTTTAAAGCTCTGGAAAACAACTGGTATAGCCGATGACAGGCTGAAGGCCAGTCACGGCAGCTTCGTAGTTGGTTTATACTCCGGTGACTGGCCTTCAGCCTGTCACCCGCTCTCTCCACCAAACTGATGCCTCTTCCGAAACGCCATCGGTGTTTCGCCAAGCTCCCGTTTTACAAACCTTGTAAAGTAACCCGGATCACTGAACCCTAACTCATCCGATATCAGGGCGATTGACCTCTGAGTGAAGGCTAACCGTCGTTTGATCTCAATGGCTAAACGCTGATTGATCGTTTGTAGAGCACTTTTTCCAAAGTGCTTTTTGCACAGACGATTGAGGGTACTCGTTGAAACTCCGCACTGAGATGCGTAATCATCAATATCCAATCGGTTCTCTAAATTTCTTTCGATCAGTTGAGAAAACTGTTTCAACGCATCGGGTAGCTTCTCACTCAATGTTAACGCGGTATCCACTCTTTTGATCATTGCGAACAGTGTGTGGATCAGTTGCAGTGAAACGCTCTGTTGATCGGTAGGTTGTTGCTGCTCTTCTATTAAAAGTTCTGCGATCGTCAGTATCTGTTTTGCCGCTTCCTCTTTATCCCCCAAAAGAAGAATAGAGGCGCTGCTGGTCACAATATCGATGTCTTGCTGAATAATCGGCAGAGCGATGCTTAAAATGACTCCTCTTATACCGCTGTGAAAGTGAAAACCGTGTCTGTTCTCTGGTGGTAACGTAACAATGACCGGTTCGTTAATTGAGACTTGATCCTCCTCCAGTTGAATCTCAGCTTCACCTTGTTCAATGATTAAGACCTGAAATAGATCGCTATGCTTATGCGGTTTGATAACACCGCGATAGGGTCTGCTACTCTCTTGAACTGTTTCTATATGAACAAACCCCGCTTGAGCGTCACTCTGGCTGTCACCGTAGAGTGCATAGTTGGGTGTTGTAGATGACTTTGTAGATCTTTGCATGACGAAAAAAGTAAATCCATTGATGTTATTTACCTTTAATTTCTATTATTTGACCGAAAAGTGCAATTAATTGGCGTTTTTTTGAGTTGGGAGTTCTTAAGCCAATTGAGATACTGACTTCATAAAATTAAAAGGAGTGCGTCATGCATATTCAAAACGCCTGGTACGTCGCGGCTATGTCATCTGAAGTGACCGATAAACCACTCGGTCGCACCATCTGTAACCACAACTTGGTTATGTACCGTGGTAAAGATGATGCCATCGCCTGTATTGAAGACTTTTGTCCTCACCGTGGTGCGGCCATGTCGTTGGGGTATGTAGAAGAGGGTGAGTTGGTCTGTGGTTATCATGGCCTGCGTATGGGACCAGATGGTCAGACGATCTCGATGCCTAAACAGCGTACCGATCGATTCCCTTGCACGCGCTCGTTCCCAGTGATGGAGAAGTACGGGTTTGTCTGGGTGTGGCCGGGTGATAAAGCGCAAGCGGATGAGTCTAAATTGCCTAAATTTCATTGGGCTGAAAATGATGGTTGGGCTTATGGTGGAGGCCTGTTCCACATCAAGTGTGACTACCGTTTGATGATTGATAACCTGATGGATCTTACTCACGAGACCTACGTTCACTCGACCAGCATCGGTCAGAAGGAGATCGATGAAGCGCCGGTAAAAACGCGTATGGAGGGTGATCAGGTCATTACTGAGCGCTTTATGCCAGAGGTTAAAGCACCACCCTTCTGGCAGATGGCGATGGAGTTTCAGGGGTTAGACCCTAATGCGATCGTCGATCGTTGGCAGATCTGCCGCTTTAATGCACCGAGTCATATCATGATTGATGTGGGTGTAGCGCTGGCTGGTAACGGTGGTATTGATGCACCGCTTGAGAAACGTGCTAGCAGTGTGGTGGTCGATTTTATTACCCCTGAGACGGATTCAACAATGCACTACTTCTGGGGTATGGCGCGAAACTTCCAGCCTGAGGATGCCGCGCTAACGGATAAAATTCGTGAAGGACAGGGTGGTATCTTTACTGAAGATCTTGAAGTACTGGAAGCGCAGCAGAAGAACTTGGATCGTTACCCTGATCGTGACCTGCTTAAATTGGATATTGATGCCGGCGGCGTTCAGGCGCGCCGTATGATTGAGCGTGCGATTAAGTTAGAACAGGAGGCGGGCAATGCTTAAGCTGCGGGTTGCGAGTAAAGCTCCACTCACCGATCAGATTGTGAGCCTGAAGTTGGAATCCGTATCAGGCGAGCCACTGCCGGAAGTAGCTGCAGGAGCACATATCAATTTACACCTAGGTACCGGTTTGAGCCGACAGTACTCAATTTGTAACCCTGGCACATCAACTCAGTACTATGAACTTGCAGTGTTGATTGAAACTGAATCACGTGGGGGTTCTAAAGCCGTCGCAGCGCTAGAAGTCGGTGACATCATTGAGGCGGATGAGTCGCAAAATCACTTTGGCTTGAAAACAGCGTCCAATCACCGTTTATTTGCGGCAGGCATCGGTATAACGCCGATGCTTGCGATGGCGCGTGAACTGCACGCACGAGGAAGTCAATTTGATCTACTCTACCGAGCAAAGTCACCGGAGAGAGCGGCCTTTTACTCTCAACTGCAGCAGTGTGATTTCTCTGAGGCCTGCCGTTTCTCTCTCTCTAGTGATGGTGGACTTGATCTCGCAGCTGAGTTGGCAAGTCCTCAGGCCGATGAGCAGCTCTATGTGTGTGGCCCACAGCGTTTTATTGATGCGTTAATTGATGCTGCTAAAGAGGCTGGCTGGCGTACGGATCAGATCAATCGCGAGTATTTCAATGCGGCCGTTCCAGAAGTGGAAGAGGGTGATCAGCCCTTTACCGTGAGGTTGAAATCGACCGGTGATGAGTATCTGGTACCGGTTGATCAAACCATTGCTGAAGTTCTAGAGGATGCAGGTGTCTTTGTGCCTCTCTCTTGTGAATCGGGTGTCTGTGGTACCTGTCTAGTTGATGTTGTTTCCGGTGAGCCGGATCACCGAGATCTGTATCAAAGCGAAGAGGAGCAGGCCTCAAATCGACAAATGACGGTCTGCTGTTCACGCAGTAAAACGCCTCTGATCGAGATTGATTTGTAGAACGAATGCAGCGCGTTTGGCGACGAGGCCCTCCCCGAAATCTGGGTCACAACCCTGGGTTTAATGAGATTCGCAATTTCTTCGATTTTCGTTCGGTGCGCATTGGTGGGTGGGTCACCGCTGAAGAGCAGGCGATACGGGCTGAAGAGTTCTTTATTGCTCTGTTAGATCTGCAAGAGATTCTCGGTCTTCCAAATTTTGCGCTGTCACTTCGTGGCGAACTATCACTCCATTATGGCACCGGTGGACGTCCCGGTGTCTGTGCGCACTATCAACCCTCAGCTAGAACCCTTGCCCTGGCTAAAAAAGCCGGAATTGGCAGTTTGGCTCATGAGTGGGCGCACGCTTTAGACCACTATCTGGCTAAGACCTCTTTCGAAGAGGATGTTGGTGCATGTTTCGCAACGACAGCATGGTTGGCTGACTTTACCCACAAAGTGCATCCGCTGAATGATGCCTTAGACCGGCTCTACACGACGCTCTACCTTTCAAAGGATAAGCAGAGTCCAAGTGACTATGTCACTCGATCCGTTGTATTAGATAAGCAAGCAGGATCGCTCTATTGGAGCCTGCCTGAGGAGTTGTTTGCTCGTGCATTTGAGGCTTGGATATCGAGAGCGGAGATAAAGAATAGCTTACTGATAAACCCTAAAGATATCGTTCGGGATACAAAAGGGCTCTATCCGTTGGAGGGGGAGGCGGTTGTTATAGATAAGGCGTTTGAGGATTACTTTGGGTTGTTGGGGTATGCGCTTTCTAGGTAGTTTCTGAAACGCTGTTGGTGCCGATGACAGGCTAAAGCCAGTCACGGTAGCTCCGTTAGGTGACAAGCTAAAGCCAGTCACGTCAGTACTAGTTAGCGTTTGCCCTGGTGACTGGCTTTCAGCCTGTCACCCCCTGTTGAGTCAACGGCAAGCTACTCAATCACATGTCTCCTGAGTATGGCTCGATTATGCATCTGAACCTCTGGCCGTTCACGCCAACCCCAAAACAGCTCTCTGGCTTCAGCAGCTGAATGTTTTAGATCGATAATTGGATCTGGATAGCTCTGCTCTCTCTCTAGCATCTGTCTCTCAAGTCCACCCATCGCCCAAGGGGAGTGTCTGAGCTCTTTGGGTAGTTCCGCTAGTTCAGGTACCCATTTCGCGATGAAGTGACCCTCTGGATCATGCTCCTCGGCCTGTAGAGTGGGGTTATATATTCTCAGTGTATGAATACCCGTCGTTCCTGCTTGCATCTGCAGCTGTGGGAAGTGAATGCCCGGTTCAAAATCTAGAAACTGTCGAGCTAAGTGAGGTGAGCCGAGACGCCAGTCTATTTTCAGGTAGTGACAGAGAAAGCTGACGAGCATCGCTCGCATTCTAAAGTTGATGTAACCGGTGCGATTGAGTGCTCGCATACAGGCATCAACCAGAGGTACACCGGTCATGCCACTCTCCCAAGCCTTTAGATCTTCTTCAACTTTGTCATCGGTTCGCCACGGAAAGTGGTTATAGCCTGCATTGATCGGTTGGGTTTCGATCTCGATCTCAGATTCAAACTTCTGAATGAAGTGGCAGTGCCAGTGCAGACGCGATCGAAACGCTCTAAGGGATCTCTCCCACTGGCCTTTAATGCCAGGGGGTTTGGATTGTTGGTAAACCTCAGCTAGGCTGATATTTCCCCACGCAAGGTAGGGGGACAGTCGACTGCAGTGCTTGCGAGAGGCGGAGGGTTTAGAGATCGCTTTGGAATAGAGCTGACCACGCTCCGTGAAAAAGCTCTCTATCACAGATGCTGCTGCGCTAGGGCCACCGTATTGCATCAGCGAGTCAGTCTCTAACCAATCCGGTTGAGGTTTAAAATAGGGTAGTGGGTTTGAGTGATCTAGCCTAGCAGGGATGAGTTGGGTTAGGTCCGGTTGATGTAGTGGGCCTTTGATCCGTGCATCCCAATTATCCAACCAGTTATCACGACTGCGAGCCCCTCTAATAACGGCTCCGTAGGGTGACTCATTCCACTGAATGCCCTGCTTCATGCATAACCTCTTTACCCGTTTATCACGGGCAAAGGTTTTGGCCATGCCGATCTCTTCGTGGCTATAGATTGAGTGAACAGACGTGATCGAGAGTATTTTAGAGAGCACCTCGGTTGGCTCACCGTTGAGCATGACTATTTCAGAATTAAATGCCGCAAGCTGATGATTGATATCGTTGATGCTCTGATAGACAAACCGCCAGTGACGTTCACTGTAGTGGCTATCTTCCATGAGCTCAGGTTCGAAAATGTAGATAAGCAGTAGAGGTAAGCCTGATTCAATCGCCTCTTTTAGAGGTCGGTGATCGGTCAGGCGAAGATCGCGTTTGAACCAGACAATATTGATGGGGGTTGGCATGTGTACCTCTGTTGATGCAGAGGTATAGGTTGAGGGGAATGAATCGGATCACTGCCGGCTGATAAAGCCGATGACAGGTTGAAGCCAGTCACTTTATAGTTTGTTCGGTGACTGGCATTAGCCTGTCAGCCGCTCTAAATGGGGGATTTGATCTTTAATATCTTGCCCAACCCCATGTTCACCCAATAAACCGCCCAGAGTGCAAAGACAGTATCGGATAGGAAGTGCCCACCTTGGACAATCCGTGTGATACCAACAATCACGCCAATTCCTAAACCAATGTAGAACCAGCGCTTAGATTGCATTAACCAGCCCAAGCCGATAAAGAAGAATCCCATCGACGCGTGACCGCTGACAAACGAGCAGTTGCTGTCACAGGCGCCTGAATATTCAAAGGCACGAGTAAAGTCTGCTTGCCCGCCAAACTCGGTGATTTGTGACGGGCGAGCACGGCCGATCGAGTTGTTTTTCAACAGTGCGTTAACCAATATGCCCGGGCCTAAAATCAAAGAGAGTGACAAAAAGGTATAGATCCTTTTTTGAAAAGGGTCACTTTTATCAGTGGTCGTCATCCAGAAATAGATCGCAAGAATAATAAGAATCGGCAAGATTGCAAAATGAAGATAAGCAAATAGCCAGTAGATTGAGCCAAAGAAGAGAGATGATTTTGAGAAAAACGTACCATCATAAAAAAGTGAAGAGACCCAAAGATCTAAATTTGGCAGTGTAGTAAATAGGATCACTGATAAGATGGTTAGTAAGAGGTCACTCCTAATTGTCATCTTTAAAACCTCTGACTAGTGTGACATAGACCTGTCGCTCAAGCCCCTTCATGACAGTCACTTTTTTGTAATCTAAATGTACTGCTTGATTGAAATAACGCTCCAGTGATTTTGCATCCATTCGCTCACTTAAAAATAAAAAGCTCGCTTCCGGTTCATTTGAGACAGGGTAGAGGAGTTCGTAGTGACTCTTAATGTGATTGTCTAAATCTAACGCTCTTGCATTTAAATTTTTTGGATCACGGTAGAAACCAAAATAGGCGGCAACTTTGCGAGATTCACTAGCAACAATTAATTCAGGGTACTGAGCTAATGATGGGGCAATCTCGTTAGAGAGTTCATACCAACCCTGGATTCTAGAGTAAGGATTGTTTTTCGGGGTTGGTTCGAACCCTAGACCCTTTTGAATTGATGTGTAGTGATAAAAGCCAATCATTAATAATAGATTGATGCTCACAGTCAAGGTGAGTATTTTGTGGCTGTTTCTGAGTGATAAAAGAATCGCTACCAGTAATACACCGGTTATGTAAGCCGGTGCACCCCAGTTAATATTGGCTCGTGCTGAGAGTGCTTGAAAACTGATAACCAAAAAGATGGGTATGAATATTGCCCATAGAAGCTTTGTACCTTTCACTCTTTTTAGCATGAAAGTTGATGCGAAAAGCGCTAGTGCACTCACGGGGCCAACTACGGCAAGTTGAGTAGCCAAAAATTCGATTAAACGAACAATGCTGAAACTGGATTCAGATTGTTGAGAGATCTCAGCCGTGTGCTGAAAACTGATGAAGTCGTGTTGATAGTTCCACCACAGGTTCGGTAGTAGCAATAGAATAGCAATGCCACAGGCGACCCAAAATCTGGGGTTAGCTAGGAGTTCGCGACCCTCTTTTGAAATCGCAGCGTAGACTAGAAAGCCTGCCGGAAAGAGTATGAAGGTGTATTTAGAGAGCAACCCCAGTCCACCTACGATACCAGCAGCCATCCATACTACCCATTGATTGGACTGCTGTGCCTTCAAAAAGAGCAAAAGAGCTAATGTCCAGAAAAAGAGCAGAGGTGCGTCAGTGGTAATGAACAACGAATTGAAACTAACCAGCGGCATGGTAAGAAACAGTAAGCCGGCATAAAGTCCTGCTCTAGTCGAGTGCAGACGTTGACCAATCGAGAACAGGATAAGCGAAGTGATTGAGTAGAGAAGCGGGGAGGCCAGTTTGATTGCCCACTCGCTGCTACCGAATAGATCCGTGGTGAGTCGAATCAGCCATGCCACCATTGGTGGCTTAGAGTAATAGCCCCAGTCTAGGCTCTGCGACCAGCCATAGTAGTAGGCTTCATCAAAAAAGAGGTGAATCGGTGCTGACTGCGTAATCCATTCACGGTAAGCAAATAGAATCGCAGCCGCAAATAACAGAAATTGAAAACTGCGATCTCTAAACAGCGTTAGCATTACTCGTGATCAGCTCTTTTCCAGCACTCATCATCAGCAATGGGAGCTGATGGACGAACAACAAAACTGGCGCTTCGATTATCTTGGAAAAAGATACGACTCAACATCTCTGCGATAACGCCAGTGGTTAGAAACTGCAAAGCCATCAAGATCAAAAAGATGGCGATCATCAACATTGGACGGCTGCCGATGTCTTCGCCTAAGAAAAATTTAACGGCAAATAGCCAGCTCAGCATAGCACCGCCGATGGCACCGGATGCCAGACCAATCGACCCAAAGAAGTGTCCAGGACGTGCTTTGTAACGAAGAAAGAAGAAAACGGAGATGATGTCGATAATCACTCGAAAGGTTCGGCTAATGCCATATTTAGACTCACCGAATTCACGAGCGTGATGTGTTACAGGTGTTTCACCGATCCGTCTTGGTGAGGTGACACCAGCAACCCAGACGGGGATAAAGCGGTGCATTTCACCGAACAGACGCACCTGTTTAAGCACGGACGCGCGATACACTTTAAGACTGCAGCCGTAATCGTGAAGTTTTACCCCGGTGATTTTTGCAATCAAACGGTTGGCAATTTTTGACGGCAGTTTGCGTTTGATGGCGGCATCTTGACGATTGACTCGCCAGCCTTGGAGTAGGTCGAGGTCACGTTCAATGAGCTCATCGACCATTCTAGGGATGTCTTTAGGATCGTTTTGTAGATCCCCATCCATCGTCACGATCAGTTCACCACGTGCTGCATCAATACCCGCTTGCATGGCAGCTGTCTGACCAAAGTTACGTTGCAGCTCAATGACTCTAACCTGATTACCAAACTGTTCTGCGGCGGCCTTTAAGCGGTCTACCGTCTGATCGGGTGATCCATCGTCCACACAGACAAGTTCCCAGTTACCTTGGTAATCAGAAAGACCATCATGAACCCGCTCGACAAGCAGTTGTGCGACATCTTCCTCTTTATACATAGGAACTACAACGGAGAGGGTGGGTCTGTTTGACATGGTGATCTCGTGTCTGGATTTGAGTGGTGAATCATACCTTATGGCTGACTCTTAACAAAGTTTGTCGTCTCTTTTTAAAAGCTAGTTTTCCTGCTAGGGCTGGGCAGAAGTAGCGCAATAGGGACAGATAGCAGTGACGCGCCCAAAAGGTAGATGTGCACATTAATGGCCGCTTTTACGGCCTCTATGGTTTCAAATCCCATCGGGTATAAAGCAGCTAACATTGCAGCCTCATAAGTGCCAGAACCTGCTAGTCCATGAATCGGCAAAACGCCTGAAATGTCGGCCAATATGACAGCCAGTGCACCATTGAAAAAGTCGATATTAAGGAAGCTCATTAGGATTAGAATAAGTGCTACCAACTTCACAATCCATATAAGTAGAGTCATAAGGTAGGTTTTGCCTAACAGCCTGTAGTCTTTTGGCCATAGGTGTTCAACTTTATTGAGTAAGTTCCTAATTTTTTCTGGAAATAGACGGATTAGTGACTCTCCTCCAACTCTCATTAACAGTGGTAACAAGATAAGGGCTGTACAAGCTATGCCTCCCAGCAGGGGTGTTACTGAGAAGAGGGTAAACGAAGCAAGAAGTAGTAAAACATGAAGGTCCATCAAGCGAATCACCAGCAACCCCGCCGATGTGGTCAGCATGGATTCTGAAAATTCACGTTTCATCAACAATGGGAAGGCGGCTTCGCCGAGTCTCATCGGTAAAAAGTTATTCAGCGCGTTATGTAAAAAGCTGATCTTTATGTAGCTAACGCGGGAGTGTGATTCAGAGGCAAAGTAGTTAAAGACACGCTCAGCTCTTAGGAGGTATGAGATAAAGGTGAGCAGGGTCAAAAAGAGTAGATTGGTTATAGAGAGAGTCTGCCAATCTTCGAGAATGGATCTCCACCCGATTGTTAACTCAACTCCAATCGCTAGGGCTAAAAATAGAGTGGTCGCGATAAACCAACGAAGCGTTTTACTCATAAAACCATACACACTTAAAGTTAGCCTTCAGTGTGCCATCAAACCACTCTAATGTCTGTCTTTAGTCGGACAAAGCCGCTTTGGCGCATTTGCTCATGCGCGTATCGGACTCGTTGTGAAGAGTGCACCAGGCTTGGTATTGGCTGAGGAATACTTGGCCAGTCAGTTCGTTTAGGAAATGACTCTTCTTTAGTTGGTCCATAACTGGGCCTTTTACCTCTGATAGGTGGAAGCAGACACCAAAGTCTTTGAGTCGCTGATTAATCGCCTCAAGAGACTCTAGAGCCGATGCATCGATCAGATTGACGGCTGGGCACATCAGAACAAAGTGCTGGACCCCTTTTTGTTGGGCAATCAGGTCGTAGACGCGATCTTCTAAATAACGCGCGTTAACGAAGTAGAGGCTCATGTCGATACGCAGTGTGATGATCTTCTCATCGTACTCCACTTCAAAACGATCGACGTTGCGGAAGTGCTCTGTGCCAGGAATTCGGCCGACAATCGCATCGTGTGGCTTACTTGTACGCTGCAGAAACAGGGCGATCGATAGGGTCACACCAGCGATGATGCCTGCTTCTACACCGACTAACAGCGTCAGTAGTATGGTTGCCAGCATTGCCATGAAGTCAGGCTTCGAGTAGCTCCAAGTGCGTTTTAGAGCACCAAGATCTACTAGCGATAAAACAGCCACGATAATGGTTGCTGCCAGTGTAGCTTTGGGTAAGAAGAATAGAAGCGGTGTTAGGAAGAGGGTAGCCACGGCAATACCCACTGCTGTGAATGCCCCAGCAGCTGGTGTCTCTGCGCCGGCATCAAAGTTGACAACGGAGCGAGAGAATCCACCTGTCACTGGGAAGCCGCCAGATACCGCTGAACCTACGTTGGATGCGCCTAGGCCAATCAACTCTTGGCTGGGATCAATTCTTTGACGACGCTTCGCTGCCAGTGTTTGTGCAACAGAGACTGACTCAACAAAACCGACAATACTGATCAGCATGGCTGAAATTAACAGTTGTTGCCAAAGTTCTGCATCAAAATGTGGCAGTGCAAACTCGGGTAGTCCTGTTGGAACGATACCAACGACTTTGACCCCCTCAAGCTCTAGGCGGTAGTAGTAGGTCGCAAAGGCTGTGGCGGCTACAGCCAAAACAGGTCCCGCTTTGGCAATGACATCAGCCAGTTTTGAGTTCATCCCGGTTTTAAGCAGAAGTGGCTTTAAGCACTTACGGGTCCAGAACAAGAAGGCTGTCGCAGAGACACCGATAATCAGTGTCGGGATGTTGGTGTCCTCTAGGTGAATGATGATTGAAGAGAGAATGTCATATAGATTGTGGCCAGACGCGTTGATGCCAAGAATATGTTTTAGCTGGCTGGCGGCGATGATCAGTCCAGAGGCGGTAATGAAGCCGGAGATGACCGGGTGGCTGAGCAAGTTGGCCATCGCGCCCAATTTAAAAAAGCCCATCAGTATTAGCAGTGTGCCCGAAATGAGCGCCAAAGCACCGGCAGCGGCAATGTAATCGGTGGTGTTGGCAAGTCCGAGGCTACCTAAAGCGGTTGCGGTCATCAGTGAAACAACAGCAACAGGGCCAACGGCTAGAGTACGACTGGTTCCGAAAATAGCGTAAGCGATCAGCGGCAATATACTTGCATATAGACCCACCTCTGGCGGTAATCCAGCAAGCAGAGCATAGGCCAGTGATTGAGGAATCAACATGATCGTTACAATCACTGCCGCGATAAGATCGTTGGTCAGCGTCAGCTTATTGTACGATTTTGCCCAGTCTAAAATCGGAAAATAGTTCTTCAAAGTATTAATCCTGAAAAGCAGAAAACGCTGCTTTATTACTGACGTGCCTCGATTCGCGCTCTAATTCCGTTAAGGTCATACCCAGCATTAGCGGCCTTATCGATAATCGCTTGGGCTTCCTGTCTTGACCCTTCTGCCATTCCCCATAGCATGGTGCAGCGAGTGCCGGTGCGACAAAAAGCGAAGATTGGGGTTTGCGCAGAGGCTAGGAATTGATCAAATGCCTCAACATCTTGGTCGCTGATGTTGCCAGAGATAACGGGCTGAGAGACGTAGGTTAACCCTAGCTTCTGACACTCCGCTTCAATCAGTGCTAAATCAGGTTGATCCTCACTCTCGCCGTTTGGTCGGTTGCAAATGACGGTTTTAAAGCCTGCATCAGCAATGGACTTAATATCTTCAATCGCTACTTGAGGTGACACGCTGATTGAATCGGTGAGTTTTCTTACATCCATGAAATGTTTCCTTAATCAGAAAAGGTCTACCGGAATTTTTAGGTAGCGCTGCCCGTTATCTTCAGCCGGTGGCAGGTGACCAGCACGCATATTGACTTGAACCGACGGCAGAATCAGGCGAGGCATATCAAGTGTTGCATCACGTGATTCACGCATTTGAATAAAGTCAGCCTGATCATGCTCTACGCTGACGTGAATATTGTGCTGGCGCTCTTCACCGATGGTGGTTTCAAATTGGTACTCATCACGACCAGGTGCCTTGTAGTCATGACACATAAAGACACGGGTCTCATCCGGTAGGGTGAATAGCTTCTGAATCGACTGGTAGAGGGTTGTTGCATCGCCCCCAGGAAAATCGCAACGCGCGGTTCCGTAGTCAGGCATGAATAAGGTGTCACCCACAAACAGAGCGTCACCGATTAAATAGCTCATACAAGCAGGGGTGTGTCCGGGTGTGTGGATCGCTTTTGCAGCGATTGAGCCGATATTGAATGACTCATCATCCTTGAATAGATGATCAAACTGGCTGCCATCACGCTCAAATTCTGTGCCGGCATTAAAAGCCTTTCCGAAAACATCTTGTACCACAGTGATGTGATCACCAATGGCTAGGGTGCCGCCCAGTTGATCCTTTAAGTAGGGTGCTGCAGATAGGTGATCGGCATGAACGTGAGTTTCAAGAATCCATTTGGTCTGCAGCCCCTCTTCTTTTATGTAGGTGATGATTTGATCGGCTGATACTCGATCAGTTTTACCTGACGCGTAATCGAAATCGAGAACGGAATCGATAATTGCACACTCTTTCGTTTCAGAGTCTGAAACAACGTGGCTGAAGGTAAAGGTGGGTTCATCAAAGAAGGTTTTAACGATAGGCTGCATTGGATGCTCCATCTAGCTTTTAAGGTGCAATTAACGGTCTGTCTAGACTTTAGTTATATGCTTATAGCTTAAGATAAGTATCGTACTCTTAATTTGCGAATTGTCAATTACGACGGGGGATGTAAAGGGGATTTATTCGAAGGTGTAGAGTCTAAGAATTAAAATGAATTCAACAGCTCTAAAACAAGTGATTGATCGGTTGCTGACATCTTGTCGACCTTGAATGATTCGCTAATCTCAGTGATCAATTGAGCTAGATTCAGTTTTGCATCTTGGCTATGAAGTAGATCGATATGCCCCCTGATATAGGAGATCGCAAACAGCTGATCAGGGTTGTCCAGTGAGACGGTTTCAAGCTCTAACAGTTGATCGGATAGGGTCTTTAAATCAATCATAAAATTCCACGGATTTTAAGTTAAGAAGGTGCTCTTTGCCGTCTGCATCGATTCGGATTAAACGTATGGTGAGGTAGTCGAGCTCTTTTGCCATCCAGATAAGAGTCGTATGCTGTTGGCCGGCTCGAACCAGTTGCAATTTTTCACATAGAAAAGTTCCTGCAGGGGTTTTCAGTAACTCTTCGCCAAGCCTATTAAACTGATAATTTTTTATCTGCCCACCATCAGCGATTCTATAGTCAAGTTGTTGCCGCCCTGACTTTAAATCTTCTCTGAGTTGAAGCTGGTAACTGAGCCTATCTTGAACTGCACTCTCCCAAGGTTGATTCCAGGGGTCCCCATTGACCAGTGTCGTAATTCGGCCTCCAGCCTCATCAAAGTCAATTGAGATAGAGCGTGAGCGACCAAACAGACTGCGCTCGTAGTTGTATAAGAGCGGTGACCACTCACCATGACTGAATTTGAGCTCGCTGGTTTCTCTCTGCTTGGCCATAAACGCTGAGGCTCTGTTGGTAAATCGCCAGGTTCCTGTGGAGGTTTTAACGAGCTCTCGTGTCGCAGTCACTGGAACATCAATTAAAAGATCGATGTTGGCACTGTAAGAGGCTTTAAAAGGGGTAGGTTGAGCAAAGGATGGGCCGATAAGAAGTATCGATAACAGTGCTACCCAACTTCTCATCTTCCCATTAATCCTCATTTACACTCGGTAAAGGTAGCCTGTTTCACCCAAAGGTGATCCGTCTAGAAAGACTCGGTTGTTCTCTAGAGTGATGCGTTCAGAGGCAAACCAAGAGACTGCAAGTGGGTAGATTTTATGCTCTAGCTGATGCACTTTTTGGATCAATGAATCAACAGTGTCGCCTTGCTCGATGTAGGTAGCAGCCTGAATGATGGCAGCTCCGCCGTCCAGCTCTTCTGAGACAAAGTGCACAGTACAGCCATGCTCTGTATCGCCAGCCTCCAATGCTCTCTGATGGGTGTTGGTGCCTTTATATTTAGGCAGAAGAGAGGGGTGGATGTTAAGAAGTCGACCGCTGAAGTGCTGAACAAATTCGTCTGTCAAGATCCGCATGAAGCCAGCCAATACCACGAGGTCCGCTTGCCATGCATCGATCTGCTCCATCAGTGCACTATCAAACGCAAGGCGTGAATCGAAATGGGTATGATCAACCACAGCTGTCTCTATACCGGCTTTTTTAGCGCGCTCTAAACCATAGGCTCTCTCTCTGTTTGAGAGCACGCCAACAACACGGCAGTGCTGGTCGTTGGCGGTAGCATCTATGATGGCTTGTAGATTCGATCCCGACCCTGAGATTAGAACTACAATGTTCTTCATAGTTAGTGGCTCATACCTGCCAGCTCAACTTGCTCGTCGCCCGCTGAAGCGTTTGCGATTGAACCGATCAGCCAAGCCTCTTCGCCAGCTGCAGACAGGATCTCAATGGCCTTATCAGCTTCACTGCCAGGAACACAGATCACCATGCCAACGCCACAGTTAAGGGTGCGGTACATCTCTGTTTGATCAACGTTGCCGCCGGCTTGAATCCAACGGAATACTTCTGGAATCTCCCAGCTATTGGTATCGATCACCGCTTTTGCGCTCTCAGGAAGTACGCGTGGGATGTTCTCTAGAAGGCCACCGCCGGTGATGTGAGACAGAGCGTTAACCTGTACCTTCGAGATCAGCTCAAGAACCGATTTAACGTAGATGCGAGTAGGTTCCATCAGTGCATCTGCGAGCGTACCCTTACCCATTGGTTGGTTTAGGTCAGCGTTAGACACTTCAAGAATTTTACGAATCAGTGAGTAACCGTTTGAGTGAGGACCCGATGAACCCAGTGCGATTAGAGCGTCACCAGCTTGTACTTTAGTACCATCAATGATCTCTGATTTCTCGACAACGCCAGTACAGAAGCCGGCTAGATCGTAATCGTCGCCTTCGTACATGCCTGGCATTTCGGCTGTTTCACCACCAACCAGTGCGGCACCGGCCAGTTCACACCCTTTACCAATACCGGATACAACGTCTGCTGCCATATCGACATTCAGTTTGCCTGTTGCGTAGTAGTCAAGGAAGAATAGAGGCTCTGCACCAGCAACGACTAGGTCATTAACACACATAGCCACCAAGTCGATACCGATGGTGTCATGACGGCCAAGATCCATGGCCAACTTCAGTTTAGTACCGACACCGTCGGTGCCGGAGACCAGTACTGGCTGGCGGTAACCCTCCGGGATTTCACACAGAGCACCAAAGCCACCCAAACCACCCATCACTTCTGGACGGGCTGTGCGTTTAGCAACACCTTTTATTTTCTCGACAAGGGCGTTACCTGCATCGATATCGACTCCAGCATCTTTGTAGCTGATTGAAGGGGTATTGGTATTGCTAGACATCTGTGTTTAACCTCAGGGGTGAAAGCGAATTTAATAGGTTGTGAATTCTATCAGTTTGCGCACCGCTGAGCTATTGTGTGTTACAGTTCTTAGCAAATTTAGCGATGATTTTTTCTTAGGTTTTTTGATGTCTCGCCATTTAATGAAAATCAAGGTTCTAGCTCTAGCTTCAGCTCTACTGACTTGCTCAGTGAGTGCGGTGGCTAAAGATCTACTATTGTGGCCAGTTGATGGGCGCGAATCGCCGGTTAAAGCTGAGCAGGAGAGTGCTCGTTGGGTGCAATTCTTGGTCGAAAAAGGTCGATCTGAATCTATCTCAGTCGCACTGCCCAGTGAATTTGGCGTCGGGCCACTCTTCTACCCTCAACTGGTTCAGGGCAAAGCCATTGATGAAACACTTCAACGCAGTGCGGCCGGCACCGGAAATGGTGCTGCAGTGCTCGTGCAATTGAACGAGGGTGGTATCAATTGGCGATTTATTAAAGAGGGTGTAGGTCAAAATCTTCGTACTTCCGTGACCAGCGATGGGCTTGCCTTGGGTGTGAGTTGGCTAAAAATGCAACTGGATTTAGAGGCGGGTCCGGCCATTGATGAGCGCTCCACCGCTGATGAAATAGTCGAGCAGCCCAATGCTAACACCGCAGACGTAGAATCGATTAAACCGGAAAGGGTTGAGGCTCCAACGGCTCAGGTAGATCAGGTTGCGCCTCCGGTTATCTCGGCTGTTGAAACCGCTGCGCCCGTTTTACCCACACAGAGCTCTGCGATTGTTTCCAGTAACTATCAACACACTGGTCATGAGATCAGCGTGACAGGTCTGGATGATCTCTCTTCACTGTTACGAGTGACAGGTAAACTACGTGAGACAGAGGGTGTTAAATTTTTGTATGTGTCACAGATGAACGACGTTGAAATCCGTTTAGTGGTGGGTTCTGATCTCGGGCTTGCCGAACTGAGTGCTCTATTGGTTGAGCAATCTTGGTTAGAGGAGACGGGTATTGATGCTTACCAGTACAAACCCTTTCAGCTGGAAGAGCCAGCAACCCTTGAAGCCTTATTAGAGCCTTTGTCTACTGATAGTGATGCTACTCTTGTGCCTGAGGCAGAAATCACTCCATCAATTGAAGAAGTGATCGAATAATGCAGCAGCGTTGGTTTATTCTCTCAGTTCTAATTGTTATCACAATCCTTCTATATCTATTGGCACCGGTATTAAGTCCCTTTGTTGCGGGTGCTCTATTGGCATACATATCAGACCCTATTGCTGATCGATTAGAGGCAAAAGGCATGGGTCGAACCCCGGCCGTCATTGTTGTATTTACCTCCTTAGCCTTGGTTCTGGTGGGTGCATTACTGCTGCTGATACCACAGTTGTCACATCAAATTCAGATTGTCGCTCAGCGAATTCCAGTAGTTATCGAACTGGTTAACAACGAGTTGATCCCTCTGATTGAAGCTAACTTAGGTCTGTCCATTGCTAAACCGGATCTGGCTCAAATTACAGCCGTGTTGGCTCAACACTGGCAGAGTACCGGTTCAATCGCGACCGCTCTTATATCCTCTATTACACAGTCTGGATTGGCTATCGCTGCTTGGTTAGCCAATCTGGTATTGATTCCAGTCGTCACTTTCTATCTGTTGAGAGATTGGGACACGATGGTCGCAAACATCGCTGAGTTGTTGCCAAGAAATCTAGAACCTAAGGTCTCTATCTGGGCAAAAGAGTGTGATTTTGTCCTCGGTGCTTTCATGAAAGGGCAGTTAGTGGTCATGCTGGTGTTGGGTGTTATCTATGCGATAGGCCTGGCACTTCTCGGGGTAGATCTTGCTCTGCTGTTAGGATTGATTGCAGGGTTGGCGAGTATCGTTCCTTACCTTGGCGTGATCATTGGCATTCTCTCCTCTTCGGTTGCGGCCTATGTTCAGTTCCAAGATCCGACCATTCTTCTGGGTGTAGCAGCGGTCTTTATGGTCGGCCAACTGCTGGAAGGTATGGTCCTGACCCCGAAACTCGTCGGTGATCAGATCGGTCTTCATCCGGTTACGGTCATTTTTGCGATTATGGCGGGTGGTCAGCTGTTTGGCTTCATTGGTGTGTTGTTGGCGCTGCCGGTGGCGGCTATTATTCGCGTGTTATTGTCACATCTTCACAGTGGCTATAAACAGAGTTCGCTTTACCATCACGCAGTTGATCAGGATGAACCGTCAGTCTGATGTCTCTCTCATCACAGAATACTCCTCAGCAACTCCCTTTAGGTGTTCAGCTTCGCAGTGACGCTAAGCTATCTCGTTTTGTTCAGTCCCAACAGAGTGCATTAATACCAGCGTTAAAGGGTTTGATTAATAGACAAGAGAATCAGTCCCAAGAGTCTTTTGTCTATCTATACGGTCGTGAGAATACCGGTAAGAGCTATCTTCTTCAGGCGCTCTGTAACGAGGCAGAGCTTCTCGGTATTTCGGCGATCTATCTACCACTGAGTCAAACCGATGAATTGTCGGTGGAGATGCTTGAAGGGTTGGAGCATTTTCAGCTGGTCTGTTTGGATGATGTGGGTGCTGTGATAGGAGATTCAGCTTGGCAAGAGGCGCTTTTTCATCTATTCAATCGCATTCGAGACATTGGCCACTCATTGTTGATCAGTGGTGTGGATTCCCCCGCAAACAGCCAAATTGAGCTTCCAGACCTTCGTTCACGCTTGGCTTGGGGGCTGGCTTTCAAGCTGGAGGCTCTCTCGGATGAGCAGAAACGGGAAGCGATTCAGCAAGAGGCTGCCGCTAGAGGCTTGGTGTTGGCTGATGAGGTCGCACAGTATCTATTGAATCATGGTGAGCGAGACCTTTCGAAACAGTATGAATACCTGGATCAGTTGGATCGAGCCTCTTTGCAGGCGCAACGAAAACTGACCATCCCCTTTGCTAAACAGGTGTTGGGTTGGCTGTGACGCTGCAACGCCTTTTTGATCACCCCGATTTTATGGCCATCTACAAGCCGATAGGCGTTGGGATGCACTCTGAGTCAGGAGAGTTGGGTCTTCAATTGCTTGCTGAACAACAGTTTGGGTTAAAGCTTTGGATGGTGCACCGGTTAGATAAGGTGACATCGGGCGTGCTTCTGTTCGCTAAACATGCCGAAGCAGCCGCGCAGCTATCAAACCTGTTCAGTGAACAGTCGATTCAAAAAACTTATCTCGCCCTAAGCCAATCGAAGCCGAAACGAAAGCAGGGTCGCATCAAAGGTGATATGGCAGCGGCGCGGAATGGAAGTTATAAGCTGCTCAAAACTCAGTCTAACCCTGCTATTACTGACTTCTTTTCACTCTCTATTGAGCCGGGTTTACGTCTCTTCGTCTGTCGACCTAAAACCGGTAAGACGCACCAGATTCGAGTCGCCCTGAAAAGTGAAGGTGCGGCAATACTCGGTGACCAGCGATATGGCCAGCCCTCTGATCGTACCTACCTGCATGCTTGGCGTATCGCATTTCAGTACCAAAAAGAGGCTTTTCAGATAGAGGCAGCCCCTCTAGAAGGTGAGTGGTTCAACAAAAACACTTTTATCGACAAGCTGAAGCAACTTGAAAATGGCAACTATTGGCCAGAACATTGGCTTAAGAACCAGAATTAATGAGACAAAAGTTATGAGTGATGATCGAGTCATTAGAGATTTTACACTGCGCAGCAAAGAGGATCGTGAAGAGCTGCTACTGCATACCTGGTGCGACCATTGTCAGAAAGTGGATCTGGGTATGAGTGATCCTGTTGAGTACGAACTGCACGGTATTATCTTTCTGGAAGGGAAATGCCAGATGTGTGGAGAGGTTGTTCTGACTGAGATTACAGACGATGAATTCTGATTACCTTGATCGATTCGCAGGTATTGGGCGCCTCTATGGCACTGATTCACTCGAAAAGTTTCACAAGGCTCATGTTGCCGTTGTCGGTTTAGGTGGCGTTGGCTCCTGGGTGGTAGAGGCGCTTGCCCGGAGTGGTATCGGTGAGCTTAGCCTCATTGATCTAGATGAAATTTGTGTCTCAAACACGAATCGCCAGATGCATGCGGTTAGCTCAAATTTAGGTGCCTCAAAAGTTCAGGTGATGGCGGATCGTGCGCGCGAGATTAATCCCGATTTAATTATTCACGAGCATGAGTGTTTTGCGACGCAAGATAATCTTGCCGACCTGTTGGTTGAGCCGATTGATTATGTCGTCGATGCCATTGATAGTGCCGGTGTTAAAGCAGCAATGATTGCGTACTGCCGTCGCCGCAAGATTCCGATCGTTACTACCGGCGGGGCTGGTGGGCTCATTGATCCGCTTAAAATCGAAGTAGCTGATCTAAGTAAAACTCAGCACGATGCGCTGGCCGCTAAGGTTCGTTCAATATTGAAACGCCATTTCGGGTTCAGTCGAAGCGGTAAACGATTTGGTGTCGAGTGTGTCTTCTCGCAGGAGCAGGCTAGGTATCCACAGTTGGATGGATCTGTCTGTGCAACAAAAAACTTTGGTGAGAGTGATGTGCGTTTAGACTGTTCTGGAGGCTTAGGAGCAGTTACTTCAGTCACGGCTGCGTTCGCAAATGTTGCAGTAAGCCGAGTGTTGATCAAGATGAGTGAGCGAGTCGCCCGAGAGAGAAAACAGGCCGATCAGAGCTGAGTCTGACCGGCCAAAGAGCAATATGCTTTGGAGGCTTAAGCAGCCTGAGTTAGACGTGCTAGCGCTGATTCACGAGTTGTGCGAAGTTCGCTAACAAAAACACGGCTTAGACGTTTGCTTGTAGTGTCAACCAACTCAGCCAGTGCTTGGCTGCGAAGTGCTTGAGCTTCTTTGATTGCTGCTTCTAGATCTACAGTTGCGTATGTGTAAGGCATGTTCATTTCCTCTAATTCGTTTCGCTGTTCAATTTGTGATCATACTAAAGGTGTATAAGCCTCTCGACAAACGATCCTTTTTTGATTTATTGTTGAGTTAAATTCACTTACAGGAATCTTCTATGCGACGCTTACCACCACTTAATGCTCTTCGTGTGTTCGATGCTGCTGCCCGCCATGGTAGCTTTAACCGCGCCAGTGAAGAGCTTTGTGTCACGCCATCGGCGGTTAGCCATCAGTTGAAGTCACTTGAAGAGTTTTTAGGTGTCGAGCTTTTTAAACGTGAGAAGCGAACCATTTCGTTGACGGCTGCAGGGGAGCGTTATTTACCCTCGGTGCAGATAGCCTTAGACGAACTGGAGCAGGCGACACGCAGATTGGTTGCAGCGCCTAATACCAACGTGGTGAAGGTGAGCATCGCGCCAGCCTTCTTAACACGTTGGTTGGTACCACGCATCACGCGTTTTCAAGAGCGCTTTCCTGAAGTTGAGCTTCGAGTTGAATCTTCGATTGAGTACATCGACTTTGATAACTCCGAGACTGATATGGCTGTCTATTATGGTACTGGCCATTGGAAAGGAATCGAGTCGCATATGATGCGTAATATCTTTCTGACACCCGTCATGAGTCCCAAACTCCTTGAGGGTAAAGATCCACTCAACACACCCAAAGACATGCTAAACCACACTTTGATTAATGTCTCAGGTCGTAGTCATGAGTGGACAAAGCTGCTCCAAGAACAGGGGATCTCCATCACTGAGATAAACAAAACCATCTCCTTCTCCAGCACCTCGTTGGCGGTATCGGCGGCATCAGAGGGGATCGGTATAGCACTGGCTGATACAGCTCTGTTGGGCCGAGAGCTAGAGAGCGGTCGTTTAATCGCGCCCTTTGATATCAGTTTGGATAGCCATAACGCTTTCTATCTTGTCTACCGTAAGAATCATGGGCTTACGCCTGCAATGATGGCGTTCCGCGACTGGATTCTGGAAGAGATGCAAGCGGATATCGATGCCGCTAACGTTGGAAACTAGTTTCAATGCAGCGTATTAAGCCACTCCTGACGGCGTTGTTAATCATTCTGCCGCTGGGCGTCAGTGTCTATCTTTTGCAATCGGTGTTAAATGGCTTTTTAGAGCGAGATCCCATAACAACGGATTGCGATGTTAATTTGGAGACCTGCCTAATTGAACTCCCGTCCGATAGCGAGGAGAGCAGGGTGCTGAGCCTCAGCATGAATCCCAAACCGGCTAAATCGCTGGTACCTCTGACATTCAGCTTTACAGTCGATGGGCAGCAGCCTGCGAGTGCTTGGCTCGATCTGCAAGGGACCACTGAATATATGGGCATCAACCAGACTCCTATTAAATTCAATGGTGGGAGTTGGTCGGGAGTCACCGAGCTTTCAGTCTGTACGACGGGGTTAATGGTCTGGAAGGCTCGCTTGATCATTACCGAACAAGATGGCGAGAGTTATCCCGTCGATTTCTTTTTTGAGGCAGAGTGATTTTTCTGTTGGAGCCATATCGAAGATGTGGCGATCTTTTCGGTGACAGGCCTTCAGCCTGTCATCCGCTAGTAGGCTTTACTACCTTTCTGGAAGACGTTGAGAGAGTGGATGTCAGGCTAAAGCCAGACACCGGTGAATTACTCTTAACCGTGAAAAATCATCGTACTCACTCTCGATCGGACGTGGACGATTGGCACGAGACTCGAGTTCGGCACTGTTGGAGCGGTCTAGAAAAGGCCGCGAAGGAATAGGTGCGTGGGGGAACAGTGGTGTCAGACCAGAGGTCAGACACCGGAGTATCAAACTTGCTACGCAGCTTCGGGTCTGACCTCTGGTCTGAGCCAACTTTCTCAGCATTTTCCAGATTGTCTGATAAATTCTACCAGCGGATGACAGGCTGAGAGCCTGTCACCGGCACCATTGCTCACACAAAGAAGAAGGCTAGCCGACGACAGTCGGTTAGAGGTGTGGCAAGGCCCTAGTTTTCTAGACAACTGCTAGCTTTTCTAAATACTGTTTTTCATACTGAACTGGAGATAGCCCATCATTGTTGCCATGGCGACGTTTCGGGTTATAAAACAGCTCGATGTAATTAAAGATATCAGCTCTTGCATCGTTGCGAGTTTGATAGATTTTTCGTTTGATCCTCTCGGCTTTCAGATTAGAGAAAAAGCTCTCAGCAACCGCGTTATCGTGACAGTTACCACGTCGACTCATGCTGGCTTCGAGCTTATGGTCTTTTAAGAACGACCGCCAGTCGCTACTTGTATACTGAACACCTTGGTCTGAGTGAATAAGTACATTTTCGGCTGGTTGCCTGCGCCATATAGCCATCATCAGAGCATCAATGACCAGCTCTGAGCGCGGGTTATTCTTCATACTCCATCCGATGACTTGTCGGTTAAATAGATCTAAGACAATCGCCAGATACAACCAGCCTTCATGTGTTCTGATATAGGTAAAATCAGTGACCCATGCCTTGTCAGGAGCGTCCACTTCGAACTCGCGTGCAAGAGTGTTTGGAACAACGAGGTTCAAGTCACCTCCGCTAAAACCTCTGTGCTTCTTGTAACCCCGTTGTGAGCGAACATCGTTCTGACGCATGATCCGATAAACTCTGTTCTTTCCAACGCTTTCGCGATCGTCTTTTAGATCTTTAGTGATGTTTCTGTAGCCATAAGAAAAGCCACTCTCCGCCCAGAACTGCTTAATCTTTTGCAGAAGCCTCTTATCCTCTTTGGCCCGCTTAGATTCAGGTTGCTTAAGCCAGGCATAGAATCCGCTACGATTAACTTTAAGCACGCGACACATCGCTGAAACAGAGAACTTCTTGAGTCGTGACTTTATGAACGCGTATCTTTCCTTGACTCGGCTGCAAAGAACGCGGCGGCCTCCTTTAAGATATCTCGCTCTTCGGTGACTCGCCTTAGTTCCGCTTTGAGCTTCCTGAGCTCTTCTTGCTGATCATTGATCGTATGATGCTGTGAACTCGTCGATCCATACTTCTTGACCCAATTGCGTAATGTGGGCTCCGAAACTCCAAGTCGACTAGCAACTTCACACAATTTGTAATTGCGATCAGTGACCTGTTTAGTCGCTTCGATCTTGAACTCTTCGGTGTAACGTTTTGCACTCATGGATGATCACCTCTTGTTAGGCGTTATTCTAACGCTAACAGGTGTCTACAATACTAGGGCCTTGCCAGTGTTTTTGCTTTTAAACCTTTATGCCATAAAAAAGCCCCGCATTGCGGGGCTAAAAAGGAATCTTCAATCGATGAAAAATGAAGAAAACGAACACAAGGGATTTGTTCGTTACCTAATCCATTAGGCATGTATTAAATATAAGTCTTATTTGTGCGGTGCACAATATGTAAAAGCTGATTTTTAAGTCAACTTATTTATAAGACTCAATCCTGTATGCTGCAGTGCGGAATAAAACTACTCTTCGATGATTAGATTGCTCTTTCTGAATGGGTGTGCGGCATAGGTGCCCATGACGCGAACCTCTTTAGCAAAGAAGTGAAGCTCTTGTAGGGCTAGCTGCATGGCTGGCTCCTGAGGGTGCGATGCCACATCTAGATGGAAGCTGGTGACCTGCATCGTATCCGAAGCCATGTAACTTTCCAGCTTAAGAATGTTCAGGCCATTAGTGGCAAAACCACCCAGTGCTTTATACAGCGACGCTGGGATATTTCGAGCGGTGAACAGGATCGAGGTCATGAACTCTTTGTCAGCATCGTATTCCGGCACCTTACTGTCACGTGCCAATATTAGGAAGCGAGTGGTATTACCTTCGACGTCTCTAAAACCCTCTTTGACGATATCTAAGCCATAGAGTTCTGCAGCAAGTGAAGAGGCGATAGCGCCTAGCTCTGGATCTGGATTCTCTGAAAGATCCGACGCAGAGCCTGCCGTGTCAAGTGCCGCGATAGGTTCAAGTCCTAGTGCTCGAATGTTGCCATCACACTGTGCCAGCGCCTGGGGGTGTGACCAAACACGTTTTAGCTGCTCAACTTTAGTGCCCGGAATAGCGAGTAGGCAGTGATTAACCGGCTCAAAGTGTTCAGCAATGATGTGCAGTTGAGTCTTAGGCATTAAGCGGTAGATCTCTTCGACACGACCGGCAGTGCTGTTCTCAAGTGGGATCATCGCTAAACGCGCTTCACCACGTTCAACCATAAACATTGCATCAGCAAAGCTCTCACATGCGTGTGCCTCCAATTCTGGGTGGACACGGGTACAAGAGAGGTGAGAGTAGGCACCAGGAACACCCTGATAAGCGATTTTTGCGGGTAGGTCTGTCATATAAACTGCTTAATGAGAGAATTAAAGCGATATTATTGCACATCTCTTTACTCGGCCAATAGCCTTCAGAGGACTGAGGGAAGTTTTAATGATAAAAAAACCTGCCGAGCGTGAGCAGGGCAGGCTTTTATTCAAGTCAGATTTTAGAGTGCATATATGACTGCAAGCAGACCGGTTACCGACATCGTAATCGTGTAAGGCAGTGCCATCCACACCATCGTACCGTACGAGAGGCGAATCAACGGAGCAATCGCAGAGGTTAGCAGGAATAGGAACGCTGCTTGACCGTTAGGAGTCGCTACCGATGGGATATTAGTACCGGTATTTACAGCAACTGCTAGGTGGTCAAACTGTTCACGAGTGATATCACCTGCATTCAATGCTGCTAGGATCTCATTAATGTAGACCGTCGCAACAAATACGTTATCCGAGATTGCCGATAGCACACCGTTTGCAATGAAGAAGACGGACGGCTGTTGGCTTGGCTCTAGTGAAAGTGCCATGTGAATGATCGGCTGGAACAGGTGCTGATCGTGAATCACGGATACTACAGTAAAAAATACAACCAGCAGAGCGGTGAAAGGGAGTGCCTCTTCAAACGCTTTACCGATCTGGTGCTCTTCTGTGATGCCGTTAAAGGCGGTCAATAGAATGATTACGGTCAAACCGATCATGCCCACTGGGGCCAAGTGGAAGGCTAGACCAATGACTAGGAATACTGCCACTGCAGCCTGAACGATTAGGCTAACGCGTTGTTTCTTGGTCATCTTAGCCGATTGATCTTTATCGTAATCAACCAGAATTTGGCGAACATTCTCAGGCAATTTAGCGCCGTAACCGAAGGTGCCGGTCTTCTCTAGTACTACAACGGTTAGAAGGCCAACCGCCAGTACAGGCATAGTGATCGGTGCCATGCGTACGAAGAACTCAATAAAGGTCCACTCAGCTTTCTGGGCAATCAACAGGTTTTGTGGCTCACCGACTAGCGTACAGACGCCGCCTAGTGCTGTACCCACAGCACCGTGCATCAAGAGACTTCTTAAGAAACCACGGAAGTTTTCTAGGTCTTGGCGACGCTCTTCATGAACGTCATGGTCAGACGTATGGTCGTGTGCCGAGTCGTTGTTTTTACCCGAGGCAACCTTATGGTAGACCGAGTAGAAACCGACACCGACACTGATCAATACAGCAGTCACTGTCAAAGCGTCTAAGAAGGCTGATAGGAAGGCCGCAGAGATAGAGAAAAGGAGAGAGATTGTTGTCTTAGAGCGAACCTTAACCAGTATCTTAGTGAAGACCCATAGAAGAAGGTCCTTCATGAAGTAGATACCAGCAACCATGAACATCAACAGTAGGATGACTTCTAAGTTGGCGTTGATCTCGTGGTATACGTTATATGGATCGGTTAAGCCGATCACGACCGCTTCAATCGCAATCAAACCTCCCGGCTGAAGTGGGTAACATTTAAGCGCCATCGCCAGTGTGAAAATGAATTCGAAGATTAGCAACCAGCCTGTTACGACAGGGCCAGCTGTTAAAAGTAGGATAGGATTGGCTACAAGGAAGAAAAGGATTGCTTGCTTGTACCAAATTGGCGAGTTGCCCAAAAAGTTTCGGGTAATTGCCGACATGGTTGATTGATTCATGTAGGGTCCTTACAGTTATTTTAATTTGCCCAAAAGCAAAAAAGCGCAAAGATTATAAGGTTATTCCTTTAGTTTGGAAACTGCGGTTTTAATACTTTAGTTTTATATAACTATTACAAATAAGCATTGCCGTTTTTAGGGAGTCTTCTTGAAATACTTAATTGCCCATCAAAATCGTCTGATCTTGGCTGACCCAAAACTAGGGGTTGTGTTGGATCGTATTGATCTCTCCCTATCCTTTGACAGCGAGTATGAGATCGAACGTTACCCTGTGTTACCGGGCTATGAGTTGGTCAGAATGTCTGAGGTACCTGGCAGTGCCAAAGTGGTGGATCTTCGAGCTGAACTTGAACGGTCTGATCCATTCCAGTATCAGTTGCTCTCCAGAGCTCAGCAGTTATTGAATTGGCGAGTGAATCATCAGTTTTGTGGTCGCTGTGGTGGGGGTATGGCGTTTGGTTTAACCGAGATGGTCTTGAAATGTACGGACTGTGGGCATCACGCTTACCCGAGACTCTCTCCCTGTATCATCACTCTCGTTGAGGACGGGGATCGAATCTTGTTGGCCCATAACGCTAAGTTCACACCTAATCGATTCAGTACTTTAGCTGGATTTATTGATGCCGGTGAGACGGCTGAGCAGGCGGTAGCACGAGAGGTCAAAGAGGAGGTGGGTGTTGAAATTAGCAACATTCGTTACTTCAAAAGCCAGCAGTGGCCATTTCCTGACTCGTTGATGTTGGCGTTTTTTGCTCAGTATGCCGGTGGCGACATTAAACCTGATGGTCGTGAGATATTAGAAGGGCGTTGGTTTACCAAGGAAGAGCTGCACACTGTGGTGCTGCCACCCAAATTCGCTATCTCAAGAGCGTTGATCGACGACTGGGTTGCACGACAAGGCTGATTTGCAGCTATAGCTGGGTATCAGTGCCTAAAAAGTTTGCCTAGCTTGGTGGCGAGCATGACATCACCCTCGGCGCGCAGAAGACCTTTCATGAAAGCACTCATGCCATCGATCTCACCCTGTATAACACCAATGAATGTCGCTTCATCCATGATCAGTGTGATGTTTGGGTCGGAGTGCTCACCCCAGTTGGCATCTAACTTAGAATCCTCGATCGTTAGGTAGAACGAATCTGCATCATTCAACGAGAACTGAAACGTCTTATTTAGACCTTTGGCGTTGTCAGAATTGAATCGATCTTGCAGCTTGTTGAAAACCTGCGTGAGGGTGACATTTGAAGACATAAAAACCTAGCGCTCATTAGAAGTGGCTATGTTAACCTACCCCTCTCTGTTAATCGACTTTCTTACGAGGTAATCAGTGGTCGAATTTTTTTCTGAATACGGTCTTTTCTTGGCTAAAACGGTCACTTGGGTGGTTGCGATTGGGCTAGTGCTTGCGATGATTGCAGCAGCGGCTCAAAAACGCCGTAAGCCTAATGATGGAGAGATTGAAGTCGAGTCGCTGAATGATCACTTCACCGAGCTAAAAGAGACGTTAGAAGACCACATATTGGATGAGCATCGCCTCAAACAGATGCATAAAGCGCAAAAGAAGCAGGATAAAGAGGAGGCTAAGGCCCGTAAAAAGGCGGCCAAGTCCGATGCTCAAGCAGAAGAGGATCGAAAACGAATCTATGTCATCGATTTTGATGGCGACATCCAAGCCTCTGAAGTCGACAAGATGCGCCAAGAGATCACAGCGGTTCTGACGTTGGCAAGAGAGGTCGACGAAGTGGTTGTTCGTCTAGAGAGCCCTGGCGGTCTAGTGCATGGCTATGGCTTGGCTGCATCACAACTCGAGCGCATTCGTCGTAAGCAGATTCCACTGACGGTGTGTGTCGATAAAGTGGCTGCCAGCGGTGGTTATATGATGGCTTGTATCGCCAATAAGATTATCGCAGCTCCCTTTGCACTGATCGGTTCCATTGGTGTGGTTGCACAGATTCCCAATTTCCATCGCCTTCTTAAGAAGAATGACATCGATTACGAAGTCCTAACGGCGGGTGATTACAAGCGAACTCTAACGATGTTTGGCGAGAACACCGAAAAGGGGCGTGAAAAGTTTGTTGAAGAGCTAGAAGATACGCACGCTCTTTTCAAAGAGTTTGTCTCTGACTACCGCTCGGATTTAGACATTGAGAAAGTGGCGACGGGTGAAGTCTGGTTTGGTCGTCGCGCCATTGCCAATGGTCTTATTGATCAGATAGAGACCAGTGATGACTATCTGGTTAATGCCGCCGATGACGCTGATATCTACAAAGTGAGCTATCAGGTGAAGCAGAGCCTACAAGAGCGCCTCGAACACTTTGGTATCTCTGCTGTCACTGGCGTTGCTGGTAAAGCGTGGTCGAGCCTGACACAGAGCCGTTTCTGGGCGCGCTGATGAGTCGTATTGAGATCTCCATTGCTGATCAAACCTTAAGGTTACTGACCGATTCGGGTGAGCAGAGTTGGAGCGTCTCAACGGCTTTAAACGGGCCGGGGAATATTAAAGGGTCAGGCTGTACACCGCTTGGGCAGCACAAAGTAAAGCTTAAAATTGGCGAATCTGCACCGACCAACAGTGTCTTTGTTGGTCGTCGATCAACCGGTGAAATCTATTCAGAAACGCTAGCCAAGCAGTACCCAGAACGAGATTGGATTTTGACACGAATCATCTGGCTACAGGGTATGGAGTACGGCTTCAATCGTGGTGGTCAGGTCGATACACTAAGTCGTTTCATATACATCCATGGCACACCTGATACTGAGCCGATGGGGGTGCCTAAATCACACGGCTGCATCCGAATGAGAAACCAGAATCTGATTGAGCTGTTTGATCAGGTCAACAACAACATGATCGTAAATATTACGGCTTAATTGGAGAGAGTAATGAGCAGTGGCGCCCTAATGCTGGATATTGCTGGGACTGAGTTAACGCCCGCTGAGGTTGAGACTCTCAAGTCTCCCCAAGTGGGAGGGTTGATTCTCTTTGCTCGTAACTACCAAAACCCTGCACAACTTCGACAACTTATGACGTCGATCCGTCAGGTCCGTCCTGACCTGTTAGTGGCGGTCGACCAAGAGGGTGGTCGTGTGCAGCGATTTAAAGAGGGCTTCACCCGACTGCCACCAATGCGAGTATTCAGTGAAGCTTGGCAAGAGAACCCTAGCAAAGCGGTCGCTTGGGCTCATGAGTTTGGCTGGTTGATGGCGACAGAGTTGCGCGACTATGACATCGATATCTCATTCGCCCCTGTGTTAGATCTCGATTACGGCCACTCAGAGGTGATCGGCGACCGTTCGTTTGGCAGCGATAGCGAACAGGTTGAAGCACTGGCGGGAGCCTTCATGTCAGGCATGCATGAAGCGGGCATGGCGACCACGGGTAAGCACTTTCCAGGGCATGGCTGGGTGGAGGTGGATTCACATTTGGGTCTTCCAGAAGATCAGCGCAGTTTTGCTGAGATAGATGCTCAAGACCTACAGCCCTTTGCCAAGTTGATTAAACGCGGCTTGGATGCGGTCATGCCGGCCCATATTAAATACACCAGTGTCTGCTCACAGCCCGCAGGCTTCTCAGAGTTTTGGTTGCAACGCCAACTGCGTGAGCGATTAAGTTTTGATGGCGTGATCTTCAGTGATGATCTCTCTATGGAGGGGGCAGCAGAGACTGGCAGTTATTCTGATAGAGCCGACGCCGCGCTGGCAGCTGGCTGTGACATGGTGCTTGTCTGCAACGCACCCGAGCGTGCGCAAGAGGTGTTGCAGCACCTAACCAACCTTGGGCACACTGGTTCTGATCGAATTGTAAGAATGCGTGCTAGACCTAAGCGCCCGAGTGATTCTGAACGATTGGCTCGCGTAAGAACGATGGCGAAAGAGTTGGTCTAACTGATTGTTTATTGGAGTTTTTAAGTGACTGAATTGTTGAGTTGGGTGCTTAACCCACTGTTAAATGCTATTCCTGCCTTGAATCAATATCAGTGGTTGCTACAAGGCGCTGTGATTCTGTTGATGACACTGATCGTCTCTCTAGTCAGCAATACTTTGTTGAATCGACTGATTCCCTTTATCAACAATCTCTCGTCCGTTTGGAATCAGGTATTCATTGATACCGTGCGTGCCCCTTTAAGTCTTCTAGTCTGGGTGGTGGGTATTACGCTCTCACTCGATATTGCCGCTCGAGCACTGGACGAGATAGACCTGGTTCTGACGCAATCTTTGCGCTCACTAGCGTATATTCTGTTAGCGGCATGGACGTTGATCCGTCTAATTAAGCGGGTTGAGCAGCAGTTAGTGGATGGCGTTTCTGGTCGTCCTGGTGTTGATCGAACCACCGCTGATGCGGTCGCAAAACTACTGCGATTAACCGTCCTTCTGTTTGCGGGTTTGGTGCTGCTTCAACATTTGGGCGTCAGTGTCTCAGGCATACTAGCGTTCGGTGGTGTTGGTGGTTTGGCTGTCGGTTTTGCCGCAAAGGACCTACTGGCTAACTTCTTCGGTGGGTTGATGATCTACATGGATCGCCCCTTCAAAGTGGGGGATTGGATTCGCTCCCCCGACAAAGAGATTGAGGGTACAGTTGAAGAGATCGGCTGGCGCTTAACCCGAATTCGCACCTTTGATAAACGACCGCTCTACGTCCCTAACTCAACCTTCGCCAGTATTGCCGTTGAGAATCCATCGCGTATGACCAACCGTCGTATCTATGAAACCATTGGTGTTCGTTATGACGATGCGGCTGTGGTTGAGCAGATTGTTGCAGATATTAAATCGATGTTGCAGAGCCATGCTGACATCGATCAGAGCCAAACTCTGATCGTAAACCTGAACCACTTTGGTGCCTCATCAATCGATATCATGGTCTACACCTTTACCAAAACGGTTAACTGGGTGGAGTTCCACTCGGTTAAGCAGGATGTACTGGTTAAGATTATCAATCTGGTTGAAGCGCGTGGCGCAGAGATCGCTTTCCCAACCTCTACGATTCATATTGCCCCGAATGAGGCGCCGTCGAACTAGTTTACGGTGTTTGCTGTCTCTGTTGAGGTCACCAGATCGGTGACCTCCATCTCAACCGCTTCGATCGGTCTAAAGAGTACCAGCATTCCCAGAACGGGGTGATCGATGTAGTGCAGATCCTTCGATCGCATGCGACGTGACTCCTCAAAACGGATCGTTTCAGCGGGCTCGTCGGTCAAGCTTAAACCGTTAGGGTAGTAGTTGATCGATGGGTAGATATGCAGATAACGCTGACGCTCAATGCGTAATGTACCTTCGAAGTTTCCAAATGCATCCAATAACAGAGTGGTGCGGTTAGCGCCAGGTTTAAACTGATCCAGCCAGCTATTGTGGTAGAGCAGCTCATACCCTTTTTGCGCCAATCGATTGGCTTGTTCAGTCAATGCAAAGGTGGTTATTGGCAACTCTTCATTCAGGGCTAAGGGTTCGCCATCATTGACGAGAGGAAGCTCAGCGTTGGTGAATTCTATACTTTCTAAGTCGGCAGGCCAGGTTTCGCTCTCTTTGTCGGCTTCAGCCTGTTTGAAAATAACCACTTCAACAGTGTAGAGACTCTCTTCTCTGATCAGTTCAGGGGCAACCGCTAGCTTGACCGCCTCATCGTCAGCCACGGCTTGGCCGATACCAGCCAATAGCAAAAGGGTCGTTGCAATCACTCTCACTTTAATATGCTCCTGAAGGTTCAAATCAATCACTTGCCGGTGTCAGTGTATCAAGCAGCGCTTCAACTGTCTGGAATCGAGTTTCACTGTTTTCCATCGGTACACTGAACTTAAACGCGGTAGCCCCATCGAGTTTATAGACCTTTGGCTGTGTCTGCACCAGTTTTACAAGGGTGTAAGGATCGACACAGGTCTCCTCAGCAAACTCCAAGCGTCCTGACCCAGCGCCAGCATCCAACTTGATAATATCGAGTTTTTCAGCCCGCAACTTGATTGAAGTCTGTCGAATTAGGTTCTGAAGAGGCGTTGGTAGCAGACCAAAGCGATCAATCATCTCCACCTGAAGCTCACGCAACTCTTCGTCATTGGCTGCATTGGCAATGCGTTTATAGAGCGTCAATCGGTTATGCACATCCGGCAGATAGTCATCGGGAATCAGTGCCGGTAGGTGCAAGTTTACTTCACAGCCGTGATGAAGAGGCTGATCAAAGTTGGGTGTTTTACCCTCTTTAATCGACTCTACTGCTTGCTCTAGCATCTCCATGTAGAGGGAGAAACCAATTGTCTGCATTTGACCCGACTGCTCTTCACCTAACAGCTCACCGGCACCCCGTATCTCAAGGTCGTGGGTTGCTAGGGTAAAGCCTGCCCCTAGAGTGCTCGCTTCGACAATCGCCTCCAAACGTTTGGTGGCATCTGAAGTCATCGCCTTGTGGTGCGGTGTAAGCAGGTAAGCGTAAGCCTGATGATGCGAACGACCGACTCGTCCACGCAACTGGTGCAATTGAGCCAGACCAAATTTATCAGCGCGATCGATGATGATCGTATTGGCGTTAGGAACGTCGATACCGGTTTCGATGATGGTGGTGGAGACCAATACGTTGAATCGCTTGTGATAGAAGTCACTCATCACCTGTTCCAGTTCACGCTCACGCATCTGGCCATGGCCGATACCAATACGGGCCTCTGGAATCAGCTCACCCAACTCTTTAGCGGTCTGTTCAATGGTTTTCACTTCATTGTGCAGATAGTAGACCTGACCACCGCGAAGCAACTCACGCAGAATGGCCTCTTTAATCAGCGCTGGATCTGATTGACGCACAAAGGTTTTAACCGATAGACGCTTAGCCGGTGCCGTCGCGATGATCGAAAGATCACGCATGCCCGACATCGCCATGTTCAGTGTGCGAGGTATAGGCGTTGCGGTTAGGGTTAGAATATCAACCTCAGAACGGAGCGATTTGAGCTTCTCTTTCTGCTGAACACCAAAACGGTGCTCCTCATCGATTATCAACAGCCCTAGGTTGCTGAATTTCAAATCGCCCTGAATCAGTTTGTGAGTACCAATCAGAATATCGACTTGACCCGCCTCTACCTTGGCTGCGATCTGATCCTGTTGTTTGCCTGTTTTGAAGCGAGAGATCAGATCGACCTCCATAGGCCAGTCGGCGAAACGATCACGGAAATTCTCAAAGTGCTGCTGGGCGAGGAGGGTGGTTGGTACCAATACAGCAACCTGTTTGCCCGCTTGTGCCGCAATGAAGGCGGCCCGCATAGCCACTTCAGTTTTACCAAAGCCAACATCACCGCAGACTAGACGATCCATCGGTTGCACGGCTTGCATGTCTCGGCGCACCGCTTCAATGGCCATCGCTTGATCTGGCGTCTCTTCGAATGGGAATGCACGTGAGAATTGATCGTACATAGCATCATCAATGCTGTATTGATACCCCTGGCGAGCGGCACGACGTGCATAGATATCTAACAGCTCGGCAGCTGCATCACGTACCTTCTCGGCCGCTTTACGGCGCGCTTTGGACCACTGCTCTGTGCCAAGACGGTGCAGCGGTGCAGACTCTTCACTGGCACCGGTGTATCGGCTAATCAGATGCAGAGAGGAGACCGGAACATAGAGTTTGGCATCATTCGCGTACTGCAGGGTCAGAAACTCGGTGGCTGATCCATCCAAATCGATCGTCTGCAGACCGAGATAGCGACCTACGCCGTGATCAATGTGGACCACAGGATTCCCGACGCTCAGTTCAGACAGTGATTTAACGGCTTGGTCGGCATCGCTCTGTTCACGCTGGCGACGACGACGTTGGAAGACCTGATTGCCAAACAGCTGTGCCTCCGAGATCACCTCAAATTGATCACTGATGGCAAGACCCTGTTCAAGCGGTGCAACGCTTATTGCGAGTGACTCATTGCTGTTTTGAAAAGCGTGCCAGCTGTCGAGTTGCACAGGCTTGATCGACATCGCTTGCAGTTGCGTTAATAGAGATTCACGACGGCCCGCTGATTCAGCAAGAATGAGAACCGGAGTAGTGGCTTTGTCTAGGTGATTGGCCAGTGGGCGCAGAGGCTCTGCCGCAGTGGGAGAGGTGCTTAAACTGGGAGGTTCAGTCGCACCGATATTCTCACGCCCCGGTTTAACCTCTTCAGGCTCAGCACTTAGTCGGATTCCCGGCCAACGTTTTAGGTCACTTGCCAAGTTATCCGGTGTTAAAAAGAGCTCATCTGGCGTCAAGATTGGGCGAGTGATATCGCCTTGGCGTTCGTTATGTCGACTTACCACACCGCTATGGAATTGTGATGCGGCCTCCAGTATCCCTTTCTGCTGAATCACAAGGGTTGATTCAGGAAGGTAATCGAACAGGGTAGAGCACTGCTCAAAGAAGAGCGGCAGATAATACTCGATCCCCGCCGGCGCTAAACCGCTCGAGATGTCTTGGTAGATGGGGCAGTTGCCATAATCGACATCAAATCGTTGACGCCAGCGCTGTTTAAAGCCATCAATCGCGTTGGAGTGGAAAGGGTATTCACGCGCCGGCAAAATGCGAATGCGCTCGATCTGTTCAATGGAGCGTTGTGTCTCCGGATCGAATGTCCTTAGAGTATCGATCTCATCATCAAATAGGTCGATACGAAGAGGCGCGCTAGTGCCGGTAGGGTAGAGATCAATAATGGCGCCACGTACAGCAAATTCACCGTGCTCATAGACGGTGTCGACCAGGTTATACCCTGCATCGATCAGTTGCTCTCGCATCCTGTCGGCGTCTAATTGCTGACCTTTTTCAAGCCAGAAGACATTACCACTGACAAACTCTTTAGGAGCGACACGCTGCATCGCCGTCGAAGCAGGCACGACAATGACACCTGACTTTAAACCTTGAAGTCGGTAGAGCGTCTCTAAGCGAGTGGAGGTAATATCCTGGTGTGGAGAGAAGCTATCGTAAGCTAGGGTTTCCCAGTCTGGAAAGAGCATCACAGGCAGAGAGTCACCGGCAAAAAAGCGTATCTCACGACGAATACGGCTAGCGCTCTCACTGTCGTTGCAGAGCATCAGTATAGGTCCCTGATGCTTGTCGCGTATCTGATCGATTAGCCAACCGGTGGCGGCCCCTTTTACATCACCAATACGGCGCAAATCACCGGCTTTAGTTGGGGCAATAAACTGATCTAGACCTGACAATCTTGGACTCCAGTGAAAATAGCATGAGAAAGATTCTATTGTAGCGATCAATCAGTGATTAGGGCAGGTAAGTAGAGAAAAAATCACAGTTTTTATCTGTTTCGCAGGTGCGGTATCGGCCATAATAGACGTCTACTCCACATGGACTTGGAATCGCATGAATCACTTCGAGCTGTTTGCTCAAATATTTGCTGTTACGGCCCCCATTTTCTCCCTGGTCATCATCGGATTGCTGCTAAAACGATTTAACCTGTTGAGTGATGGTTTCATCAGTGGCGCCTCGATGTTGGTCTACAAAGCAACCCTGCCTACTCTGTTAGGTTTAGCTACCTACCGAGCGGACGTGGTTGGACTGCTTGATTCCGTTCTGTTTGGCTACTACATCCTGGCGAACTTCGCAGTCGTCATACTCATGGGATTTATCGCCTATCGTTGGATTCGACCGGATCAGCGTGCTGTTTTTATTCAGGCTGGTTTCAGAGGTAATCACGGCATTATCGCACTGGCGCTGGTATTGAGCCTTTATGGCAATGAGGGGCTGCAAGTGGCCGGATTAATGGCTGGTTTAGCGGGAATCCTAAACAACGGTCTTTCGGTCGTGCTCTTTTCGGTCTTCAGTACACGCTATCGTCCTACACCATTGGTGGTTGCGAAAGAGGTGGTGCTGAACCCGATGATTATTGGGGTGTTAATCGGTGCGTTGCTGTCACTCTTGCATCTGCGATTGCCACTCTGGGTAGAGGAGTCGGCTCAACTCTTCGGGTCTATGTCACTGCCACTAGCACTGCTCTGCATTGGCGCAACGCTGTCGTTAAAAGCCTTTCGTCTGTCAGGTTGGTTGGCCGTCAATGCTACGCTGGTCAAGTTGATTTGGGTACCACTGCTGTTCACGGCCATTGGCGCCTACTTGGGTATCAGTGGAATGGAGTTAGGGACTCTGTTTCTGTTCCTAGCATCTCCTACCGCGGCTGCCAGTTATGTGATGGCCAAAATTGCAGGTGATGACGATGAACTTGCCGCCAACATCATCGTTCTGACGACCTTTGTGTCGATGATCACGATAACTTTCGGGCTCTACCTACTGCAGTTGTTGGCATTAATTTAGTAGACTAGAAACCTCTTTAATCACCACCTAAAGGAATTTTTCACATGAGCGTATGGACGCCCAATAGCTGGCGCGATCTGCCGGTTAAACAGTTACCGACTTACCCAGACCTAACGGCACTGCAATCGATTGAGGCTGAGCTGAAACAACAGCCACCTCTGGTTTTTGCAGGAGAGATCCGATCTTTAAAAGCTGATCTAGCACGTGTCAGTCGTGGTGAAGCGTTTCTGTTACAGGGTGGTGACTGTGCAGAGAGCTTTAACGAGTTCAGTGCTGATAAGATCAAAGATACCTTTAAATTGCTAATGCAGATGGCCGTTGTGTTGGCTTTCGCGGGTAGTTGTCCTGTAGTAAAAGTAGGGCGAATTGCTGGCCAATTCGCTAAACCTCGCTCTAGCGATACTGAGACGATTGATGGTGTCGAGCTACCTTCATACCGTGGTGACAACGTCAACTCGGCCGAGTTCACGGCAGAAGCGCGTATTCCAGATCCTGAGCGTATGTTGAAGGCTTATCATCAATCCTCAGCAACGTTAAACCTACTGCGCGCCTTCTCACGTGGTGGCTTTGCCGATCTGCATCAGGTTCATAAATGGAACCAAGGCTTCGTGTCTCAGTCGCCTGCGCATGAAAAGTATGAAGCGCTAGCCGCACAGATCGATCAAGCGTTGTCGTTCATGGCGGCCTGTGGATTGAATACAGACAATACACCGCAGCTATCTGAGACAACGCTCTACACCTCACACGAAGCACTGTTGCTGCCTTATGAAGAGGCGTTGACGCGCCAAGACAGTTTGACCAACGGTTGGTATGACTGTTCAGCGCACATGCTCTGGATTGGTGATCGGACTCGTCAGCCTGATCATGCGCACGTTGAGTTCTTGCGTGGTGTTCAAAACCCGGTCGGTGTAAAAGTGGGCCCAACCACTCAAGTGGATGATTTAAAACGTCTATTAGAGATTCTAAACCCAGAGAACGAAGCGGGTCGTATCAATCTGATTGCCCGCATGGGTGCCGATAAGATCGGCGATCACCTTCCACAGCTAGTGCGTGCTGTGAATGATCTGGGCGTGAATGTTGTCTGGAGCAACGACCCGATGCACGGCAATACGGTAAAAGCTAGCAGCGGTTACAAAACCCGCTCGGTCGATGCGATTCTCTCTGAGATGAAATCCTTCTTCGAGATTCACAAGGCAGAGGGCAGCTACGCAGGTGGTGTTCACTTTGAGATGACCGGTAACCATGTAACCGAGTGTGTCGGTGGCGCCTACCAAATCACAGAATCAGCCCTGGCAGAGCGCTACATCACCCAGTGTGACCCACGCCTCAATGCTGACCAGTCACTTGAGTTAGCGTTTATGATTGCGGATACACTTAAGGCAGCACGTAAGTAATCTGAGTTGGAGCGGTCTTAAAAAGGCCGCGATATTTGGTGACAGGCCTTCAGCCTGTCATCCGCAGGTAAGATTTACTAATAATCTGGAAAACGCTGAGAAAGTGGATGTCAGGCTAAAGCCAGACACTGGTGCCAATAGCTAAGCTTAACTTAATACCCATCGCGGCCTTTTCAAGACCGCTCCAACAGTGCCAGATTCGAATCTGGCACCCCGTTCCCCGTCCGACTGAGAACGAGCACGGTGCTCTTTTTCGTTAAGACGTTGAAAGGATCGAGCCCCGGATGGGCGAGAGTTTCAGCGCCTGCACGGAGCAGGCTCTGAAATGTGCCTTTTGATGTTAGAAAAAGAGTATCGCGCGCAGTGTGCCGAAGGCCGAAGGAGCGGGGTGTGTTTTCTTGCTTCTTCTTTGCTCACACAAAGAAGAAGGCTAGCCGACGCTAGTCGGATAGAAATGCGGTTGACAGGCTGAAGGCCAGTCACCGAAAAGATCGCGCAAATCTACTCTAACCGCCCAAACTGCTCAGCTAGGAAACTCTCTGCTCTCTCAAGCATAAAGTATCGGAACGCTTCTGCAGCAGGGGAGAGTACCTTCGATTGTGTATGCACAAGGTTCCAGGCTCGAACAATCGGCGCGCCATCGACATTGAGTATTCCCAATTTTTGGTGCTCCAGTTCTAAACCGACAGTGTGCTGTGACACAAATCCTATCCCCAGATCGGCCATTACGGCCTGTTTGATCATTTCGTTGGAATCCAGTTCAAACTTATAATGCGGTTCAATACTTCTCCCCTCGAAAAAGCGTTCCATCGCTGCTCGTGTGCCTGAGCCCTCTTCACGAACAATAAACGGGATATCTCGCAGCTCCTCGGGTGTTAACCGCTCATCCAGGCTTCTTAAAAATAACGGGTTTGTGGGCGCGGCCACAAAAACGTGAGGGTGAGCCGCAAAGGGTTCATTTCGGGTCCGCATCTCTTTGGGTGGTCGACCCATAATAGCGAGATCAACTTCATTGTTTTGCAAAGATTTGAGCAGCTGTTCACGATTACCAATCGATAGCTTTATGTCGACACTCTTATGTTCTTCAATGAATTCAGAAATAAGGTGCATCATGAAGTATTTTGCGGTTCTAACAATCCCTATCGTAATTGTTCCAGCTTCTGCGTGAATTAATCTTGCTGCAGCATCTTCAGCGTCTTTAACGGTCGCTAGGATTCTTCTAGCGTAGACCAGCATATATTCACCTGCTGTGGTTAGCGTGACTTTTTTGCCAGCACGATCAAACAACGGCATGCCTACGTTACTTTCAAGCTCTTTAATTTGCATGGTAATCGCCGGGGGAGTTAGGTGAAGAGATTCCGCGGCTCTAATGAAACTCAGCTGTTTTGCGACTTCATTAAAGACTCTGAGCTGACGAAAGGTTGTATTACGCACTGGCTCCTCCGATTAATGCTTTGAGTTATTTATTGTGGTTTATTCAAAATAGTTAAGTTTAACCTTAATGTAAACAGTATCTATTTAATTCCTGATTGAATATTAATGTTAAGTAATCACTTATCATTTTGATAAGAAAGTTTGTGTTGTTCTTAACATTACTTTCCCATAACGTCTCTCCTATGCGATTGCTAAGTTGATTTCAGCCTGGCACTCAAACAGCACAACAATAATCAAGGTTTAATCCAACAGGAGAAATTGACCATGGCAAAAAGCTATCAAGCAGGTGTAAAGGAGTACCGTGAGACGTATTGGATGCCCGATTACACACCAAAAGATACGGACTTTCTGGCGTGTTTTAAGGTAATTGCACAAGATGGAGTGCCACGTGAAGAGGCGGCAGCAGCGGTTGCGGCAGAGTCTTCTACCGGTACTTGGACGACCGTGTGGACAGATCTGCTCACTGATCTTGAGTACTATAAAGGCCGCGCCTACGCTATCGAGGATGTTCCTGGTAATGACGAGGCGTTCTACGCATTCATTGCCTACCCAATTGACCTGTTCGAAGAGGGCTCTGTTGTCAATGTATTGACCTCTCTTGTTGGTAACGTATTTGGCTTTAAGGCAGTGCGTTCTTTGCGATTGGAAGATGTTCGTATTCCAGTCGCCTATGTAATGACCTGTGGTGGACCACCGCACGGCATTCAGGTAGAGCGCGACATTATGAACAAATACGGTCGTCCAATGTTGGGGTGCACCATCAAGCCTAAGCTGGGTTTGTCAGCCAAAAACTACGGACGAGCAGTTTATGAGTGTCTTCGCGGTGGTCTCGATTTTACCAAGGATGATGAGAACGTTAACTCTCAACCGTTCATGCGCTGGAGACAACGATTTGATTTTGTCATGGAAGCCATTGAAAAAGCCGAAGCTGAAACGGGTGAGCGTAAAGGTCACTACCTGAACGTGACAGCTCCAACTCCGGAAGAGATGTATAAGCGTGCCGAATACGCAAAAGAGATCGGCGCCCCGATCATTATGCACGATTATCTGACCGGTGGTTTTACCGCTAACACAGGTCTAGCAAATTGGTGTCGTGAAAATGGCATGTTGTTGCACATTCACCGTGCCATGCACGCTGTTCTAGACCGCAACCCTAATCACGGTATCCATTTCCGAGTGCTGACTAAGATGCTTCGTCTTTCCGGTGGTGACCATCTTCACTCTGGCACGGTGGTTGGTAAGTTGGAAGGTGACCGTGAGGCGACCTTGGGCTGGATCGATCTAATGCGTGACTCTTTTACAAAAGAGGATCGCAGTCGCGGCATTATGTTTGATCAAGACTGGGGATCTATGCCGGGTGTTATTCCGGTTGCCTCGGGCGGTATCCATGTTTGGCACATGCCTGCATTGGTTAACATTTTTGGTGATGACTCAGTTCTACAGTTTGGTGGTGGTACTTTGGGTCACCCGTGGGGTAATGCCGCAGGTGCAGCTGCGAACCGTGTGGCTCTTGAAGCCTGTGTTGAAGCGCGTAATCACGGTGCTGAACTTGAGAAAGATGGTAAACAAATCCTTCTCTCTGCAGCCGAGCACAGCCCTGAGCTAAAAGTTGCCATGGAAACCTGGAAAGAGATCAAGTTTGAATTCGATACGGTCGATAAGTTAGACGTCTCTCATAAATAAAGTAATGGGAGGGTTCCTTAGAGACCCTCCTTAATAAATTGAGCTCTTATTAGAGTTGAGGAATAGATGATGAGTGAAATGCAAGATTACGCATCAAGCCTGAGTGATGTGAATAGCCGTAAATTCGAGACATTCTCTTACCTGCCTGAGATGAATGCTGAACAAATTCGAAAGCAAGTTGAGTACATCGTGTCTAAAGGATGGAACCCGGCGATAGAGCATACAGAGCCAGAGAATGCGTTCGATCACTACTGGTACATGTGGAAGTTGCCACTGTTCGGTGAGACCGACGTTGATCGAGTTCTGAATGAGGCTGAAGCTTGCCACCAAGCCCACCCTAATAACCACGTTAGGTTGGTCGGTTATGACAACTATGCTCAGTCAAAAGGTGCTGAGATGGTGGTTTACCGAGGCAACCCAGTATAACGCTATAGATACCCCCTCTAATGAGGGGGTTTTGCTCTCAATGGATACAAAAGGTAAGAGTATGAGTGCAGTGAATACGGATCAATACATTATCAAGGACGAACCCTTTTATAAGGCGGTAGGCAATGAGGTCGATATGTATCAAGCCGCCTATGCAAGACGTATGCCGGTGATGCTCAAAGGGCCAACGGGATGCGGCAAATCAAGATTTGTGGAGTATATGGCCTGGAAACTGAAGCGTCCTCTGATTACGGTTGCCTGTAACGAAGATATGACGGCCTCAGATCTGGTTGGACGTTTTTTGCTCGATAAGGACGGTACCCATTGGCAGGATGGTCCATTAGCGACAGCTGCCAGAATAGGGGCAATTTGTTACTTGGATGAGGTCGTTGAAGCAAGACAAGATACCACCGTTGTGATTCACCCCTTAACTGACCATCGCAGAACACTGCCTTTGGATAAAAAAGGGGAACTGATCGAGGCGCACCCTGATTTTCAATTGGTTATCTCTTATAACCCCGGTTATCAAAGCCTGATGAAAGATCTTAAACAATCCACTAAACAGCGATTTGGTGCGATGAACTTTGACTATCCGAAAGATTATGATGAAGCTGAAATTGTAGATAAAGAGACAGGTGTGGGTCTTGATATCGCCAATAAATTGGTTCAAATAGCCCACCGTGCGAGGAATTTGAAAGGGCACGGCCTTGATGAAGGAATATCAACTCGTTTGCTTGTCTATGCTGGGCAGATGATCGCTGAAGGTGTAGATCCGTTGTCTGCGTGCAAAATGACGTTAGTAACACCGTTGACCGATGATCCAGATATGCGAGAAACCCTAGATGCTGCAGTCAACACATTTTTTGTGAGCTAACAGGGGCAGCACCGATGAGTATCGACATGGACCAGTATCGCCAATCTCTTGAGAGCATCGCTCCAGAAATGAACGATGTTTTAGAGAGTCACTTTCATGAAGCCGCACGAGTGATGTCATCGCCTGCCTTACAAGACTATCTTGAGGGTGCACAGAGTTTGGCGAATCTAGGTCGTGGTAAAGAGCTCGTGATCGCGTTTATTGAATGCATGCCACAGGTCGTGAAAGAGTGTGGTGAGGATGTCATGAGTGACTGTATTCATGCAGCCATGAAACTCGCTTCGATGACCTCTGGTGAAGTCATTACTCTGTTATTGCAATCCCTGCCGATTGCTGCAAATCGTCTTGGTGATCCTGAATTGCTGAGAGGGTACCTTACTCTCATACATCAATTGTCTGCTAAGGCAGCTCGCGGCCTTAGGCCGATGCTGAATCATATGGATGAGCTGCTATCAAAGCTGACGCTTTCAGGACTTCGACGTTGGGCTAACTTTGGGGCGGATGCTTATCGAAGAGATTTTGTTAATCTAGTCAGTTATTTCGAGCTCAAGACCGCTGATAGTCAAAAAATGCTGCAACAAGAGCGCAAGGGTACGCTGTTTATTGATGCGCAACGCAAATTAAATTTTTACTTAAGGGCTTTATGGGGAAGAGATTTTTTTCTTCGTCCCACCTCGGCAGATTACGAAGACTTTAAACCTTACATTGAACATCATGTTATGCATTTGCCAGATGCGGTTGATGATCTCAACCAGGTGGATGGCGTCTCGTTATATCGTGCTCAAGTGGCACACGCTGCTGCTCATATGAGTTATACGACTGACCGAATGGATGCTAGCGGCCTTAGTCAGGCGCAGATGTTCTTTATCGCATTGATCGAAGATGCCAGGGTTGAGTATTGTGCGATGCAAGACTTTCCTGGACTGCGTTCCACTTGGCAAGCGTTACTGTCAATTGAGCCGGAGGGCCGTGAGGAACACCCAACCTTACAGCGGTTGGGTCAGTTTGCATTGATGCTGATGGATGAAACAGTAAGATCAGACGACCCAGAGTTGAATGAATTATCGGCTAAGTTTCATCATGAAATTTCTGCTAAAAAAGACTCTTCTGAAATCAGCTTTCAGTTAGGACTGGCGCTTTTTGCTCTGTTTGATGACCGTAAAGAGGTGCCCAGTCTACGTATTCTGCAGTCCATGCGCACACCTTATCGTGATGATAATCGTTTTGTTTGGGAGTTTGAGCCTTTCAATCTAGCTGAGCATGGTCTGGAGTATATTCCCGCTTCGCAACGACAGGTAAGAAAGTATGTCAGTGCCGTCGAAATGGCGAATGAGGTGGACTGTGAGCTAGCGGGCGATGATGCCCAAGAAGTTTGGGTATGCGCGACAGAGTTCATGCCTTATGAGGATGCAGGTGAAGCGACCGAGTCTTTTAATGACCGCTGGGGTAAAGAGCCTATTTCAGATCCATACCACTATCAGGAGTGGGATTATCAGGTGCAGTTATACCGACCCGATTGGGCAACGGTGTACGAAAAAAGAGCTCAAAAAGGGGATCCAGAAACGATTGATCGGATCTTTCAAGAACATAAGCCGATAGTGCAGAAAATTAAACAGGTTGTTGATCTTCTCTCACCGGATGGCGTTCAAAGAGAGCGAAATATGGAAGATGGTGATGAGATTGATCTGAATGCGGCCATCGATGCGATGATTGCCATCAGAATGGGTGAACAACCCAACCCCAGAATCACAATGCGTAATGTTGTCAAAAATCGCGATCTTGCAGTGACTGTATTGTTGGACCTATCTGAGTCGACGAATGAGACCATGGAGGGATCTGATAAAAGTGTGCTTGAGTTGACGCGTGAAGCAGCGACGCTGGTTTCAAGCGCGATCAATGGCATCGGTGATCCTTTTTCGATACATGGATTCGCTTCTGATGGTCGACACGATGTTCAATACTTTAAATTTAAAGATTTTAATCAGAGCTTTAATGACGAAGCAAAAAGTCGTCTTGCAGGAATGACGGGAGGGCTGTCAACTCGTATGGGAGCAGCCATGCGACATGCTGGAAGTCTTTTGATGAAACAACCTGAACGCCGCAAGCTGCTCCTGTTGGTCACAGATGGGGAACCAGCTGATATCGATGAGCGTGATCCCCAACACCTTAGGCACGATACCAAGAAAGCTGTCGAAGAGCTGTACAGCCAAGGTGTTTTAACCTATTGCTTAACCTTAGACCCCAATGCTGATAGTTATGTTAAACGAATTTTTGGGGCCAATAACTATACGGTGGTCGATAACGTTGATCGTCTGCCAGAAAAGCTACCCAGCTTATTTGCCAGCCTGACCTGTTAGGAGTCGTTATGCAAAAATCAAAAACATACGTCGGCATTCACAATGACCTTTACGGAGGGATGACCGATACCGGAAAAATCATCAGGGATGCTTGGGCTTTTGGTTTGATTCCGGAAACGGAAAGTTGTGAGGGTTGGTTAGTGCAGGGGCTGGAGACACTCTGGCGTCAGGTCAATGATGAGTGGGAGAATTATGGATTTTCTGTCAGTCAGTTGCCAGATGAGATCCGAGTGCGTTACCTACATATTCAAGAACAAGCCATTGTTCATGCAAAATCAAAGGGGTGGGACGCGGATAGAGATTTGATGGCAGATTAACTTTTATTTAGTAAGCCTCGATGTAAAAGCATCGGGGCTTTTTTACGTCGGTTGTTAGTTAAGTGATTTCTTAATCCTAATATAACCTCATTTTAATTGCGCTTACTTAGCACACTGAATACTCTTAGTTAATAGAAAATAAACATAAGAATATAACTGAAGGTATTAAATGGCACTTAAAGCGTTAATTTTTGATGTCGACGGTACATTGGCAGACACCGAAATGGCGCATATGGCTGCTTTCAACTATGCCTTTGAAACAGCGGGCCTCACTTGGTTATGGGATTTAGAGACCTATACAGAGCTGCTTGAAGTCTCGGGCGGCAAAGAGCGAATTCGTCACTACTGGAACCAACGGCCTGATCGAGGTGTTCAAGTCAGCGAAGAACGCATCGACTCAATCATTCCAGAGCTGCATGCCACTAAAACTGCTCGTTATGAAGAGATGGTTGCTTGCGGAGAGGTTGCGATGCGCCCTGGTGTTTTAGAGCTAATTAAAGCCGCGAAGTCTGCTGGTTTAAAGCTAGCCATCGCCACAACGACCACTCCTGCCAATATCGAAGCACTGCTCTCTCACGCCATGGGCGATGACTGGCAGGAGACGTTCACCGTTGTCGAAAACGCAGAAACTGCTCCGAATAAAAAACCGGACCCCAGTGTCTACCTTCAAGCATTGGAGCGTCTTGGTGTCTCATCGGCAGAGGCAATAGCCATTGAAGATACCAACAATGGGTTAAGAGCCGCTAAAGGCGCCGAATTGGCTACTGTAATAACCCCTAATGAGTTTTCCAAGCACCATGATTTCACAGGGGCTGACTTAATTGTTCCCTCATTAAGCGATGTGAATTTAGAGCAGTTGTCTCGACTGATCGCTTAACAATACCGATTTTCAAAAATAATAAGAGGCAACTGATATGCCATTTAGAACCAATAGAACGACCTTAACTCAATACCTAATTGAAGAGCGTCGTCGTTACCCAAGTGCCAGCGGTGATTTTAACGCCTTGATTTTGGATGTGGCGATGGCCTGTAAGCAGATCGCTAAAGCCGTAGCCTATGGTGAATTAGCGGGCCTACACGGTGAGCATAATGAAGATGCAGGCGGCAGTATCAATGTCCAGGGTGAGGCTCAGAAAAAACTGGATGTGCTCAGTAATGACATTTTCATCAAGACGACAGAGTGGGGCGGGCATCTTCTAGGTATGGCCTCAGAAGAGATGGATGAGGCACTGGATATCCCAGAGGGTCACCCGAAAGGTCGCTACCTGATTGTTTTTGATCCACTCGACGGTTCATCGAATATTGATGTGAATGTCTCGGTGGGCAGTATTTTTTCGATTCTTCGTGCACCGGATGATGCAACCACTCCTATTCAGGAGGAGGTGTTTTTACAGCCCGGATCACAGCAGGTGGCGGCTGGATACGCGCTTTATGGTCCATCAACCATGCTGATTCTTACGGTGGGTAACGGAGTAGTTGGTTTCACTCTTGATCCTGCCTTGGGCGAGTTTATGTTGACGCACCCCAGCATCACCATTCCTGAAGATACTCAAGAGTTTGCGATTAACACCTCTAATAGCCGTTTCTGGGAAGCGCCCGTTAAACGTTATGTAGATGAGTGTCTAGCGGGATCGACCGGTCCGCGCGGTAAAGACTTCAACATGCGTTGGATCGCTTCGATGGTAGCGGAGGCGCATCGTATCCTAATGCGTGGCGGTGTATTCATGTACCCACGTGACACTAAAGATCCTAGCAAAGCCGGTAAGTTAAGACTGCTTTATGAGGCGAACCCTGTCGGAATGATTATCGAGCAAGCCGGTGGCCGTGCCAGTACAGGCAGCTACCCAATGCTGGATGTGAAACCGACCGAGCTTCACCAACGCATAGGGTTGGTGTTTGGTTCTAAAAACGAGGTCGAGCGCATCGAGCGTTACCACAACGAACCGATTGAAGAGAAAGGCGAAGATATGCCGCTCTTTGCTGAACGCAGTCTATTCCGCGATTAAGTTACTGGACCTGGAGAAACATTATGTCAGAACGTCACCCAATTATTGCGATTACCGGCTCATCAGGTGCAGGTACTTCAACCGTTACTCGGACATTCTCTAATATCTTTCGCCGTGAAAATGTTAAAGCCGCGATTGTCGAAGGCGATAGTTTCCACCGTTACGATCGTACTGAGATGAAGAAGCAGTTGGCGCAAGCCGATGCAGCGGGCAATAAACATCTCAGCCACTTTGGTCCAGAGAACAACCTATTTGATGAGCTCGAAGGTCTGTTTAAAAGCTACTCTGAAACGGGTACCGGTAAAAAACGCCTCTACCTGCACAACCAAGATGAGGCTGAGCCTTACGGACAAGAGCCAGGCACCTTTACCCCTTGGGAAGAGATCGATAAAGATACCGATATACTTTTCTATGAAGGCCTGCACGGCGCGGTGAAAACTGAACAGAACGATATAGCCCAGTACCCAGATCTACGTATCGGTGTGGTTCCCGTCATCAACCTTGAGTGGACTCAGAAGCTTTGGCGCGATAAGAATCAGCGTGGTTACAGTGCTGAAGCGGTAACGGATACGATTCTGCGTCGCATGCCTGATTACATTAACTACATCTGCCCTCAATTTGAACATACGCATGTGAACTTCCAACGCGTACCGATGGTAGACACTTCTAACCCTTTCATCGCTAGGGACATCCCTTCTGCCGATGAGAGCATGGTGATCATCCGCTTTGCTAATCCTAAGGGGATCGACTTTCAGTATCTCTTGAACATGATTGGCAATAGCTTCATGTCACGTGCCAATACCATTGTTGTCCCTGGTGGCAAGATGGAGCTTGCAATGCAGTTGATCTTCACACCGTTTGTATGGCGCATGATGGAACGTCGTAATCGTGCCTTGGGTCGTGGTTAAGGCCGTCGCTAACTAGGAGCAACAGATGAACAGAACAGCACCGAATGCCGCTATGGCAAATGAGATGGCCAATGCGATTCGCTTTCTAGCGATCGATGCCGTAGAAGCCGCAAAATCGGGTCACCCTGGTGCACCGATGGGAATGGCAGAAATTGCAGAGGTTCTTTGGAACCGTCACTTGAAACACAGTCCTGCCAATCCACATTGGCCAGACCGTGACCGTTTTGTACTCTCCAATGGTCACGGTTCAATGTTGATCTATGCTCTGCTGCATTTAACGGGCTACGATCTTCCTATCGATGAACTTAAACAGTTCCGTAAACTGCACTCTAAGACACCAGGACACCCTGAGGTGGGCATTACAGCGGGTGTGGAGACTACGACGGGTCCATTAGGTCAGGGTATCTCGAATGCTGTCGGTTTGGCACTTGCCGAGAAGATGTTGGCGGCAGAGTTTAATGAATCAGGGCACGCCATAGTGGACCATTTCACCTACTGTTTCTTGGGTGATGGTTGCATGATGGAGGGGATCAGTCACGAGGTCTGCTCTCTGGCTGGGACTCTGAGAACGTCTAAGCTCATCGCGATCTACGACGATAACGGTATCTCGATTGATGGCCACGTAGAAGGCTGGTTTGCTGATGATACGCCGGCACGTTTTGAAGCTTATGGTTGGAATGTGATCCGTGATGTAAACGGTCACGATGCGTCAGCTGTCGATGCAGCGATTCGTGCAGCCAAAGCTCAAGCGGTATTAGCTGATGGCAAACCGACATTGATCTGTACTAAAACCGAAATCGGTAAAGGGTCGCCCAATAAGGTCGGTACACACGACGTTCATGGTGCCGCACTGGGGGCCGACGAGGTCGCTGCGACACGCGCTGCACTGAATTGGAATCATGCGCCATTTGAGATTCCTAGTGACGTGAAGAGCGCTTGGGACTGCACTGATTCAGGCAGAGCCGCTGAAGCGGAATGGGATCACCGATTCGCTGAGTATGCTAAGGCATTCCCTGAAAAAGCGGCGGAATTCAAACGTCGTATGACCGGTGAGTTGAGCGACGAGTATCAATCTAATATTGCCGATGTCATGGCTCAGATTGCTGCAGCAGAAGGGGACGTAGCGACCCGTAAAGCGAGTCAAAATGCGCTAGATGCTATCGCACCTCTTGTTCCAGAGTTTTTTGGCGGCAGTGCTGATTTGACCGGTTCGAACCTGACAAACTTCAAAACAGCCACCTATGCGGGTCGGGATACCTGGGGTAACCACCTCTCATACGGTGTTCGTGAGTTTGGTATGGCTGCGATTATGAACGGTATGGCACTGCATGGTGGCTACCTACCCTATGGGGGCACCTTCCTGACCTTTAGTGATTACTCTCGTAATGCGATTCGAATGGCTGCACTGATGAAACAGCGTGTGGTTCATGTCTTTACTCATGACTCGATTGGCCTTGGCGAAGATGGCCCAACACACCAGAGTATCGAGCACGTTCCAAGCTTGCGCATCATTCCAGGCCTTGATGTCTGGCGTCCTTGTGATGCCCTTGAAACAGCCACGGCATGGGCGCACTCGGTTGAGCGACAGGATGGTCCCTCTGCTCTAGCGCTGTCACGACAGGGGATGCCTAAATTACTGAAGGCGGCCTCTGATGCAGACAAAGTTCGTAAAGGTGGCTACATCCTCTCTGATATGGCCAGTCCACAAGCGGTGATCATGGCAACCGGTTCTGAAGTGCAATTGGCGTTGCAAGCTCAAGAGACTTTAGCGGCTGAGGGTATCTCAACCCGCGTTGTCTCAATGCCTTGTACCAATCTGTTTGATCGCCAATCTGAAGATTACCAAGAGCAGACGATTCCATCGGACCTTCCTGCGGTTGCAGTGGAAGCAGCGCATACCGATTTCTGGCGCAAATATGTGGGCAGAAAAGGTGGTGTTGTAGGCATCGACAGCTTTGGTGATTCAGCACCGGCTCCTGTTCTCTATGAGTACTTCGGCATTACTGCTAACGCAGTTGCTGATGCTGTTCGCCAGCGAGTTTAGGGGTAACAGAAATGTATAAAGCGATGTTATTTGATCTTGACGGTACCTTAGTCGAGACGGCGCCGGAGATCTATGATGCCACCAATGCCACTTTAGAAGAGTGTGGTTATGCAAGGGTGACTCAAGAACAGGTCAACTCGTGGATAGGGCACGGCACACGTGCGCTGTTGATTAAAGCCCTGGCTTACATCCACAACCAATCCATTGAAGAGATTGAGTCTGGACCTATTTTGGCAGGCGCACTACCTGTCTTTGATAAGCACTATCAACGCTGCTGCGGTACCACCAGTTACCTCTATCCACATGTTTTAGAGGTGGTTAAAAAGCTTGGGTCTGAAGGGGTCAAGTTGGCAGTGGTTACCAATAAAGAGAGCCGATACACCGATCGTGTGTTAGCGGCTCACGGTTTAACGGAACTCTTCGATATTGTAGTCAGCGGCGACAGTTTTCCAGTGAAGAAGCCTGACCCAACGTCAATTTTAGACTGCCTTGAGCAGTGGCAAATCTCAGCAGAGGATGCACTGTTTGTGGGTGACTCCTCGATCGATGCGGCCACGGCGCGTAATGCAGGCATTGATGTTTGGTTACTTCCTTACGGTTACAACATGGGTGAACCGATTGAGTCGGCTAACCCCGATCGCGTCATTCAAGACTTTTCAGAGTTGGTGGATTAACCCATCAATTCAATAACTTAATCGACTCTTCGGAGGTAAATAATGGCACTTGTATCCCTACGTCAGGTACTTGATCACGCCGCAGAGAATAGCTACGGTGTTCCTGCGTTTAACGTTAACAACCTTGAGCAGGTGCAAGCGATCATGCAAGCAGCGCAGGCAACAGACAGTCCTGTGATTCTGCAGACATCTGCTGGCGCTCGCACCTACGCCGGTGAGGCTTATCTTCGCCATCTCATTTTGGCGGCTATCGAGACACACCCGGATCTTCCGGTTGTCCTGCATCAGGATCACGGTGCATCACCTGCAGTCTGTATGCAGTCGATCCGCTCTGGTTTCTCCAGTGTCATGATGGATGGTTCGTTGATGAGCGATGGTAAAACGCCATCCACCTACGAATACAACGTCGATGTCACTCGACAAGTCTGTGAAATGGCGCATGTAGTCGGTGTATCGGTTGAAGGTGAACTGGGCTGTCTTGGTTCGCTAGAGACAGGCGAAGCCGGTGAAGAGGATGGTCAGGGTGCTGAGGGTATTTTGAGCCATGATCAAATGCTGACCGACCCTGATGAAGCTAAAGACTTTGTTGAGAAAACTGGCGTCGATGCCCTAGCAATTGCGATTGGTACCAGCCACGGTGCGTACAAATTTACACGCCCACCGACGGGCGATATTCTCGCAATTGATCGTGTCGCGGCGATTCATAAAGCAATCCCGAACACCCATCTGGTGATGCACGGTAGTTCCAGCGTGCCACAGGAGTGGTTAGCGATCATTCGTGAGTTTGGTGGCGAGTTGAAACCGACCTACGGTGTCCCTGTAGAGGAGATCGTTAAAGGGATTCAAAACGGTGTTCGTAAGGTCAACATTGATACCGACATTCGCTTGGCAATGACCGGTGCTATGCGCCGTATGATGGCCGAGAAGAAGAGCGAGTTTGACCCACGTAAATTCCTAGCCGCAGCCCGCGATGCAGCCTCAGGTATCGTCAAAGATCGTTTCGAAGCCTTCGGCTGTGCCGGACAGGGCAGTAAGATCAAACCGATCTCTATGGATGATATGGCGGGTCGGTACTAATCGACCTAAGATCCATTCAAAACGTTGGAGCGGTCTTGAAAAGGCCGCGATCTCTCTTAAGATCAAGAGCATTTCTATCCGACTGGCGTCGGCTAGCCTTCTTCTGTCTTCAGCAATGGTGCCGGTGACAGGCTCTCAGCCTGTCATCCGCCGTGAGAATTTAATGCCTATCTGGAAAACACCGAAAAAGCAGATGACAGGCTGAAGCCAGTCACTGTTGCTTTCAGATAAACTCTAATGAATACCAATCGCGGCCTTTACAAGACCGCTCCAACAATCACTCAACGCCAAACGCAACCATCTCAGCCTCTGCACAGAGCGTTTCATTGGCGGATAAGGTCAACTTAACTCGCACTTTACGCCCCTCGATGGATAGCAGCTCGCCATGCAGCTGCAACTCTACGCCCATTGGAGTGGGGGTAAGGTATTTGATGTTCAACTGCCCCGTAACGTGGCGTTGAATCTTTGCATCTTTTTCGAGTGTTTCATGCTTCTGCAGGTAGCTTAAAGCGGCCGCTGATGCAGTGCCATGACAGTCGAGTAGGGAGGCGACCGCGCCGCCGTAGAGGTGTCCAGGAACGCCGCCACTGTATTTGTTCTCTGGCGTGAAGCGAGCTAGGGTTGTGTCACCTGTTACATAACTTTTCAGGTGCCATCCATCCGCGTTTGATCGACCACAGCCGAAACAGTGGCTATGGCTCTCTGGATAGAGATCTTGAATGGCTTGGTTCATTGAGACTCCTTCTCACATCTTTGAATAGAGAATAGCAATTATCTTATCTAGGTTGATACATACTGATGGATAAGTTGTGCTCTAATAAGCCATCCCCGATGTAAGAGAGTTATTATGAAGCTTTTCCAATATGATCATTGTCCATTCTGCGTCCGTGCTGACATGGTCGCTAAATACAAACAGGTTAATTTTGAGTCGGTCTATTTGCTGAATGACGATGCCGACAGTTGTATTGAGCGTGTTGGCAAAAAAATGGTGCCGATTTTACAGATTGATGGCCAATCTATGGGCGAAAGTCTGGATATCGCTCATAAGTTGGATGAGTTAGGCAAGGCTGATCAGGTAATAGTCGAAGGTGGTGATTCTGATCGTTTCACACAACCACTGATGTCAGTAAATCGCGCGATCTTCTCTCTGCTTTTTCCTCGCAATGTACAGATCGGTTTGCCTGAGTTTGAAACTCAATCGGCAATTGATTTTTATCGTGTGAACAAGGAAGCGATGATTGAGTGTAGTTTTGAGCAAGCTCTGGACAATACAGCTGAACACCAAGCCCTTGTAGAGCAGGTCTTAAATGATTTGCCTAAGCTGATTAAGCCTTCGGATAGAGGTGGGCAGCTTAGCTGGGATGACGTTATGATTTTTCCAATGTTACGCAACTTAACCGTGATCAAAGATCTTCAGATGCCCACGCAGGTTGTAGATTACATCAATGAAGTAGCACAACTGACCAATGTTGAGCTCTACACAGACAGGGCCATCTAAGGGAAGAAAAAAGAAAGAGAGGGGAAAGGGCTTCACCCTCTCAAAGGGGTGTTTACAACAGCTGGGTTCATAATAGTGTGCAAAGCTGACATTTAGCTGATGGCTAAAATTTTTCACAAGGACGTTAGATGACACAGTTTGCGCGTTACTATCAGCGTTATTCACAAGCTCGACTAAAAGCACTGATTATCCTCAGTCTAGCGATTCTGCAGTTTCCTTTAGCCGTGTCGGCATCTCTGGTCGCACTACCTGCCATTGCTCAAGACCTTCAAGTCAATGCGGTATTGATCAGTTGGATACCGGCCATCTTCCTTCTGGTGAGTTTGATCTCCCAACTGCCAGGCGGTCGTCTATCGGATCTCATTGGTCTTAAAAAGGCTTTTCTCATCAGTTGTGGTCTTTTTGCGTTGGGTGGCGCCATGGCGGCTTTTGCGCCCAATATTGAAATACTGTTAGCAGGGCGTGTGGTACAGGGGGCTGCCGGGGCTATCCTAGCCAGCGCGGGTATGGCCATGATCTCCCGTATCTACGCAGCAGGTGGACGAGGGGCCGCTTTGGGTTGGATGACATCAGCCGTCTATCTCGGCATGACTGCAGGCCCGCTAATAGGTGGCTGGTTGGTCGATCTGTTTGGCTGGCGATCTGTGTTTATGTTGCCGGTACCGATATTGCTAGGGGTCATTTTATCGATTCGACTGTTTATTCCGGGTGAATGGAAAAGCAGTGAAAAGCATAAGATCGACTGGGTCGGTACAGCCATTTTCTCAGCCGCCATTGCAGCTCTCTATTTTGGCAGTACTCGCCTGATTGAACTCAACGGTTGGTTGCTTGCACTCTTAGGAGTAGGTCTGGGTTATCTCTTCATCAAATGGTCTGGCAAACAGGCATTTCCACTGGTGAGAATCGACTTGATGATGAAGAATAAAACCTTCATCAACTCTGCAACCGCGGCCATGTTTATGTATGCCAGCCAGTACGGCATCGTACTGATTTTGTCACTCTACCTGCAATACAACCGACAGCTGTCGCCCACGGATACTGGGCAGCTGATGATGCTTCAAGCGTTGATGATGACGATCATCGCGCCGCTGGCGGGACGCGTCTCTGATCGAATAGGACACCGTCTACTGGCGACGGGAGGAAGTATTTCCATAGCCCTTGGGTTACTGGCATTAACTTTGATGAATCACGAGACACCACTTTGGGTGATCGGGCTCTGTATTATGGTGATCGGCACCGGCCATGGGATGTTCTCTACCCCAAACAACTCCGCGGCACTGGCAACACTCCCTGCAGAGAGAATGGGAATAGGTTCAGCAATCCTCAGCCTATCAAGACAGAGTGGCCAGTTGATTGGAATGGCGGTGATTACCCTGTTACTGGGACTCTACTTTGCTGGCGCCGCAATAGGGGAGTCTGATCCACAGCTTCTCGAAAGTGTCACAACCAATGCCCTGACAGTATCGCTGTTAACCGCACTGCTAGCGGCTTGGTTCTCGTGGAGAAAGGTTTAAATTGAAGCAGGTGACAGGCTAAAGCCAGTCACTGGAGCGCTGATCTTCCTACGAACTATGGTGACTGGCTTTCAGCCTGTCACCCGCTGTTGAAATCGATCGGGGTTTCAGCAGAGCTGAATTCCCTCCTACAATAGGACTTCGCGATAAGCCCGCAACGGAGTCCTACTGGAGCTAGCCCTAAGGTCGAAGCGAAATGTCAAAAACATCGCTTCGCGTATTCAGGTTGACTCGTTCTCAGTCGGACGGGGAACGGGGTGCCAGATTCAAATCTCGTGCCAGTAGTCCCCGTCCGACTGAGAACGAGCACAATGGTTTTTCACGTGTGCCTAGCCACGCTTTATGTTACTGTGCGCGCCTTAACATTTTGAGTGTCCTCATGTCTTTCGAATCTCTTGGCCTTTCGGCTCCTCTTACTCGTGCAATAGCTGAAAAAGGCTATTCAGAAGCGACTCCTATTCAACGTGAAGGCATTCCTGCCGTGATGTCCGGTAAGGACGTTATGGCGGCTGCGCAAACGGGAACGGGTAAAACTGCTAGCTTTATTCTGCCTCTGCTCGAGAGATTGCAATCTGGCCCTAGGGTGAAAAGCAATAATGTTCGTTCATTAGTGCTGACACCAACACGCGAACTGGCGGCTCAGATCCAAGACAATGCTGAGTTCTATGGCAAATACACCGACCTCAAAAGCAATGTGGTTTTTGGTGGGGTTAAGATCAACCCACAGATGCAAAAGCTTCGCTCGGGTACGGATATATTGATAGCGACACCGGGTCGCCTTTTGGACCTCTACTCGCAGAATGCAGTTCGTTTTGATCAGCTTGAAGTGCTGGTATTAGATGAAGCGGATCGCATGCTCGATATGGGCTTTATTCGTGACATTCACAAGATCCTTAACCTGCTGCCTAAACAGCGTCAAAACCTAATGTTCTCTGCGACCTTCTCCCCAGAGATCAAAGAGCTTGCCCACGACATCGTCAACAACCCTGTAGAGGTCTCGGTTTCACCTGAAAATGCGACCGCTCACACCGTTGAGCAGTGGGTCATTGGGGTTGATAAGAAGAGCAAGACAGCGGCTCTCATCGATTTGATCAAGACCAATAACTGGTTTCAGGTGTTGGTCTTCAGCCGAACTAAACATGGTGCAAATCGTCTGGTCGTTCAGCTGGATAAGGCGGGTATTACGGCAGCGGCTATCCATGGCAATAAGAGCCAGGGCGCTCGCACGCGTGCCTTACAAGCTTTTAAACAGGGCGATATTCAGATCCTTGTGGCTACCGACATAGCAGCACGTGGTATCGATATTAAAGAGCTGCCTCATGTGATTAACTTTGATCTTCCCAACGTGGCAGAAGATTATGTACACCGTATCGGCCGCACCGGTCGTGCCGGCAGTGTGGGTCAGGCGGTATCCTTGGTCTCTATTGATGAGTTCGATCAGCTTCGAGCGGTTGAACGTTTGACGCAAAAGCTTCTCGAACGTCGCGACTTGAAGGGGTTTGCTCCAAACAATCCACTGCCAGAGTCTAAGCTACAACCGCCGTTGAAACCGAAAAAACCGAAAAAACCTAAGAAACCAAAGCAGAAAGCGGAGGGTGCATCTGCACAACCAGCACCGCGTCAAAATCAACCAAGACGCAATAGACCGGCTGATGGAACACCCAAACGTAAACCTCGCCGTTTTGGTGGTAATCGCAAAAAGCCAGTTAACCGCGATCTGTAATCTGTTTTAATCGACAGATTATCCGGTCATCCGCTTTGAGAAGTGTTTCGTATCTTCTTACATGAAAGAGACACTCTACTACGATGGAAAATGTTCGCTCTGTGTTGCCGAGATGGATAAGTTGGCAGTCATTAAGGGAGAACAGTTAGAACTCCAAGATATCCATGAGGTATCGGATCAACTGACAGAAGAAGAACGCATTAACATGCTCAAGGTTCTTCATCTGCAGCGTGGTGAACAGTGGGTAACTGGAATCGACGCGAACATAGCCGCTTGGCAACATACCCGCTGGGGCTGGATTTGGCGCATCCTTGGTTGGCCAATCATCAAGCCCATAGCCAATCTGGCTTATAAGCGCTGGGCACGTTGGCGATACGATCGACTCTATACTAAATAAAGATGCTTGATTAGACTGTCGACATTCTCACACTTTATAGGCCATCAGCGTGTTTATTGAACTTACCGATCTCTTTCTCCTGACTCTAGTCGCAGGTGTTATCTATGTTTGGTACAAAGGCCTAGCCGTTAGAGAGCGCGCACTGAATGCAGTTGAGAGTTACTGCAACAAGTTGGATCTGCAGTTGTTGGACCAAAACGTCTCACTGCGTGCACTTTGGCTAAAACGAGATGATAGAGGCCGCTTGGCACCTTGGCGTCGATATCAGTTTGAGTTCACCACGACCGGCGATCAACGCTACCGTGGCCAAGTTGTTTTGCTTGGCAATCGTCTAGAGAGCATTACCTCAGAGGCTCATAAGTTTGAGGATTAGCCATGTCTAAGCTCAATTTCGATAACAGCTATGCCCGTTTACCTTCTCACTGGTATCAGTCGGTCTCTGTCACTCCGTTAAAGAACACTCATCTAATCAGCTTCAATGCACCTCTGGCTCAAACATTAGGGCTAAATCCCTGTGAATGGGCGCCCAGTCAGTTGGTGGATACCTTCACCACTGAGCAGGGCCCTGAGGGTGCTGAACCCTTGGCCATGAAATACACAGGTCACCAGTTCGGTGTCTATAACCCAGATCTCGGTGATGGGCGTGGTATCTTGCTCGGCGAGCATCTAGACCCTGCTGGCAATCGATGGGATTTCCACCTTAAAGGGGCAGGTAAAACCGCCTATTCGCGCTTTGCTGATGGTAAAGCGGTACTTCGCTCCAGCATTCGTGAGTACCTTGTTAGTGAAGCGATGTTTGGTCTGGGTATTCCCACCACACGTGCGTTGGCTATTTTTGGCAGTGAGGAGTTTACCCTACGAAATGGGGCAGAGCCCTGTGCTCAAGTGCTTAGGGTGACACCTTGTCACATACGTTTTGGTCACTTTGAGTACTTCTACTATTCAGGCCAGCATGAGGACCTGAAACAGCTTGCCGATTACGTGATCGATCGTTACTACCCTGACGCGAAACAGGCTGAAAATCCCTATCTGTTCATGTATCAACAGGTGGTTGAGCGAAGTGCCTACCTGGTTGCACAGTGGCAGAGTTACGGGTTTGTTCATGCCGTGATGAACACCGACAATATGTCGATCATAGGAGAGACCTTTGACTATGGTCCGTTTACCTTTATGGATCGATATGAGCCGGACCACATCGCAAATAAGAACGATGACAGAGGTCGATACGCGTTCAGTAATCAACCGAGCATCATGCAGTGGAATCTTGCGGCCTTAGCTCAGGCGTTAATCCCTCTGATTGATAAATCCGACTTGGAGGCTCAACTCGAGAGATTCTCAACGCTCTATTTTGACGCCTACTACACTAAGTTCTCTCAGCGATTGGCACTACCGAATCCAGGGGTTACTCATAAAGCGCTGATAGATGAGATGCTCGCGTTGTTAGAAAAACAGCAGGGTGATCTCAATCGTTTTATTCTAGCTTTAACGGATCTAGAGAAGGGCGACGCTTTGGGGGCTGAAGTAGAGAGCCCCGAATCCTATTCAGAGTGGTTAAGCCGTTTTTATGCGGAACGTCATACAGAAGAGGAGACAATAAAATCACGTCTGGATTACGCAAAAACCTTAAACCCTGTCTATATTTTACGTAACTACATGTGTGAAGAGGCGATTCGCGACGCTCACGAAGGTGACTATCAACGCGTGAATCATCTGCTTGCCATGGTTCGTGAACCCACTAAGTACTATGTGCCACTGGCAGACTATGCAGATGCTCCACCGAAGTGGGCAGAGGGAATCTTCTTAACCTGCTCGTCATAGCAACCTAAAGCGCACAGTACTTTTAAAAACGATAGGAGAGTCTGGTGCGCAATTTACTGCTGGCCTTTGATGGTACTTGGCAAAAAACCGATTCGGATTTGAGTGATGGCGATCAAAACAGCCATGTTGTGCGCTTAGTTGAGGCTCTTCACAATTCAGACACAGATATTCCACAACAGGTTCATTATCTCCCTGGAGTAGGCACTTCAGCCTGGCAACAGATTAGAGGAGGCATCTTTGGTTGGGGGCTCTCTGACAAGATAGCCGAAGCCTATCTATGGTTGATGGAGCACTACCAAACGGGCGATCGGGTCTACCTGGTCGGCTACAGTCGAGGGGCATTTGCGGCGAGAAGCCTGTCGGGTCTTATTGATCGATTGGGTCTGCTTAAATTTGAGCATCTAGAGCAATTCGATTCCTGCTACCAGCTCTACAGACGCGGCACCCGTCGTGAACAAAATCGATTCAAAGCCCAGTTTGCCACCCCGATACAGATTGAGGCGATTGCCGTTTGGGATACCGTCGGGTCGTTGGGCATTCCATTGGGTAGCTTTAAACAGTTAAACCACTATTTGTGGGGCTTTCATGACACACGCTTAGCTTCCAATGTGAAGCGGGGCTTTCAAGCACTAGCCATTGATGAGCATCGTGCAGATTTCATACCGACACTCTGGTCACCCAAGCTTGAAGAGAATCAGATCGTTGAGCAAAGATGGTTTGCCGGATCGCATGGGGATGTTGGCGGAGGGACAGACTCAACGCTCTCAACCCACTCTTGCCAATGGATATGCGAGTCACTGATTCACTCGGGTCTGAAGCTGGATGCTGAGTCTGTGAAGACTCAAACCTCTAACTTTGAACTGCCTCACGACTCCTATGATCTGTTTTTGGGTGGGCTGTATGACTGGTTTAGCGATCGCCATTGGCGTCCAATAGGTACTTGTCAGAATCGCTTTGAGACGATCGATTCGAGTGTGTTTGAGTTAATGAACAACACCAGTTACCGTCCCAAAAATCGAGTAGGGCCCCATCTGACTTCCCCTATCTCTCACCAATTGTGTGAAATTGATCATCTATATCAGTTTCAGGCTTGTTTTCTCGACGGGGAAGAGGGGATACTGAACGCTTCTTAGATTTCAAGGAATGAGTGTGAAAGTTTGGGTTGATGCGGATGCGTGTCCTGTGGTGATTAGAGATATTCTCATCAAGGCAGCACTCAATCGAAAAGTAGAGATGGAGTTCGTTGCAAACCACTTCTATCAGTTACCTAATTCCCCCTATTTAAACTGGCGTCGAGTCCCTCAGGGTGCCGATCAGGCTGATCAAGAGATCGTTGATCGAGTGACCGCTGGTGATCTTGTCATCGCTACAGATCTGCCGTTGGCTAATGATCTGATCGATAAAGGGGCTCGCGTACTTACCCATCGTGGCGAGGCCTTAACGAAAGAGAACATCAAAGCGCGCCTCAATCTGCGTGACTTCTACGAAACCATGCGCGCTAGCGGTATTCAGTCTGGTGGCCAATCGGGTATGAGTCAGGCAGATCGTCGTGAGTTTGCCAACGCGTTGGATCGCGCCTTAACGGCAGCACAGCGTCAAGTGAAGCAAGGAGGCAATGCATGAACTCATTGTTAGAGATGCTGATCTCACTCAATCTGGACCTGGTCGCATTGATCTGGTTTTTGTTCTGTTTTAACGGCTATTTCATCTACGCTAAGCGAGCCAGTTATCGTGTTACCTGTCTGGCTAGCCTAATGCACCTCTATCGTAAGGAGTGGATGCGCGCGGCGCTGGATCGTGAGGTGAGGGTGGCTGATACCACAACGATCACCAATCTTGAGCGCGGTGTCACCTTCTTTGCCAGCACCACCATGCTGATTTTGGCCGGCCTTCTGACCCTGCTCTCTCGCTCTGATATGGCGATCGACCTTCTGTCTGAACTGCCGTTCACAGAGCCGATGACTCGACTGCAATGGGACCTGCGCATCATCGTGCTGATGGTGATGTTTGTATACGCCTTCTTTAAGTTCACCTGGTCTATTCGCCAGTATGGATTTGTCTCGGTCATGATTGGTGGCGGCCCCAACCCCAAAGAGAATGCCGATCCACGGACTCTCGATATGCACGCAGAACGCTCGGCTCGCATGGCCAGTATGGCGGCAAATAACTTTAATGCCGGCCTACGAACCTACTACTTTGCCATCGCAGTGCTAGGGTGGATGGTCAATACCTGGCTCTTTATGTTCTTGTGTGCAGTGGTTGTCTGGATTCTCTATCGTCGTGAATTCAGCTCTTCGACGCTAAGAACCTTAATGATGAGTACTGATATCAACGCCAAGGGTTGAAATTAGATCGGCATCCCCCATATCTGATGGAGTGTTAATCAGTAACTTGGGAATTCAGGTCTAAGCTATGACAACCGAAACGAAACAAGAAACTCTTGGCTTTCAAACCGAAGTGAAACAGCTGCTGCAGCTGATGATTCACTCTCTATACTCTAATAAAGAGATCTTCCTACGTGAATTGATCTCCAACGCTTCAGATGCGGCTGAAAAGCTACGCTTTGAAGCCTTGTCTAACGCCGACCTCTACGAAAACGATGGTGAACTGCGTATTCGCGTCTCTGCTGATGAAGAGAACAATACCATTACCATCGAAGATAACGGCATCGGTATGTCGCGCGATGAGGTCATTGAGCACCTAGGTACCATCGCTAAATCAGGTACCGCTAGCTTCCTGCAAAATCTGACCGGCGATGCTGCAAAAGATTCACAACTGATCGGTCAGTTTGGTGTCGGTTTCTACTCGGCCTTTATTGTGGCTGATCAGGTTGATCTATACACCCGTCGTGCTGGTCTAGACGCGGCAGAGGGTGTTCACTGGTCCTCTAAGGGTGAAGGCGAGTTCGATATCGCAACCATCGACAAGCCCGAGCGTGGCACGCGTATCGTCATGACTCTGAAAGAGGATGCGAAAGAGTTTGCCAGCGATTGGCGCCTTCGCTCTCTAGTCACCAAATACTCAGATCACATCGCGATGCCTGTGCAGATGGAGAAACAGCCCATGCCGGCAGAGGGTGATGAGGAGTCATCAAAGGATGCGCCTGAGATCGAAACGGTTAACAGCGCAACGGCATTGTGGACTAAGAACAAGTCAGAGGTGACCGAGGAGGAGTACAAAAACTTCTACCAGCACGTCTCTCATGATTTCCAGGAGCCAATTAGCTGGGCCCACAACCGCGTTGAGGGTAACTTAGAGTACACCAGTCTTCTCTACCTACCGTCCAAAGCACCGTATGATCTTTGGAACCGTGAAGCACCTAAAGGGCTTAAGCTCTACATTCAGCGTGTCTTTATCATGGATCAAGCGGATCAGTTCTTGCCGCTCTACCTGCGCTTCATTAAAGGTGTCGTTGATTCGAAAAACCTATCACTAAACGTCTCTCGTGAGATTCTTCAGAAAGATCCAAACGTTGATAAGCTGAAGTCCGCTCTGACTAAGCGAAGCCTCGATATGATCGAGAAGTTCGCTAAGAAGGATGCCGAGAAGTACCTAGAGTTCTGGAAAGAGTTTGGTCAGGTCTTGAAAGAGGGCCCTGCGGAAGATCATGCGAATCGTGAGCGCATTCTTAAGCTAATGCGTTTTGCATCGACCGAGAACAGCAACGGCGATCAGAACGTCAGCCTAGACAGCTACATAGAGCGTATGGGCGAAGATCAAGAGAAGATCTACTACCTAGTCGCCGATAACTACAACGCGGCTAAAGCGAGCCCACATCTAGAGATCTTCCGTAAGAAGGGCATTGAAGTGCTGCTTCTGACTGATCGCATTGATGAGTGGATGATGAGCCACTTGATGGACTACTCAGGCAAGTCGTTCCAAGACGTCACCAAAGGCGAGTTGAAACTGGATGGTGAAGAGTCTGAAGAGAGCAAAAAAGCTCAAGAGGAGCAGAACGAGCAGTACGCATCACTGATTGAACGTCTTGGCGGTGTATTTACCGACCGTGTCGACTCTGTCCGTGTCTCACAGCGTCTAACCGACTCTCCAGCCTGTCTGGTGCTTGGGGATTACGATATGGGTCTACAGATGCGTCGTATCATGGAAGCGGCTGGCCAAGCAGTTCCAGAGACTAAACCCGTCTTTGAGTTCAACGCAGAGCACCCACTGATCGGTAAGCTTGATCAAGAGTCCGATGAAGATCGTTTTGCTGATCTGGCAATGATTCTATTGGATCAAGCTCAACTAGCGACCGGCGGTCAGCTAGAGGATCCAGCAGCTTACACAGCTCGTCTGAACAAACTGCTGTTAGAGTTGAGTGCTTAAACACTCCACTTGAAGCAAAAAGGCCTGACACTGTCAGGCCTTTTTTGTTCGCGGCCTTTCCAAGACCGCTCCAACAAAATTAGGCACAGTTGGAGCGGTCTTGAAAAGGCCGCGATTACTATTTCAGGTGACTGGCCTTCAGCCTGTCATCCGCTGTCAACTTTACTGTTTATCTGGAAAACGCTTAAAGAGTGGATGTCAGGCTAAAGCCAGACACCGGTGCTGAGAGTTGGGTCAGACCAAAGGTCAGACCCGCAGCTGCGTAGCCAGTTTAACACTCTGGTGTCTGACCTAAGGTCTGACACCGCTGTTAACCGTTAGCCTTAGCCTTACGAAATAGATCGACACTGAACACAATCAGCCCCACCCAAATAAAAGCAAAGCTGATAAAACGATCGATGCCGAAGGCTTCGTTCAAAATGAACACAGCGCTAAGAAACTGCATGATCGGGGCGATGTAGTTTAGGAAGCCTACGGTACCTAACGGAAGCTTTCTGGCGGCAGAGGCAAACAGCATCAGTGGAACAGCGGTCATGACGCCGGCACCGATTAACTCCCAAGTGAATGCTCCGAAATGATCAACACCCTGGGTGGCTAGCAAGCTTAGGTAGATCAGAGCGATCGGCAACATGATTAGGGTCTCAATCAACAATCCGCTGACTGAATCGACCGCTATCTGCTTACGCACGACGCCGTAAAAGCCGAACAGCAGCGAGAGGCTAACAGCGATCCATGGGAACTCGCCAATGGCGACTATCTGCCATAAGACCCCGACAGAGGCGAAGAAGACCGATGTTTTTTGTAACCTGTTGAGTTGCTCTTTAAAAAAGATAAGACCCAACAACACCGCAACCAAAGGCGACAGAAAATAACCCAGACTGGCCGCGATCACTTGGCCACTGCCTACCGCCCAGATATAGATCCACCAGTTACCACTAATGAGCAGTGATGAAATGCTTAACCAGAACAGCGTCTTCTTGGACGTTAACATCGTCCAGGTGGAACGGATTTTTTTCTGTAGAAGAATTAGCAAGCCAACAAAGAGCACACACCAGACAATACGGTGTGCTAACACCTCGTCGGCGGGTACCTCGGCGAGTAGGGTAAAGTAGAGTCCAAAGCAGCCCCAGATTAGATAAGCTAGGGTGCCTTGGAAGAGTCCTTGTCGATACTCTTTGTGTGAGTCCTGTTGTGACGCTATTGATTGGTTCAAGCGTCTAGCTCGACCATATCAGGGTGCGATTTGAGTGCGTCGATCAATGCATCCATCTCAGCATCGGTACCAATGGTGATGCGAAGGAAGTTCGCGATCTCAGGGCGACTGAAGTGGCGAACTAACACCCCTTTAGTACGTAAATAGCCCATCAACTCACCCCCCTCAATAAACCGGTGCTCGGCAAAGAGGAAGTTGGTTGCTGATGGAAGTATGTTGAAACCTAGCTTTTCAAGGCGATCACGAGTGGTCTCGCGCGTTGCGATGATTTTGTCACACATCTCCTTGAAGTAGGCGCTGTCTTTCAATGAGGCAACGCCAGCTGCGATCGCGAGCATATCCATAGGGTAGCTGTTGAATGAGTTTTTAACTCGATTCAAGCCGTCGATCAGATGGGGTTGTGCGACTGCATAACCGATGCGCAAACCAGCAAGTGAGCGCGACTTAGAGAAGGTCTGTGTCACCACAAGGTTAGGGTATTGATTCACTAGCTCAATGGCCGATTCGCCACCGAAATCGACGTACGCTTCATCCACCAATACCACCGTTTCAGTGTTGCGATCGAGTAGGTTTTTGATCTGCTTTAACGGCAGAGCTAACCCAGTAGGAGCATTCGGGTTGGCAAAAATGATACCGCCATTATCCAGTGGGTAATCCTCTAAAGAGATTGAGAAATCATCATTAAGTTTTTGATTCTTAATCTCAATTCCATATAGATCAGCATAAACATCGTAGAAGCTGTAAGTGATGTCTGGTTTAACCAGTGGCTTCTCTTGACGGAAGAAAGCCATAAACGCATGAGCCAACACTTCGTCTGAGCCATTACCGACAAATAGATTTTCGTTAGGCACACCCAGAGTGGTTGAAAGCTCATTGATGAGCGCAGAAGACTCAGGGTCTGGATAGAGGCGTAAACGATCGGTCTCAAACGCGGTTAACACTTCCTGAACCCCATGAGCAGGGGGGTAAGGATTCTCATTGGTGTTGAGTTTAACTAAGTTGGCAACCTTAGGTTGTTCACCGGGTGTATAAGGAACGAGATCATGGATCTGCGGGCTCCAAAACTTACTCATAACGAAACCTTACAAATGGATAAATTTGAGCTGAGATAGTATCAGAAGCGAAGTAGGGAAAGAAGAAGAGGTCGACCGGTGTCAGCTATTGATACTGCCACCGGTCGGGTGTGCCGAACTTGCCCTCAATAATTAAGGTCAACTTCAGTCAACTCCATATAAACAAAGTTAAACTTTGACCACAACCTTTTTTATTAAGACTTAGGTGGTACGGGGAGCCTAGTAAAGTTCGTCGTAAGCGTCACGTAACTGACTGGCGAGAACGCGATCCTCCATAATATCTTCGATCTGACGTCTGCGCTTAGCATTGTATCTGGATCGGTTACGTTGGCTCTCTTGCTCTTCGAATTGATCATTCCAATCGTCGAGGTCTTCGATCTTTTCATCGACACGGACTTTGCTGCCCATCTCTTAATCTCACTCTATAAAATTGATCGCTCAGTTCTGACGCTAGTCACGGTCGAGGGTTACCGTTAATGCGGAATATAGTTCATGCTTAGAATTTTGAGAAAATTAATTTTTTCAATCTGATTTCAATAAAAATCGATATTTTAACTATCTATAAAGTTGACCTGATCAAGAGCCTGAGCGAGGATCGCTTTTTTACGAGAAGTGAATGCATGCATCTTTTTAGACTCTCATTGCCGGTTCTATTTGGCTACCTTCCACTTGGGATGGCCTTCGGCGTGCTGTTTGTCACCGAGTTGGGATTGGATTGGTATTGGGCCGTTGCATTCAGCGTCATTGTGTTTGCCGGCTCTGCCCAGTTTTTATCGGTGGGTTTGATTGCCAATCATGCAGGGCTGTTAGAAGTGTTTGTGGCTGTTTTCCTCCTGAACAGTCGGCACATCTTCTATGGCCTGACACTGCTATCTTCGCTAAAGCTTACTGGGTGGCGTAAGGCCTACATGGTCTTTGCATTGACCGATGAGACCTTCTCACTGATAACCGGGCTGCCAAAAGAGAGCGGCCTGCAGCAGCAAGATTATTGGCGCTTGGCAGGCATCAATCAGAGCTACTGGGTTTTCGGTACATTGATTGGTGCTCTATTGGGCGCTCAGTTGACACTGCCCGATTTAGGTTTGGAGATAGTGCTGCCGGCACTGTTCGTGGTACTGGCCGTTGAGCAGTATCGAACGCATAGAGCGGCGGGTTTGATGTTGATAGCCTGTTTGATTGGGCTGATTGCCATTTGGCTTTGGCAAGATCAGATGCTGTTGCTATCGATCACTACCGCACTGGTTCTAATGTTAATTAACTACTTGAGGCAGCGATGGACCAGTCACTCTATCTGATCAGCTTTATAGCGTTAGCAGCGTTGGCAACAGTGGCTACACGTGCGCTACCGTTTCTCTTTTTATCGCGTCACAGTCAGCACCCACTACTGGAGTATCTGGGTCGATATCTGCCGCCCGTTTTAATGGTTCTGTTGGTGGTGTATGCGGTCTCTGATCTGCCGATGGCCAATCAACAGTGGGCAGTAAGTCTGGGAAGTTTAATGCTGGTAGCCGTGACTCAGTGGTTGAGCAAAAATGCGCTGCTCAGCATTGCGCTGGGCAGCCTGTTGTACATGCTATTGATTTAAATGCCGCAGTACATGCCGTGCAGAGTGCTGATAATTCGTTGTGCACGATCGCCTTCAAGTGAGTAGTAGATCGTTTGCGAATCGCGACGAGTTTTAACTAGGCCATCACGACGCAGCACTGCTAGGTGTTGTGACAGGGCGGACTGGCTTAGATCCAGATGCTCGTTTAGCTCGGTGACAGAGAGCTCTTTACCTTCCAAGTAGCAAAGAATCATTAATCGACTACCGTTTGCGAGTGCCTTCATCAAACGCGCGGCCTCTTTTGAGTTTTCACGCATTAGCTCTAATGTGTCTGCGGGTAGGCGTTGTGTATCTGTCATAGTTGAACTCGGTAATGATCGGTCCCCAAAGGGATGTGAATTTGCTTAATTAGCAGTTTTGAATATAACGACTTGATGGGGGTTTGTAAATTTTTATTATCCTATCGAATCTATTAATCGCCCTTAATTGCGCTGAGTCAGGCTCATTTCGACAGTTAACGCTATACTGCAATTAATCGCATAGTAGAGTGCAGGAGAGTATTTATGTTCCAACGAGTACTGGTCACTAGTGAAGAGTCACACTACTCTCCGCAGCCGCTGTTAAAAGCGTCGGCACTCTGTGCAGAGTCGTCCCATATCGAGTGGTTTCAGTCGGTCTATAACGCTGCGTTTGAAACGGCGACGGCGGAAGATCAACCATCACAAGAGGATGCGTTGGCACTCTATGTGACGCACAGGCTCAACCAAGCTGAGCGGCACATCGAAGAGTTAGACCTACCACAGGATGTAGCGGCTGATATTCGTTGGCACCCTAGCTTTCTTAAAGCGGCACTAGAAGAGTCAGATCGTTACCAGCCTGACTTGATGGTGGTACCCCGTGTCAGAAAACATGATCTGTTGGATTGGCTAATCGGTGGCGATGAGCAAGAGTTGGTGCGTCGTCTCCATGAACCGGTTCTGCTAGCCAATGATCAACCCTGGCAGGCCCACCCAAGGATTGCCGTAGCCATTGATCCGTTCCATCTGGATAGTCGCAATCACAGGTTGGAGAAGCAACTGCTTGAGGTGGCTGATCACTTTGCACAACGGCTGTCAGCTGAGCTTCATGTCGTTCACTGTTTTCAAACACTTCCACAGAGCGTCATCTACGATGAGCATTTAGCAGAAGATTTTGAATCGCTTCAGAAACAGGTAGGTGAGGAGCATCGTCAAAGAATTGAATCGTTGATTGAGCCTCTAAACCGTCCATTGGGCTCGCCACTGCTTAAATTGATTGTCGGGGATGCGGATGAAAAATTGCCTGAGTTCTGTCAGCAAGAGAAGATCGATCTGTTGATTCTGGGCGCACCCGAAAAAGGGTGGGTGGAGCGCTTCTTAATGGGCAGCACCACCGCACGTCTTTTAAATAGAATAGAGTCCGATATTTTGGTTATTCACGATCAATAAAGTATTTAAAGATCGAACTTAGCCCAGACTGGTGCGTGGTCAGAGGGTTTTTCCATACCACGAATATCCAGATCGATGCCGGTCTCCAAACACTTTTGCATTAGAGGTTCGGTCGGCATGATTGCATCGATACGCAGACCACGTTTAGGCGTATCTTCAAACCCGCGACTGCGGTAATCGAACCAGCTAAACAGATCGTTGGTCTCTGGATGCTGTTCACGGAATGAGTCAACCAGTCCCCAGTCATACAGGCGCTGTAACCACTCACGCTCCTCGGGTTGGAAGCTGGTTTTACCGGTTTTCAGCCAGCGCACACGGTTGGGTTCACCGATACCGATATCCTTGTCGGTCGCAGAGATGTTCAAATCCCCCATCACCAGTAGATTGCTGTTGGGGTCATTATCATTTTGTAGGTAGTCACTTAGATCCGCGTAGAATTTGCGTTTGGCAGGGTATTTTGTCTCGTGAGCTATGTTCTCGCCCTGCGGGAAATAGCCATTAATGATACGCAGTGTCTCTCCCTTGGCTGTTTTGAAATCCCCGATGATCATGCGACGTTGAGCATCCTCTTCATCGGTGACAAACCCTTTTTGAATCGACAAAGCCGGCTCTTTGGAGAGAAGGCAAACCCCGTAGTGGGTCTTTTGACCATGGAAATAGGCGTGGTAACCCAGCTTCTCCATCTCTTCAATCGGGAACTGATCATCATGCACCTTGGTCTCTTGAATACCGATGACATCGGGCGAGTGGCTATCCACCAAAGCCTGCAACTGATGAAAACGCGCACGAATGCCATTGGTATTAAACGAGACAACAAACATAACAACCTCCAAAGTCTAGTGGCTTGGATGCTACCGAAAATGGGGGAGGGTTAAAAGAATAACCCTGTTATTGTTGGAGCCTTATCAAAGATGAGGCGATCTTTTCGGTGACTGGCTTCAGCCTGTCATCCGCAAGTATGCTTTACTACTTACCTGGAAAACGCTGAGATAGTGGATGTCAGGCTGAAGGCCAGACACCGGTGCCAATAGCCCTACTCAATCACATCATTTGCGCTTCTTAATTGGATGCAGCCTCTCACACAGGGTAAGCTTAAGTGATTGAATATTAATGATCTCAGATAGGTAGAGCATGAGCGGTTACGATTACGATCTTTTTGTTATTGGTGCAGGGTCTGGTGGTGTGCGTGCGGCGCGTATGGCGGCGGCGAAAGGGGTTAAAGTGGCCGTGGCAGAGGATCTCCATTTGGGCGGTACCTGTGTCAACGTCGGTTGTGTGCCTAAAAAACTCTACGTCTATGCATCGGAGTACATGCAAGAGATCGAAGAGAGTCGCGGCTTTGGTGTCAATGCAGACTCCGTCAGCTTTGATTGGGCGACACTGCGTGACAACAAAAAGCACGAGATCGCTCGCCTCAATGGTATCTACGGTAAATTGTTGGATAACTCGGGTTGTACCCGCATCAATGGACGCGCAACGGTGACAGGTCCTAATTCAGTCAGCGTGAATGGTGAGACAATAACGGCTGAGCGTATTTTAGTGGCAGTCGGTGGTTGGCCATTTGTGCCCGATATTCCCGGTAAAGAGCACGCCATCACATCAAACGAAGTCTTTGATCTAGACAGCTTCCCACAGCGCGTCATGGTGGTCGGTGGTGGTTACATTGCCATTGAGTTCGCCGGTATTTTTGCCGGTCTGCAAGCACAAACGGAACTGGTCTACCGAGGCGATCTATTCTTGCGTGGCTTTGACCAAGAGGTGCGCGAGTTCACGGCAACTGAAGTGGCTCGCAAAGGGATTAAATTAAGCTTTAATACCGATGTCGCTAGCATCGAGAAGCGTTCTGACGGTGCACTCGATGTAACCCTGTCTAACGGTGAAGTCCGTGTTGTTGATCAGATTCTGTATGCCACAGGTCGTGTGCCTAAAACGGCCAACCTTGGGCTCGAATCAGCAGGCGTTGCGATGAATAGCAAAGGTGCCATTGAGGTTAATGATCATTTCCAAAGTTCAGTACCATCAATTTACGCCTTAGGTGATGTGATCGATCGTGTTCAGTTAACGCCTGTCGCGCTCGCTGAGGCGATGTCGTTGGTTGATCACCTCTATGGCAGCGGTGAGGGCGAACTGCCTAACTATGAGTTAATCCCAACGGCGGTCTTCTGCCAGCCCAATATTGGTACTTTGGGACTAACGGAAGAGCAGGCGCGTGAACGTTTTGACAGCGTGGATGTTTACGTCTCAGATTTCAGAGCGATGCGCCACACCATCTCGGGTAGTGAAGAGCGCACACTGATGAAACTGATCGTGGAGTCTGCCACTGATAAAATCGTGGGCATTCATATGGTCGGTGCGGATGCTGGTGAAATCTTGCAAGGTCTTGCAGTTGCAGTCATCGCGGGCGCGACTAAACGTGATTTCGATCGAACGATCGGCATTCACCCAACGGCTGCTGAAGAGTTTGTCACAATGAGGCAGAAAACCCGTTAAGTTCTAAGCCACTGGTATCGGTATGTTTAATGGCCGATACCAGTGTGTTACTTCTTATTGTGCAACAACCAGCACCTCTAGATGGTGAAGCCAACTGTGTTTGCTTAACGTCTCTTTAAGCGCCTGCTTCAACTGGCTGGGAGTCAGTGATTTCTCATCCAACAACGGCTGCATAGCCGGTAGTAGACGAATCTCTAAATCAACCTTCTTCGGCGAATAGTAGAGCTGCAGTTGATAACCACTGCTGCTGCCAACGGCATCGTTCAATGCAGCATCAACCGCTTCTCGAATGGTGCCACGAGTCGGCATGATCGGGCAGCTCAACTCATCTAAATGCTCATCATTGTAGGTATCGATGTGGAAGATCACTTGGCTGATCTCCGGAAACGCCTCGGTCAACGCGCAGACCGCTTGGTCCCCTAAATAGTGGCCTTCGCTGGCGCTCAAATGTGGTGCAACCTGAAGGTGCATCTCTAGAATGATCTGGCTTCCCATGGGACGTGATTTGAAGTCGTGAACGTTAATGATGCCTTCAACCTCATTTACAACAGCACGAAACTCGGCGGCTTGCTCCTCGGGTAGGGCGGTATCAACCAACTCCGTAAGACTGCGTTTAACCAGTCCCCAACCGATCTTAGTGACTAGGCCTGCTACCAATACTGCCGCCACTGCATCAAGCCAAACCCAACCGAGCATGGCCCCAATGAGTGCAACGAACACCACAATCGATGACAGCGCATCAGTTCGTGAGTGCCAGGCGTTCGCAATCAATAGATCCGATTTAAGGTGCTTGCCCACCGCAAGGCTATAACGGAAGATCCACTCCTTAGAGATGATTGAGATAGCAGCAACAACCAGAGCCGGCCAGGTAGGCACCTCGGCAGGGACACCTGAGAATAGATTGCTGATTAACTCGTAGGCCATACCAAGACCCACCAGAATCAAGACAACACCCAGCGCCGTGGTACCCACCGTCTCAAAACGACCATGCCCCCAAGGGTGATCTTCGTCGGGTTCTTGATGAGAAATGCGTAGAACCGCAATCACCATAAAATCGGTGGCAAGATCTGAGAGCGAATGAACACCGTCAGCAATCAGGGCAGCCGAGTTGGCAAAAAAACCAACCACAATTTTAGTCACCCCTAAAAAGAGGTCGACGGCTGAACCAATGAGTGTGACTTTTTCGGCCTCTTTACGGCGGGTATCCAATTCGTTTTGCATGAAAGCTCCCAGAGTTAACTCTGATAAGGATAAGTGACTAAGGCATTCAGGGCCAGAGTCTCTGTAAAATGAATGTGATAAAATTTTGTCTATTCATTCATGACTATTGGCCTAGCGACATGTCTTCAAAGCCGTCAGATACGACACCTAACTCAAGTAGAGCGTCGTTTAATAAGTTACCCCAGCTTGTGCTATTAGGTATCGCCGTCGGCGTCGTCACCGCATTGGTGATGGGGCTGTTCCGTTGGCTCATTACGCTACCGACTGAACTGGTTAGCGGGCTTGGGTTGTCGACATCTGATCCTTGGGTTCTTTTTGCTCTGCCTGTAACGGGTTCTGTGCTCTTATGGCTCTTTTGGAGTGGTCAATCTAAAGACAGCCGCCGAGTGGGCATACCGCATCTTTTTGAGCACCTCTCTTACCAACATGGCGCCTTACCCTTTAAAAACTTATTGAATCAGATCGTGGGTGCGACCTTGGCCATAGGCACCGGACAACCCGTAGGTCGTGAAGGGCCTGGGGTTCACATTGGTGCGGCGTTCAGTAGTTGGTTGGGCACCAAAGTGGGCGTCTCTAACAGTTATCAAAGGCTGCTGATAGGCTGCGGCTCTGCGGCCGCCATCGCTGCGCTCTTTAATACCCCGTTAGCCGGTGTTCTGTTTGCGATGGAGGTCATTCTTCTTGAATACAGCCTGGTCGGCTTTACCGCCATTATTGTCGCTTCCATCAGTGCCGATGCCATCTCCAGAGCCCTATTTGGTTCTCCAGAACTGTTGGGTCACAGCCTGAAAAGCAGTGACCTGTTTGCTCACCTGCCAGTTCTGGTGCTGTTGGCAGTACTCATCGGTGTCGCGGCGTTTCTGTTTCACGAGATCGTCACGCGATTAGCAAAACAGCGTGGGCAATATTGGCCAGCGAAATTGATCTTCTCAGGCCTGTTAGTTGGTGCGCTGGTTGCTTATGAGCCGATCCTGTTCACCCCTGTACACGAAGTGATGCTGGGTACCCTTGATCAAGCCTATGCGGAACAAGCCCTCTATCTATTACTTCTCTTCTACCTATTTATACCGCCTCTGGTAATCGGCCTAGGCATACCTGGAGGAATGATAGGGCCCTCGCTTACCTTAGGCGCGTTGATCGGTTCTATCCTTGGTTATCAATTAATCGGCACCGATTTTGAGATTGATCAGGCCAGCCTATCGCTGATCGCGATGGCTGCGATGTTATCAGCGGTCATACATGCACCACTGGCAGCTCTACTGGCCGTATTTGAACTCAGCGGCAATGTCCACACCCTAACGCTAGCCCTCACGGTAATCGTACTCTCAGACCTGATCATGCGATCGCTGTTTAACCGCCCCTCGATCTTTGAGCGACTGCTGTTGCTTCAAGGGGTGAGTCGAAACACGAAAATCTACAGACGCGTCATGACCAGCCACAGCGTTAAAGAGTTAATGATTCAGCTGAGTGAGAGTGATGCGGATTTTGCTACAGATAATCAGGTAGTGATTGAGTCCAAAGCGACCCTGTTACAAGCGATGGAGTTGATGCAATCGAGTGGCCAAGATGAGTTGCTTGTCACTAGAAAGGGCCGACACATAGGCAGGGTGCTAAGAGATGATATTGAGCGCTTTTTTAAAGAGGCGAGTGAGTAATTCTGCATCAGTGTCGCTAAAGTGCTAACTTAAGTTCTATTTTCGACATTAAGATCAGGTTAGGCCCAAAATAGACAATTCAAGATTACATTACCTATTTAAGTTATTGTTTATTTAAGCTTTAATAGTATTGGTTAATTTTTAACCAATTTGCTGTATTTACCTTTGTATGACGCTTTAGTTCACCTTTGATGACTCTATGCACAAGGTTATCCACAGATAGTGTGAGCATAGTTCGCTAGCCCTCATGGTTACTGGGGTGTTCGATTTTAGAGGATTAAAGGTTAAAAACGATCAGTCGATGTCAAGGATTTTGTGGGTCTGAATGCTCAATTTCCATTGAGGATTTTGCATACAATATTCGATACAACGTGCACGATTTTCAAGCGCGTTTTGGTCATCCAGGGGTTGGATGTAGAAGTGTTCGAAGCTTAGATTTTGGAACTGTTCTGGCTGTGCTCTGAGCTCTTTTTGCGGGTAGACCAGTTTGAGTTCGTGGCCCTCTAAAAGAACAATCTCGGAGCTCCCTTTGGGGCTGACACAGACCCAATCGATTCCGTTTGGAAGCGGTAGGGTGCCGTTGGTCTCAATGGCGATCTCAAACCCTTGGTTATGTAGAGCATCGATCAGATCGCTGTCCATCTGCAGGGCAGGCTCGCCCCCGGTGATGACGACAAAGGGTTGTCCTTGCTTAGGATCTGGCCAGAAGCTAGCGATCCTTTGTGCCAGGGCTTCGGCGGAGGTGAACTTGCCGCCGTTTTGACCATCCGTACCCACGAAATCGGTATCACAGAATTGGCAGACTGCAGCCACTCGATCGGCTTCACGACCACTCCAAAGATTACAACCGGTAAAGCGACAGAACACCGCAGGGCGTCCTGCGTGAAAGCCTTCGCCTTGTAGGGTGTAGAAGATCTCTTTTACGGAGTAGGTCTTTGCCAAAATTAAGCCTCTTCTGCCTCACCGCCCAGGGCTTCCAAAAGCTCAGGGAGTAGGCGGGTAAATTCAATGCCCAACAGGGCTAGATCAGCATCCAGTGCCAGTGCTTCGTCCTCTTGCTCGCGGTCGCTCTGTTGCTCTTGGTACTGATCCGTCATTTTAATCGAGTGCAGGGTTAGATCCGAGTGCATGACAAACTGCAGCTGATCGCGCCACACCAGTTCTAGGCGCTCTGCTAACATGCCGCCGCTAAGGTGCGCTTGGATCTCTTTGTCAGTCAGGTTTTGGCCTTTAATCTTGATCTGGCTGCTGGTCTCTAAAGGATCGGTAAACTCGGTGACAGCGCCCAGCTCAAGTGCACGGGGTAGATCACGGTTCTCTAGTAGCCAGTCGCTGAACACTTTGTTGGCCGGAAGCGCGGTCGAGGTCAGTTTTACCGATAGTGACCCTAGATCTTCACGCAGTGTGCTTAGCAGCTCTTCTGCGCGCTTAAAGCTGCTGCCCTCCACAATCAGTAGTTTATGGTGAGGCGCGATAAGAGCACGTGTGGTTTTACGGCGTGTAAATGCACGTGGCAATAACGTCAGGGTAATCTCGTCTTTAAGCTGCACCTTCTCTTTACGGTAGACCTTACGATCTTCAGTCGCCTCTATCTGCTCTACCTTCTCGTTGAGCTGATCTTTAATCACACTCGAAGGGAGGATCTTCTCCTCTTCACGCAGTGAGATTAGGTGAAAACCGTGACTGGTCAGTACCGGTAGATCTATGACACCAGGCGCCACTTCACCCCAACCCACTGAACGTGGTTCAGCGCCTTTACAGGGTACGAAGGGTCTGGCTTCTAGCGCCTCCATCAGTGCGGCTTCATTAAATGAATCACTGGGAGAAAAACGGTACCAAATGGCGTTACGAAACCAGAGCATAAAACCTCTAAATGCGGATTAGGTGAAGGGGCGCTATTATGTTGCTCTGATAGAAGGGATGCAAGCAGAGAGCCCTCTGCTTGCGGTTAGTTTCTGTGGTTAAAAGCTGTTACGAGCCGATTTAATCGCTTCATCGATGTAGTAACCGTAGAACTCTGGCGTGTTCACACCGACGATCTTTTTAGCGCGAGTCTCGCCCTTTGCATCGACAAATAGAATGGTCGGGGTGAAGCGTCCACCCAAGCTCTTAGCGACCTGTTCTGCCGAGCCCGTTGAGCCATCAAAGTTGATGACGGGAGTAGGGTTGCTCAGATCCAGTACCTGAATAGGGGGTGCATCGTTCGTTTGTAAAAGAGGTTTTAGGAAGTCCTCTTTGACGGTAACACAGAAGGCACAACCATCCTGAGAGACCAACAGAACAATCACTTCATTTGGGTTCGCTTTACCAAGCGACTGAAGATCTGTGGCTGTCTTAAGTGTTACCTCGGCTTGGGCGCTTATCATAAGGCCCAAGCTGAGAAGAAGTGCACTACAGGTTTTCGATAAAATCGACCGCATATTCCACCGCCTCGTCGGCAAACAGATCTAAGAAGAAGTGATCTGCATCCTCAACGACTACTAGTTCAATGTTCTCTTTGTCGATACTTTCCATCTTTTCAGGAAGATCTGCAACCACGGTATCCAAGCTGCCTGCGATGACCAGAGTAGGGATGTTAGTCTCTTTTAACACGGTGGGTGTGTCGTACTCAGGGTAGTTACCGTAGTAGCTTAGGACCGCTTCAGCTGACGCACCGCTGTTCTCACAGTAGATGATGCTGATGCCATCGATCATCGCCTTAGGATCCATTCCCTTAGCTTTTTCTAGAATCGGCTCGATAGGCGTTTCATAGCGTTTGCCATAACCCTCTATGGTCTTAGTGTAGTCCCAAGTTGCAGGTGCTAATAGAACTTGGCCTTTGATCTTATCTTGGTTAGCTGCAGCAAACTGAGCCGTCTGGTTGCCGCCACGCGAGTGACCCATTACCCAACGATCGCCTGCGCCTTGTCCATCTAGCCAGGTTTGCCATGCATCCATTTCAGCCAGTGCTTGCTGCATGGTGTGTTGAGCCGGAAGGGTACAGTCGTACATCGCTGATTCGCGGTTATCTAGGCCGTAACTCAGGTTGATGGCTAGAGTAGAGATGCCGTAATCGACCATCTGTTCCTGCACGTAGCTGATGATCTCCATCTCGTTGTGAGCCAGGGTGCCGTGCGTCAGCATTAGGACACCGTCTGCTAAGGATTTATCAGCAGCCAGTTCAAGATTGCCGTTGAGTGTTAAACCCTCAAAAGGAATCTGAACCTGTTCAGCCTGTGCAGTTGCTGCCATAAGTGATGCAGCGAGTAGGGTGGTCGATAGTCGAAGCATTTAAAACTCCATTAAACTTAAAATTTTTATCGTTTCTAGGTATAAAAAAACCGAGGTGGCTAAACCTCGGTTTCTATTAGAGACCGTCGTAGGCCAGTAAGCAGTATACGGGGACGCCGGTGTCTTGGATTTTTTGTGATCCGTTAAGGTCTGGCAGGTCAATCAGCGCTGCTACCTCAACAACGCTAGCCCCTAGACCGTTGATCAGTGTGCAGGCCGCCAGTGCTGTGCCCCCAGTGGCAATAAGGTCATCGATCAATACCACTTTGTCGCCAGCGGTAACGGCATCCTTCTGAATCTCCACGGAGGCTGTGCCGTACTCTAGCGTATAGTCTTGGTGAATCGTTTCACCGGGCAACTTGCCTTTTTTACGAACCAAAATCAGAGGCTTGTTCAGCTGGTGCGCAATAATCGCACCAAATAGAAAACCTCGAGCATCGATACAGGCTATGTGGGTAATATCCATCTGCATGTAACGATCAATAAAGGCGTTTGCGACCATGCGAGAGGCACGTGGATCTTGAAAAATCGGCGTAATATCACGGAACAGAATGCCAGGCTCTGGCCAATCTGGAATAGAGCGGACAACCGATTTTACATAGTGCTCGTCGTAAGACATTAAAGATCCTTATTTAACCGTGGTGTTGATTGCACTCTGGGCTGGGTGCTTCACCAGCCGCATCCAGCAGCGCTGCTTGATCAAGAATTTCCAGCTCTTTACCTTCAACACGAATCAGCTCTTGTGAAGAGAAGCGTGTAAAGATTCGACTGACCGTCTCGACCGCTAGGCCAAGGTAGTTGCCTATTTCGTTACGTGACATCGAAAGTCGGAAGGATTGTGCAGAGTAGCCACGCAGGGCATAACGTTGCGACAGCTTGAAAATAAAGGTTGCGATACGTTGTTCAGCCGTCTTTTTAGAGAGCAGCATCATCATCTGTTGGTCATCGCTGATCTCGTGGCTCATAGAGCGCATCACAGAACGACGCAGCTCTGGCATTTGACCTGCCAGATCGTCCAAGCGTGAGAAAGGGATCTCACAGACAGTGGTCGTCTCAAGCATCTTAGCCGACATTGGGTAGCTGCCTGAATCGAATCCGGCTAGGCCAACCAGTTCACCTGGGAAGTAGAAACCGTTGATCTGCTCTTCTCCCTCAGGGTTTACAGAGTAAGTTTTTAACGACCCCGCACGAATGGCGAACAGTGACGTGAACTCTTCACCCTGTCTAAACAGGAAGTCGCCCTTGTGAAGTGGTTTGCTCTTATCAACGATATCGTCGAGGCGAAGCCTCTTCGTCGTTTAGAGAGACAGGCAAGCAGAGTGTACTCAAGCTGCAGGTGTTACAGCTTACCTGGCCGATGCTGGCGAGTTTGATGTTTTTGGTGTCAGACATAAGGGCTCCTTAGTTGCCTGACAGTATATCCAAAAGCGCTTTATTGACCCAAGTCAATTTAGATAAAAAAGTGGACTTTTTAACGGTCCACTTTTAGTGAAATTTACTGTGCAAAATCGGATTAGATGATTTTAGAAAATCGCTGTTCTGAGTGATCGATATAGGCATCAAAGGTCATGCAGATTCGACGAATCAACAAACGCCCAGCGGCGGTGACATCCATTCCATCCTCTCTTAAATGAATCAGGCCATCCTGTGCCATCGGCTCAAGCAGTTTTAATTCGTTAGCAAAATACTCTTTAAAGTCGATATTGAGCGCTTTGGATTGATCGGCAAAATCGAGTTGGAAGTCACAGATCAGGCGGGTAATCACCGCTCTGCGAATTTTGTCATCCTCATTGAGGCAGTACTCTTTGGTTAATGCTGAGCCCTGAGATTCAATATCTTGCGTGTAGCGCTCAATGTTAGGGCTGTTCTGTAGGTAGTAATCGCCAATCTGACTAATCGATGAGACGCCCAAACCAATCAAGTCACACTGTGAGTGAGTGGTATAGCCCTGGAAGTTACGGTGCAGCGTTCCATCATCTTGGTGTTGTGTCAGTGTGTCGTCTGGCAGAGCAAAGTGATCCATACCAATGTTGCGGTAGCCCGCTGCCGTCAGCTTCTCAATACTTTGATGGTGAATCGCAAGTTTAGTGAGCGCGTCGGGTAACTCATCGGCATTGATACGACGCTGTGGTTTAAAGCGCTCGGGTAGGTGAGCATAGTTAAATACCGAGAGACGATCGGGTCGTAGCTCTAGAATTCGGTCCAAGGTCTCGGCAAAGCTCTCTTCAGTTTGCAGCGGCAAGCCATAGATTAGATCAACGTTGATTGAGCGAAAGCCCAGTTCACGCGCCTCTTTAAGCAGGTCCGTTGTCATCTCTAGGGATTGCACGCGGTTTACCTTGATTTGAACCGCTTCGTTAACATCCTGAACCCCTATGCTGATGCGGTTGAAACCCAATTCACGCAGCAGCTTTAAGCGGTCTTTAGTCATTTCACGAGGATCGATCTCAATGGCGTAGTCACCTTGATCGTCATCACGCAGTTTAAAGGCCTCTTTTAGCGCCTGCATTAAACGAGCGGTCTGCTCATCATCAATGAAGGTGGGTGTGCCGCCGCCCCAGTGAAGCTGATCCACTTGAACGTCACTGCCCAGTTCAGTGCTACGCAGTTTAATCTCTTTTAACAGCGTCTGAAGGTAGGGTTCTGCACGGGAGCGATCTTTTGTGACCACCTTGTTGCATCCGCAGTAGTAGCAGACGTGCGCACAGAAGGGGATGTGAATATAGAGTGATAAAGGCTTACGACTGTCGCGCTCACTGATCGCTTTAGAGAGCGTTTTGACACTGTCTGGGGTGTCAGTAAATTGCAGTGCGGTTGGGTAAGAGGTGTAGCGAGGACCTGCTAAATCATAACGGCGAATCAGGTCGGTATCCCACTGGATGTTGGTCTGTTGCAGCACAGTAATATTCCTTAATCTTCAGATGTCAGAATATTAAGCAATAATAGGGAGTTATGTGTTGATACGGGTCAACCGCTACGCGCTTAGCAGTGTCCAAATGCCCATCAGTATCAACAGTAGCCCCGAGAGTTTGCGCACCAATGTGTGGGCGACCAGCTCGCGTAGTTGTTTAGCCAGTAGCCCAGTGGCGAGCATGGCTGGCAAAGTGCCCAAGCCAAAGCCCAGCATGAGTAGAGTGCTCTCTGCAACGCTACCGGCGGCCGATGACCAGATTAAGGTGCTGTAGACCAGACCGCAAGGTAGCCAGCCCCAGCCAATGCCCAGTACTAAGGCTTTAAACGGGGTGTCGGCAGGCATAAAGGGTTTAAGAAGAGGCGCTATCTGTTTCCACAATAGCGAGCCAGCCTGTTCCAGTTTCGTTAGGCCAAACCACCACTGTGCGATGTAGAGGCCCATGCTGATCAGTAGAAGGCCTGCAATCCAGCGTAGCGCAAAGGCTATCTCTGTCTGTTGTAGGGTTGCACCTAACAGACCAAGAATGGCACCCGCTGCACAGTAGCTAGCGATACGTCCAAGATTGTAGCTAAACAGACCTAATAGGGAGTTGGCTCGACCTGTTCCACCTATACTGAGACTCGAGGCAAGTCCACCACACATGGCTAGGCAGTGTGTTGTGCCAAGAAGGCCAATGATGAATGCCGAGGTGAAGCTAAGAGAGGCGGGCAGCATGCTCAATCTTTTGGTGTTTCAGAGGATGGAGCTTCAGGCTCTTTTTTGACGCGCGCGTCTTCAGGAATCATATCTTCATCATCGTCGTATAGAATGCGATGAGCAGGGGACTCTAGGTCATCAAATTGACCAGAATTAACGCTGTAGAAGAAAGCCCAGGTCGCAAAGGCTACCAAGATGATCGCGACAGGGATAAGTAAATAGACGATTTCCATAAAAACCTACAGCTGTTTGGTTAGACGAAGGGCATTGCCGACAACAATCAGCGAGCTAAGGGACATGCCAATAGCCGCCATCCAGGGGGCAATAAAACCACTTGCTGCTAAGGGTAGCGCGATTAGGTTGTATAACAAAGCCCAGCCAATATTTTGACGAATGATGTTTCGTGTTTTACGAGCCATGTTAAGGGAGCCAGGGATGCGTCTTAGATCAGAGCTGACCAACACAGCATCAGAGGATGTTTTGGCAAGGTCTGTCGCGCCGTTCATCGCAATAGAGGTCTGCGCACCGGACAGAACGGGAATGTCGTTGATACCATCGCCAATCATCAGGATGCGTTCACCGTTGTTTTGCATCGCCTTTACACGAGCTAGCTTATCTTCTGGCGACAAGTGCGCTTCAACATGATCGATCCCTAACTCAGAGGCGATGCGTTGTGCATTCGCTTCGCGATCACCGGTTAGCATGCCAACAGGTAATCCCAATGCTTGGATCTGCTTAACCGCTTCAATAGCCTCAGGTCGAAGTTGATCGTCAATCGAAAACCAGGCGAGAGGGCCGGAGCTATTACCCATCAGAAGAAAAATCCCTGTCCCTTCTGGGTGAGTGGGAGGTTGGTTTCCAAAGAGTTCGGATACAAACCCGGGTTTACCAATACGATAGGTGTTTCCGTTAATCGTTCCCTCTACGCCTCTACCCACATGGTTAGTGGCCTCTTCAACAGAGTATTCAAAGTAGGGAGCAAAAGCGGACGCGATGGGGTGCTCTGAGCGGCTCTCAATTGCTGCCGCTAGTTGATTGAGCTCATCAACGGACTGCTCACAGAGAGGGGTGGTCTCACGCAACGTCAGTTTGCCGGTGGTCAGTGTGCCGGTTTTATCAAAGTAGACGGCCGTGCACTGTGCCAAACTCTCTAATACATGCCCGCGAGTAACCAGCAGTCCCATTTTACGCAGAGAACCTATGGCTGCTGTTAAAGCCGTCGGTGTAGCCAAGGAGAGTGCGCAAGGGCAGGTGACTACTAGGACGGAGAGTGTCACCCAGAAAGCGTCTGAAGGGGATATCTGCCACCAGATAAGACTGACAACGACAGCCGTTAGAAGAACGCCAGCGACAAAATAGCTCGCAACCTTGTCGGCAATCTGAGCCGCCTTGGGTTTATCAGCCTGAGCACGATCCAATAGATTCAAAATGGAGGACATGCGAGACTGTTCAGCACTGCTGGTGATCTCCATCTCAATCGCTTGCTCCATATTGATGGTACCGCCTACTAAAGGGTCGCCAAGCGCTTTGCTGACGGGCAGAGGCTCACCGGTGAGGGCCGACTCATCAATGCTGGTGTGTTGCGTAAAGAGTATGCCATCAGCTGGTATGGAGTGACCGGGCTTAACCAGTACGCGATCGCCTGGGTTGAGTTCCGATACCGGGACAAGCTGTTCGCCTGTCTCGGTCAATCGCGTAGCGCTGGCTGGAAGAATATTGGCCAACTCATTGCCGGCCATACCGGTTCTGTGGCGCGCTTTCATCTCGAAGAAGCGGCCAATCAACAGGAAGAAGGTGAACATCGAGACCGAGTCGTAGTAGACCTCGCCGCTCTGTGTGATCGTAGCCCATACGCTGGCTATATAAGCGCCACCAATAGCGATAGATACCGGCACATCCATACTGAGGTGTCGGGTCCGAAGATCCCGTCGGGCCGCGTTGAAGAAGGGGCGCGCGGCATAAAATACAACAGGGGTGGCAACAATGAAGCTGGTCCAGCGAATAAAGTTCTGGATGTGCTCCTCCATGAAGAAGGCGTCACCTAGGTAGAGTGCCGATGACATCATCATCACCTGCATCATGCCGACACCGGCCACACCGAGTCGGCGCATCGCCTTTTTTTGCTCCTGTTCGTAGAGCTTCTCTTCTTGGTTGGGCGTAAACGGGTGAGGTGTGTAACCGATCGAAATGATGGCGGCCATCAGTTCACTTAAGGGTTTCTCTGACGGGTTCCAAACGAGTCGAGCGCGGTGGTTGGTTAGGTTAACGGTAAAGCTAGTGACACCAACCTGTTCGGTCAGATGCTTCTCTAAAAGCCAAACACAGGCAGCACAGTGGATCCCTTCAATGACAAAGAGGGCCTCTTTGCGATCGGAGTCTATGGTTCTGACGAAGGGTGCTTGAATGGATTCATTATCATAGAGTGCGAGTTGATCTTCGGACTCTATTTCAGTGGGGCGTTCTTGCTGTTGATTGCCGCGGTGCTGGTAGTACTTCTCTAGACCTGATCCCAGTATTGTTTGGGTGACCGCGCGGCAGGCGGGGCAACAAAATGACTCTTGCTTTCCATCAATTGAAAGCTCAACCTTCACCCCCTTAGGAATAGGGGTGGCACAGTGAAAACAAGAGTCTTTTGGATTACTCATTTTGGTCTGTTAGAACTTACCCACCTTGAAGGTATTTTGATCGTAAGGGGGCAATATTTCGCGACGTAGACGCCAGTTACCCTCAGTGTTGGTAATGATCAGGTAGCGTTTGCCGGTAAGTGTGCTCTGTAAGTTGCCAACGTAGACACCTGTACCACCCACTGAACGAACCGTAAGGCTTTGATCATACTTCTGGTGGGTAGGGTGAACCAGATCAACAGAGAGTTGATCACCCAAAAAACTGTTCGATTTAAGATCCAAGCGAATGTCACCGGTCAGTGTGTCCAGCAATACTTCACCGTGAATGCCTAAGCGATCCGCTTCATCTGAACGGCTGGTGTCGACATTAGTACCACGTGCCTCTTTGTAGTAATCGTCTTTAACCACGCCATCCATAGTCGTAATAGCAAGATAGAGGAAGGTTGTTCCATAGATAACCACAGCGATCAACGGCGCCAATACAAACCATAGCCATTTCTGCTTGTACCAAGGGCCAATGTCGTGAGTCTGTTCAGTCATGTAAACCTCAAAATAGTGACTAAAATAAAGCGCGGATACCCCTAAGAATATCCGCGCGCGAGTATATCACAGATTCTCTGTGACACTGTCTTAACGCTTCGGCGCAGGACCTATAAAACGACTTTCTGATTCAGCTTCAACGCCTGAGCCATCAGTCGCTGTTACGATAAAATCGATCTCATAGTTTGCTCGCTCCATAGCGCGAGGATCCAGAATGATCGACAGGTTGTGATCGAGTAGTTCACCAACGGCTACGTTTACTACGGTATCACCTTTGATGATGGCATCCTCTAACCCTTCAACACGGATCTCGTACTGGTAATCACGTTGTGATTTGTTTGCCAGTTTTAGTGTGTAGGTGTTACGAATTAAACCCTCATTGGTGGTGCTGTAGAGCTGACCGCGTTCACGAATAACGTCCACCTCAAGCGGCACTCGTGTAAAGAGTACATAACTGAAGGCGATGAACATGGCACAGATCGCGACGAAGTAACCGATCAAGCGAGGGCGGAAGATATGGGTTTTTTTACCGTTAAGCTCATGCTCGGTGGTGTAGCGAACCAGACCTTTCTCATAGCCCATCTTCTCCATGATGTTGTCACAGGCATCGACACAGGCACCACAAGCGACACACTCATATTGAAGACCATCACGGATATCGATACCGACAGGGCAGACGTGCACACAGTGACCACAGTCGATACAGTCACCTAAGCCTTCAGCCTTGTGATCGATATGGCGCTTACGAGCACCACGGTTCTCCCCGCGTTTCTCATCGTAAGAGATGATCAAGGTATCTTGGTCAAACATAACGCTCTGGAAACGAGCGTATGGGCACATGTAGATACAGACCTGTTCGCGCAACCAGCCAGCCGCACCGTAGGTGCCTACCGTAAAGAAGGCCAACCACCAAAGCTCCCAGGGTCCAAGATTGAAACTTAGGATGTTTGGAACCAATTCGCGTACCGGCGAGAAGTAGCCAACAAACGCAACGGCTGATACGGCACCTATAGCAAGCCAGATAAGGTGCTTAGCCAGTTTGCGCAGAAGCTTATTTGCACTCCAAGGCGCTTTATCCAGCTTCATGCGAGCGTTGCGATCACCCTCGGTCAGCTGTTCGATGCGTATGAACAACCAAGTCCAGACAAACTGTGGGCAGGCATAGCCACACCAGAGGCGACCGGCAAACACTGTTACAAAGAAGAGGGTAAAGGCGAGAATGATCAGCAGCCACGAAAGCAGCATGAAATCTTGTGGCCAAAACGTGAAGTTAAAGACATGGAACTGGCGGTTTGGTAGATCAAATAGTACGGCCTGTTTGCCATCGTATTGGATCCAAGAGAAACCGTAGAACATCAGCAACATGATCGCACTTGAGATGTTTCGTAGATTCTTGAATAGGCCGGTCGTGTACTTGACGTAGATCTCTTCACGTTTAGCGTATAGATCGTAGGTTTCAGCAGCGCCAGAGCCTTTTTTTGGGGTGACATCTTTAACTGGGATATTAGACATGCAACTCGCCTGTGCTTATATGACTTGATTTGATTGTCTATTATAAATGGAATAAAAAAAAGGCGACTTGATATATATCAGGTCGCCTTTTCTTCTGCAGGGGGTCTATTAGTTGTTAGACAAGCTGTAGACGTATGCAGAGATCAGTTTGATCTTATCTTCTGAAAGAAGATCTTTGTGCGCTGGCATTACGCCTGCACGGCCAGCACGGATAGTGTGAGCGATCTGCTCAAACTTGCCGCCGTATAGCCAAGTGTCATCAGTTAGGTTTGGTGCACCCAGTGCCGCCATACCTTTACCTGTTGGCATGTGACATGCCGCACACAGAGTGTTGTATTGTGCTTGACCACGTTCAGCTGCTGCTGCGTCGTGTTCGTTGCCGCTGATGCTAAGCACGTAGTTAGTCACGTCTTGAACACCATCTTCACCCAGTACCGCACCCCAAGCAGGCATCGCACCACGACGACCATTGACGATAGACATCATAATGGTTTGTGGCTCGCCACCGTACAACCAATCTTTGTCGGTTAGGTTAGGGAAGCCGTAAGCACCCTGACCGCCAGTACCGTGACAAACAGAACAGTTGTTGGCAAACATACGCTGACCCATTTTAAGGCCTGCTTCGTTACCTGGTTGGTTTAGCTCTTCAATTGATAGCGAAGCGTATTTAGCGAAAACAGGTTTGTAGACCTCTTCTGCGTGTGCCACTTCCTCTTCCCACTGGTTAGCCGACGTCCAACCAAGAAGGCCTTTGAAGTTACCAAGACCTGGGTAAAGCGCTAGGTAACCAAGAGAGAAGATAACCGTACCAATGAATAGTTGGAACCACCAGCGTGGTAGTGGGTTATCAAGCTCTTCGATGCCATCGAATTCGTGGCCCGTAGTCGCTTCAGTTGTTTCTTTGTGTGTTTCACTTTTGCGCGTTGCTAGAAGCAGCCAAGTACAGCCGATAATAACGGCTAGAGTGATGACTGTGATCCATGCGCTCCAAAAAGCACTCATCTTTCTACTCCTTACTCGACGTCTTTGTCAGTTTTTCTGGTGCGTTCATCAATCTCCTCATCCTGGAAGGGGAGGTTGGCTGCATCGTCAAACCGTTTGCGGTTTTTCGGATTCAGTACCCAGATGAACAGGGCCAGAAACGTTACCAGCATTACTACTGGGATGTATGGACCGTAGACGTCGTAGCTCACTATTAATTACCGCTTGTTGTTGTACACAGTATGCATCTTGCCTAGCGCTTGTAGGTAAGCAACTAGAGCATCGATCTCATATTTGCCTTCTACGTTTTCACGCGCTGAAGCGATTGTTGCATCGTCAAATGGAACGCCTAACTTACGAAGAGCTTCCATCTTCGCAGCTGTGTCTTTACCCGTTAGCTTCTGTTCGAACAACCAAGGGTAAGATGGCATTTTTGATTCAGGTACAACGTCACGTGGGTTGTATAGGTGAGCACGCTGCCAGTCATCTGAGTAACGACCGCCGACACGAGCTAGGTCTGGACCTGTACGCTTAGAACCCCAAAGGAATGGGTGCTCGTAAACGTGCTCGTTAGCAGTAGAGAAGTGACCGTAACGCTCAGTCTCCGCACGGAAAGGACGGATCATCTGAGTGTGACATACGTGACAGCCTTCACGGATGTAGATATCGCGACCTTCAAGCTCTAGAGCTGAGTAGGTGCGAAGACCTTCGATTGGCTTAGTCGTAGAGCTCTGGAAGAACAGAGGTACGATCTCAGCCAAACCACCACCACTGATCACGATGATGATCAGTAGGGCAAGGAGGCCGACGTTCTTTTCAATAGTATCGTGTTTAATCATCTTAATGTCTCCGGTACTAATTACGCAGTAGCTGCTGATGGATCTGGGTTTTCAGCTTTAGCTACTGTGCTGCCTGCACGTACGGTCTGCCATACGTTGTAAGCCATTAGAAGCATACCGGTTACGAAGAAGACACCGCCTAGGAAACGTACAAAGTAACCTGGGTGGCTCGCTTCTAGGGCTTCTACGAAGCTGTAAGTAAGCGTGCCGTCTTCGTTAACTGCGCGCCACATTAGACCCTGTAGGATACCGTTAACCCACATTGCACAGATGTAAAGAACTGTACCGATTGTTGCCAACCAGAAGTGAGTGTTGATTAGGCCGACGCTGTACATCTGAGCCTTACCAAACAGCTTAGGAATCATGTGGTAAACCGCGCCGATAGAGATCATTGCAACCCAACCTAGAGCACCAGCGTGTACGTGGCCGATAGTCCAGTCAGTGTTGTGTGACAGTGCGTTGACTGTCTTGATTGCCATCATTGGGCCTTCGAATGTTGACATACCGTAGAAGGATAGAGAGACAACAAGGAAGCGAAGAACTGGGTCTGTGCGAAGCTTATGCCAAGCGCCAGATAGCGTCATCATACCGTTGATCATACCGCCCCAAGAAGGTGCAAGAAGGATCAAAGACATGACCATGCCGACTGACTGAGTCCAGTCTGGAAGCGCAGAGTAGTGTAGGTGGTGACCACCAGCCCACATGTACGTCGCGATCAGTGCCCAGAAGTGAACGATCGATAGACGGTATGAGTAGATTGGACGCTCTGCTTGCTTAGGTACGAAGTAGTACATCATGCCTAGGAAGCCTGCCGTTAGGAAGAAGCCTACAGCGTTGTGTCCGTACCACCACTGAACCATCGCGTCGACAACGCCAGGGTAGACTGAGTAAGACTTCCAAAGTGTAACAGGCATAGAGATGCTGTTAACGATGTGAAGCACTGCAACAGTGATAATAAATGCCATGTAGAACCAGTTGCCCACGTAGATGTGCGACGTTTTACGGTTCTTAACGGTACCTAGGAACACGATTGCGTATGAGATCCATACAACCGCGATCAAGATATCGATAGGCCATTCAAGTTCAGCGTACTCTTTAGTGGTTGTCAGACCCATCGGCAGCGTGATTGCTGCTGCGACGATGACTGCTTGCCAACCCCAGAAAGTGAACGATGCTAAACCGTCAGAGATTAGACGCGTCTGACAGGTGCGCTGTACAACGTAGTAAGACGTTGCAAATAGTGCACATCCGCCAAAGGCGAAGATAACTGCGTTGGTATGCAACGGACGAAGACGTCCGAAAGAGAACCATGCAGTGTCGAAGTTAAGTGCCGGCCAGACTAGTTGTGCGGCGATGAGTACACCCATCGTCATACCAACTATGCCCCAGACTACAGTCATGATGGCGAACTGGCGTACAACTTTGTAGTTGTAGGTCGTGTTTGCTGTTGCAGTGCTCATTTCATGCTCTCATCAAAGCTAAGTGAATTGATAGTTTTTGAAACCGTTGCGAATTATCAGTTATGGGGCAAGATTTTTCAATGCAAAACGCCCCTAAATAGGGCGTTGTAGCTATCCATTAGTATTATCTAATAAGTCGGTTGTCGTGAATTTTAAAAAGGCGGATACGATTTGTTAATGGTGTAAGTTACTGATATTAAATGACTTAATCATTTATTACGATTGGTTCAAACTATATATCTGTTTATTATTTGTTCGATTTTAGTCAATTTTTTGATTCATCAAAAATAACGCTTTTTTGATATGTATCAATTTTCATAAAAGTGACTGATTTTTGCTATTACGACGGCTAACTCGTTAAACTGTCGCCTCTGTTTTAGGGAGAGGTTCCTTTGAATCACATTATTATCTATTGTCGCAGTGGCTTTGAGAGTGAGGCCGCCAGTGAAATATCAGTAAAAGCGGCGGAGGCTGGAGTTTACGGTTATCCGAAGTTTGATGATTTGGCGGGTTATATAGAGTTTGTGATCAACCCTCCTCACAACGCGCTGCAGTTGATGAGTAAGCTGCGCTTTCGCGATCTCATCTTTGCGCGCCAATGGATCGCCTGTGAGCCAATGCTGCAGGGCGTTTCGTCAAAAGATCGCCTAACACCCATAAGTGAAGCGGTTGCTAAGCTGCCCAAAGCCTCTGAGTTGTTGGTTGAGAGTGCGGATACTACTGATGGCCGCAACCTTAATGGTTTGGCTAAAAAACTCGGTAGTGCTGCAGCAGGCTTTTTACGACAGCAGGATCTTTTACTTCCAAGAAAATCAAAGGCTGAATATCGGCTACATATCTTCCTGCTCGAAAATAATCAGATTTGGGTCGGTGTCAGTCCGATCAATAACAGTTCCAAATGGGAGCAGGGGATTAAGCGACTTAAATTCCCAGCCGATGCACCGAGCCGCTCTACATTAAAACTTGAAGAGGCGTGGCACTACTTTATCCCACAAAAAGCCTGGGATGAGCGGTTGCAGCGCGGTATGAAAGCAGTCGATTTGGGGGCGGCCCCCGGTGGCTGGACCTATCAGCTGGTTAAACGCGGCATGTTTGTCACAGCGGTTGATAATGGGCCCATGAAGGGTGATCTAATGGAGACCGGTCAGGTTGATCACCAACGCGAGGATGCCTTTACCTTTGCGCCTGCCAAGCCAGTGGATCTGATGGTGTGTGATGTCGTTGATAAACCGACACGTGTCATTGAGTTGATGGCAAAGTGGGCCATTAATGGCTGGGCTGATCGTTTGATCTTCAACTTAAAGTTGCCAATGAAAAAGCGCTACATTGAAGTATCAGATCGAATAGAGCAGTTGGAGATGATTCTTCAGGAGCATGAAAAACCCTACCGTCTCGTCAGCAAGCATCTCTACCACGACCGTGAAGAGATCACTTGCTACCTGGAGTTAGACGTCTAATCAGTGCTCGTAGATTTTGATCAGCTCGTCACGCTCTAGCATGGGACGCAGTTTGTTCATCAGCTCAAGACGTTCCTGAGATTGATACCAACGCTCCCAGTCAGCCAGTGTGCTGTAGGTGGCAATGACTAAACGGTGCTCTGGATCATTGATGTCATGCATGACCTCGCCTTTGATAAAACCTGGTGAACGCATAGACGCTTGCAGAGTCTCTTTGGCAATGGCCGTGTATTGTGGCTCTAGTTCGGCAGGAACCTTGCGGTTTATAAAAACCTTGATCATCGATTTGTCCTCTAACTACTTGTTATATCTTGAGAATAACGTTCGGCTTAATATAGGTAAAGGTTAAATGGCCTTAAACTCGTTGGTGTTTTTAAAAACTATTTGCGACAATGCGCGACTTGATTGAAAGGATAGTGCCATGAGCATTGAAGAACCCATAGAACAGCTGGATGCGCGCGGTCTCTACTGCCCAGAGCCAGTGATGATGTTGCATGGTAAAATTGCTCAACTTCAAGTGGGTGATCTCTTTGAGGTGATTGCCACGGACCCCTCTACAGAGCGTGATATCCCTAAGTTTTGTAACTTCTTAGGGCACGAGTTGGTCAGTCATGAAGTGAACGATGATCTTTTCATCTATCGAATACGGAAAGGTGGATGAGTAAAATCATTCAACAGATAGCCTCTGATACAGAGCGTCTTCTGCAAGAGGCAGAAGAAATTTTAATCAGAGTTGAACAACAAGTTGATCGAACTGAACCTCGTCAACTTCAAGAGAATAAAACAGTGACAGAACAGAACACAGCTAAGCCTCGCAATAAAAACCGTGAAGCTAACCAAGCCGCAGTCGAACTGCTGATTGCCGCTTACCCCAATACATTCAACCTTGAAGAACCCAAGCCTCTGAAAATTGGTATTCAAGAGGACTTAGTGGCGGATGAAAAGGTCAGTCGCGGTAAGATTAAGCGTGCGCTAGCGACTTATGTTCGTAACCCACGTTACCTTCAGTCAATGGTTGTTGGCGCTCAGCGTGTTGATTTGACCGGTGCTGAAGTGGCTGAAGTGACTGCTGAAGATGAAAAGCACGCTAAAGCTAAGCTAGACGAGTACAAGCAGCGCCGTAAAGAGCGCCACCAAGAGGCTCGTAAACAACAACGCGTTGCTCAAAAAGAGGAGCGTCTTACCTCTAAACTAGAAGCCCTAGTTAAGAAGTTCTAATCGCTTAGGCAGGGCAACGGTTCTCGCTGCTCTGTCTTGTTCTCCCCTTGAACTCTGAATTTCTGCCTATATATTAGTAGTTAATGATATAGGAGATGTTATGAGTCAATCAGTTAATCTCAGCTGCCCCCACTGTTTAGCAACCAATCGAGTGCCCAAAGATAAGCTCGATAAAGGGCCTGCCTGCGGTAAATGCCGAAAAGCGATCTTTACTCAGCAACCGATCGCCCTGAGCGAAGAGAATTTCGCTAAGTTTATTCGCAATACGGATATTCCGGTTATTGTTGATTTCTGGGCAGGTTGGTGTGGACCCTGTCGAATGATGGCACCCGCCTTTGCCGAAGTGGCAAAACGCACTGAGCCTGAGATGCGCTTCGTTAAAGTTGATACCGAAGCCAATCAACAGCTGGCCGCTCGCTATAACATCAGAAGCCTTCCAACCGTTGTCCGTTTTGAGGGCGGTAAAGAGGTTAAGCGTCAGTCGGGCGCAATGAACATCAGCCAGCTGCAGCAGTGGGTGGGTTAATTCAGTTCTGATTACCCGGACGAAGTCCACACTGATCCAAAATATTCTGCCAAGATTGGGTGTGGTTCTCTCGAGCTTTTAGATACCTAGACCAGACCTCTCCTTCGGGATGGGTATAGGTGTCTAGCCATCGGCTTTGAGGGAGGTTGAGTGACGCGATGATGGCTTGATGAAGGTTACTCCATTGGCGGCCTGTACGTTCAACCTGAGCGATGTAGGGTTGCAAACTGTTGACGTAAAACTTCATAAAGACGTTCCAGAGTATCTCTGACTTCTGGTTTTGCCTCTGATTAAAGCAGATCGGTCTGTCATTGAGTCTTTGGTTAATCGCTTCTGAGGTCTGCTCTAAAACCTGAGTTAACAGTGCCATGCTGGCGAGCCACTCTGATCCGAAATTGGATCGATAGAGCGTTTCGTAGTCACGCTCTAGCTCATTGGCAAAAGAGGGTGTTTGCCAGTCTGTATTGTTTTGGGTTTCAGCGATCTCAGCAAAGCGCTGCATTGTCAGCATTAACTCTGAGGTTGAGTAGTCTGCATCGGGTAACAGTGGTGCAGCCCCCAGTGAGAAGTGTTGTTCCATCTCTGGGCTGCTGTATAGGCTGTTCCATATCTGCTTTGGCCAGTTATCGCTCTTGATCTGATTGATCTCTTGAACACGCGCTAACACATCAGTTTGACTACTGTCACCTGTGAGCAGCTTCTGACAGCTGCGTAATTTTGGGATGAACCCCAGTTCGTAAATCAGTCGTTGTGAGCCACCGGCCAATTTGCCAAGGCTGGTGTTTCTCTGTGCGATTAGATCGATCAGCCCGCACTGCTTAAGATCGAGAACATCGATCAGGCCTTCGGTAATGGGTCTCAGGGTTTCAGTTCGCTCTCTTCGATCGGGAAGAATGGGGTAGAGCTTAGAGGTTTTGTTCAGTTGAAGATCAAAATCGATATCTATGGCTCGACTGGTACGCTCGGCATAGGTCTCAATCAGTGACTGGGCTGGATCGGTATCGATACAGCCCGCGATAAAACTAGTTGAAAGTAGGAGGGTTAACCAGTGCTTCATTGGATAGCTTATAGAGTCGTTTTATCAGTAATACGGCGGCAAAGCTTAAGCCGATGAGTATGCCTAACCAGTAACCGATAGCCCCCATCTCTAAATGTTCGGCAATGACATACCCACTGGGTAGCCCAACCACCCAGTAAGCGATAAACGCGATCAGCAGTGGGATTCGAGTATCCTTGTATCCGCGCAGTGCGCCATTCGCGGTCAGCTGTAGCGCATCGGAGAACTGGTAGAGTGCGGCGTAGCCAATCAGGGTTGAGGCGATGGCGATTAACTCAACATCTTTAGAGAAGAGTGCAGCGATTCCGTCGGACAGTATAAACAAAATCGTTGAGCTGAAGCAGGCGATCAAAAGGGCGATGCGCAGTCCTAGGAAACCTACTTGCTGGGCGTCAGCAAAGCGTTTAGCGCCATTCAGTTGGCCCACCCTGATGGTGACGGCTAAACAGAGCGAGAGCGGCATCATAAAGATCAGGCTCGATATCGAGAGTGTAATCTGGTGAGCAGAGATTACCGTTGCACCGTAATCGGCCAAAAAGAGCGCAATCAGGCAGAACATGGTGGTCTCAACGCCAAGGCTCGCGGCAATCGGTATGCCAATAGAGAGCTGATGTTTGATCTTCTCTCTGTTCGGTTTGAGCGTCTGTTTGAAGAGGTTCAACGGTTTGAAATAGCGGCTGTAGATCAGATAAGCAGCACCGGCTATGAACATGTACCAGAATACAATTGTTGTCGCCCATCCACAGCCTACACCGCCCATTTCAGGCATTCCCAGTTTGCCGAAGATGAAAATATAGTTAAGAGGTAGATTGAGCAGTACAGCGCTGATGCCTATTTTCATGACAATTTTTGTCTGCCCATGTCCCTCAGCGAACGCCCTGATCGATTGATAGAGCAGCATGCCTGGTATGCCCCAGCTGATCGCAAACAGATAGTCATTGGCTGTGGATTTCAGAGCCGGTTCTACAGACAGTAGGGTAAGAATCCAGTCAGAGGCGCCATTGATGAAAAGCCAGCTGAGCACGCCGATCGCAAGTGTGATCAGAAGATTGTTAAACAATTCTGAGGCGGTCTCCTGTTCACGTTTTCCACCAACATGATGTGCCACGATCGGAGTCAATGCCATCATAGCGCCTGCTAAGGATAGCGAGAGTGGCGTCCATATACTGGAGCCCAGAGCGATAGCTGCCAGCTCTTCAGCGCCCGCCCAAGAGGCCATCAGAGTATCGGATAGACTCATCGCTGTTTGCGAGGACTGAGCCAGCAGCATGGGCCAGGCAAGGTGTAGTAGCTGCTTGATCTCTACTCTGGAGTTGGGCGGAAAAAATGACATGCTATTTCTTGTATCAGGGGCGCTTAAAGCTCTCCTGCCTCCTCAAGCACTGTCCGTGCAATACGAAAGCACTCAACGGCTGCAGGCACACCGGCATAGATGCCGACGGCATGAATAGCTGCTCGAATCTCGTCAACACTGCAACCATTATTCAATGCGCCCTTGCAGTGGGTTGCCCATTCGTGACTTTTGCCCATGGCGCCAAGCATCGCCAGATTCATTAACGAACGTGTTTTGGGATCAATGGCATCATCGCCCCAACCAAATCCCCAGCACCAAGCGGTCATCGCCTCCTGAAAGGGGCGGTTAAAGTCATCAGCAGCGGCTAGGTTTTTATCAACGTATTCAGCACCCAGTGTGCTGCGACGCATCTCTAAACCCTTATCAAAAAAGTTATCCATGTTGATCTCCTGATCGTTTCAGTCACACATAAAAAAACCGGGCACACAGTGTCCGGTTTTTTACATCGATTTGGAAGATTAATCGATACGAACTTTTACATAGCTACCAGGTGCGGCTTCAAGCGGTTTGTTCTCTTTGCTACCCAGAGTTTTCGGTGCATCCACTTTTTTACCAGCACGACGACGAACCCACTCAGCCCAGTTTGGCCACCAAGAACCTTCAACTTTTTCAGAGGTTTCAAACCAGTGGTCAGCGCCTTGGCCCTGCTCACCTTTAACCCAGTAGTTGCGACGGTTTTTAGAAGCTGGGTTGATTACGCCGGCAACGTGACCGCTTGCGCCAAGGACGAACTCGATCTCTGAACCAAAGGTCTCTGTCGCTTTGAAGGTCGCTTTCCAAGGTGCAATGTGGTCTTCAATGGTCGATAGGAAGTAACAAGGGATCTTGATCTCGCCAAGATCGATCTTTTCACCACAGATCTCCAGTGCATTCGGCTCAACCAGTTTGTTCTCTAGGTACATCTTATTGATGTAGTAGGTGTACATGGCCGCTGGCAGATTGGTGCTGTCCGAGTTCCAGTAGAGGATATCAAACGGCGGTGGTGTCTGGCCTTTTAGGTAGTTGTTAACAACGTAAGACCAGATGAGATCGTTCGAGCGCAGCATGTTGAACGACGTCGCCAGTTCGCGTCCGTTTAGGAAGCCTGCTTGGCTCACTTTCTGCTCCAGCTGTTTGACTTGGTAGTCATCAATGAAGACGCAGAGATCACCTGGATCAGAGAAGTCAGTCAGCGTAGTTAAGAAGGTCGCGCTTGCGATACTGGTGTCTTTACGCTTCGCCATTACTGCTAGTGCAGTTGCTGTTAATGTGCCACCGACACACCAGCTCACCGTGTTGATCTTATCGCTGCCAGAGACCTCTTTGGTCACACGAACGGCTTCGAAGATACCCTCTGATACAAGATCATCCCAGCTGAGGTTTGACTGTTCGGAGGTTGGGTTGCGCCAAGAGACTAGGAACGTATTTTGGCCCTGTTCAACACAGTACTTAACGAATGAGTTGTGTGGCTGAAGATCAAGGATGTAGAACTTGTTGATGCTCGGTGGAATGATCAAAGTCGGGCGAGTGTAAACCTGTTCACCCTCTGGTTTGTAGTGAATAACCTGAATGACTTCGTTCTGGAAGATGACAGAGCCTTCGGTTGTCGCAAGGTTCTCGCCCAGCGTAAACGCGCTCTCGTCAGTCATTGAGATGCGACCTTTCTCAAAGTCGGCTAGCAGGTTTTTCATACCATCGAGCAGTGACTGACCCTTAGTATCAAGTGCCTGTTGCAGGACTTCAGGGTTGGTTGCTGCAAAGTTAGTTGGCGACATCGCATCGATGAACTGGCGAGTGTAGAACTCCAATTTGTTCTGATCTTGATCCGATAGGTTCGCGCTCTCAGCCATCTGAGTCAGCATCTTAGAGCTCAGTAGGTAAGACTGCTTGATGTAGTCGTAAATAGGATTAGTTGACCACTCTTCAGCCTGGAAACGACGATCGCCACGCTCTGGCTCAGCAACCGGTGCTTCAGTAGTATTACCGGTTAACAAGTTGCGCCATAGGTTAAACTGCGCAGTCTGGTAGTCGGCGATTGCTCGCATCCACAGTGTTGGATCTTGCAGTGAACGCGTCGCAAGTTCAGTCCATGACTTGGTGAATTGAGAGAACATATCCTCAGCACCGTTGCCAGAGAAGTTTTCAAGCATCTTGCTTGTCTCTTGACTTACGTAGTTGATGAACTCTTGAGGATCAGTAGGTCCGTTACCTTTAGTCGCCATGGTAAAACTCCAGTGTGAATGACGTTTAATGCAGTCAATGTTGCACCGCAAAATATTATCGTAGAATAACCCCAAGATTCGTAGGGAACAAGTTAGAGGTTAGTCTTACTCTATGGCTTTAATGTTAAGGGATTTTTAAATCGTGAAATTGTTGGAATTAATGACGACAGAGGGTTGCCATCTGTGTGATCAAGCACTCCCTCTGTTTGTCTCTGGTATTGATCCGTCAAAGTATGAAGTGGATCTGGTCGATATAGCCTTTGATGACGAGTTGATGAATCAATATGCCACCCGGATACCGGTCTTGGTCGATCCTCAATCTAAGCAGTCACTGGATTGGCCGTTTGATGCTGAGCAGTTGGCACAGTTTATCAGATCAGTTGAGGGCCAGTAGGGCCTGTTCGGTCGGTGTTAGCATCTGTCGTGTTTGGCCCTTACGCTGTGCGTAGATGACAGAAAAGCTGAGAACATTCTGCACATAGGTACGGGTCTCATCAAAGGGGATGAGCTCTATGAATATCTCCAACGGCAAATTCTCACGGCCCTTCAGCCAACGGCTGACACGGTGAGGCCCCGCATTATAGGCCGCCGTTGCATAGATTCGATTTTTATCAAATTGACGATACATCTGCGCTAGGTAAGCTGTACCTAGCTGTACATTGAAATCAGGATCGTAGAGGCGGTTACTACTTTTATACTTCACCTTGATAGATTTGGCAGTTCGCTTAGCTGTTCTGGGCATCAGCTGCATGAGCCCTCTAGCACCAACACTGGATCGAGCCCAGGGGAATAGGGCGCTCTCCTGTCTAGCAAGAGCCTGTGCCCAGATAGGGTCTATATTTCGCTTATTGGCATGTTTGATAAAGAGACTCTCAAACCCCTCTGGGAAGCGAAGGTCCATATCATTCCAAAACTCATGGTAAGCGGCGGCTAGAATTCCCTGTTGGTACCAACCTAGCTCATTCATCAAGTGCGCGGCGTGTTGGATCTCATTCGAAGACATCGTCTCTATCCAACGATTAAACTCAGATCGTGAAACTGTATAGCGATCAAGCGCTGTCAGCTCTTTAATGCGCAGATAGTGTTTGGAGTCTCTTAATTTAGCTAGCAGGGTTGGATCAAGCGTGATCGGTTCATGATTCAAATCAGCGGGTTGCCCAAGATGATCAGCTGCTAGAAATCCGTAAAAACTGCGTTTGGTACGAAGTGTATCTAATATCTCTGTTCGCATTGGATTATTGGGGAGTGCGGCTAGCCAATATTGCCAACGAGGGGAGTCTTGCAGCTCTTTAGGGAGCTTGGCAATCAGGGTGGCGACCTCCTGCCAGTCCTGTTCAAGCAGGGCTAAGCGTATGCGCCATTCAGTGAGTTCAGCACTGGCAAAGGTTGGATCAAGCTTGGCGAGTTTGATTCGATCATGTGCATCAAGCTCCTTAGCGACCCTTACACCAACACGCGTGAGCTCTTGTAAATTATCCGCCAGACTCAGATCAAATCCTTTGCCCAGTTTTAGCAACAGATTTAACGCTTCATATGGGTCGTGACGATACGCACGTTCAATCGCAATGCGTTGAATTTTGGCGAGCTGCTTAGCTGAGTAACCGCTGCCCATTCGAAGGACTTTAAAGGGTGATCGATAGACCGATCGAGCCGCATCAGCAATGCGACGATCAGACTCTGACTTAACAAAGCGCAGCGCATAACCCGACAGTCCCCATTTGTTGGCATCCAACGCATTGAGAACCCGTTTGAGTGCGACATCGCTGGTCAGATCACCATTGGCTCTAAACAGTCTGAATAGATCATCACAACTGTCTGGCTGAGAGCGGCCCACACTCCAGAGTGATGCCGCAAGTTTTGAGGCTTCAGTTGTGCGCTTTTGTCGATAGAGAGCTTCGGCATAGCGGCACTGCATCTCAGTATTAGGGGAGTCGATCTCAGTGTAGTGGCTGAGGAATGCCCCCCAATCTCTCTTTTCCCCTAGATGCTCTGTGTAGTTGAAACGCAATAGCCCCTCTAAGTGTGAATCAGGGTACCGGTTGGCAAACTTTTGAATATCCTCTGGCTTGAGTCGATTCAGTTCGGCACTGTACTGATTGAAGACTAGGTAGGGGTAGAGAGGGTAAGACTCGAGCTGTTTAGCGGCGGGGTCATCAAGATCTAAGCGACCCAGTTTGGCGAGTCTCTCGGCTTTTAGAAATGCGAGTTGCTCTGCACTCTCTTTACCTTTGGCCACGGATTCTATGCTGATGGCAAAAGTGCTAAAGAGAATGGGGGCTAAGTATTTGTTCAATTTATTCGTTGTTAACAAAGCTCGCACTCAAATAAGTCTCTGCACTAACTATGGTTTAAATCTGCAAAAATTTCACCCCTTGTCAGGTTAATTTTTAGCAACTGAGTTAAACTACGCGACCAGTTTTACAATTAAGCGACTCACATGGCATTTATTCGATTTGATCAGGTCTCTCTGGCCTTTGGTACCCGAGCAATTTTAGACAACGCAAACCTGCAAATTGAGGCGGGTGAGCGAGTAGCGCTGGTCGGTATTAACGGTACGGGTAAATCAACCCTACTAAAAATCGTTTCGGGTGAAATGGACGTTGATAGCGGTGTCATTTGGCGCAGCCCAACCGCTCGAATTGCTCAGTTACCACAGAGCCTACCCGCGGCCGATGAACGATCGGTTCGCAGTGTTGTAGAAGCAGGTTTGGCTGATCTGGTTGAGTTGCGAGATCGCTACGAGACATTACTGGCTAACAGTAATGCTTCGCTCGATGAGTTGGAGCGTCTTCAGCATGATCTGGAAGCCCGTGATGCTTGGTCACTTGAGACGCGTGTGGATCGCATTCTTAGTCAACTTCAGCTACCTGGCGAAAAGCTGATGTCTGAACTCTCAGGTGGCTGGCGCCGTCGAGCTGCCTTAGGGGCTGCACTGGTTCAAAGCCCTGATCTGTTGCTGCTGGATGAGCCAACCAACCACTTGGATATTGAGACCATCGAGTGGTTAGAAGAGGTATTAGCCGCTTACAAAGGCGGGCTTCTATTTATCTCGCACGACCGTGCTCTAGTCGAGCGTTTAGCAACCCGTATTATTGAGTTAGACCGAGGTCAGTTGGTCGACTTTCCAGGCAGTTATGCAACCTACCTTACGCAAAAAGAGAAATTGCTCGAGGAGGAGGCCAAGCAGGCTGCTCTGTTTGATAAAAAATTGGCGCAGGAAGAGGCGTGGATACGTCAAGGTATCAAAGCTCGTCGTACCCGTAACGAGGGACGTGTTCGTGCTCTGAAGCAGCTGCGTGTTGAGCGATCCGAACGCCGTGAACGTCAGGGTAAAGCCAAGTTCGATGTGGAAGAGGCGGTTCGCTCGGGTAAGTTGGTGGCCGAGCTGCAGAATGTCTCGCTGAGTTATGCGGGACAGCCAGTCGTTAAGGATCTGTCAGTGCGTATTCAGCGAGGCGATCGCATCGGTCTGATTGGTCCGAACGGTATTGGTAAGAGTTCGCTGCTTAAGTTGATTTTAGGGGAGCAGGCTCCGGATCAGGGGGATGTGCGCCTTGGTAGCCAACTGGTGGTGGGTTATTTCGATCAGCTGCGTGGCCAAGTGGACCCCGAGAAGAGCATCATCGATAACGTCTCAGGCGGTCGTGAAAGTATCGATATTAACGGTCGATCACGTCATATCATCAGTTATCTTCAAGATTTCCTGTTCACACCAGAGCGTGCGCGCACACCGGTTAAAGCCCTGTCCGGCGGCGAGACTAACCGCGTGATGTTAGCTAAGTTGTTCAGTCAGCCCTCGAACCTGTTGGTGCTCGATGAGCCGACCAATGACTTGGATGTCGAGACACTGGAGCTGCTCGAAGAGATTCTGCTCGACTATCAAGGGACGCTTTTGTTGGTGAGCCATGATCGTCAATTCCTCGATAACATCGTCACCAGCACGCTTGCGTTTGAGGGTGAGGGTGTCATTCGTGAATATGTGGGCGGTTACCACGATTGGTTACGTCAGCGACCTAAAAATGTAGTGACTCAGAGTGTTGTACCAAAATCTGAGCCAGCTAAACCGGGTAAAAAGGAGGCTGCAGAGGCTAAAAAGCCCGTTAAACTCTCCTATAAACTGCAGCGAGAGTTGGACATGCTTCCAGAACAGATGGAGCAGACTGAAGCGGCCGTTGAAGCGCAGCAGGCCGTTTGTGGTTCAGCAGACTTTTATCAGCGACCTCATGAAGAGGTCACCGCTGAACTTGAAAAGTTAAGCACTCTAGAAGCCCAGCTGGAGACGCAGATGGAGCGCTGGATGGAGTTAGAGGCGATGGCTGAGGGTTAATGCCCCAATCGTACGGCCAGAATATCGCACTCTGCGCCGTGCAGAACGCCATTGGAGGTGGACCCAAGTAACAGCGATAGACCATGGCGACCGTGAGAGCCAATCACGATGAGATCAGTTTTAAGATCTTTCGCGACGGCATGAATCTCTGAACCAGTGTTGCCCGTTGCGACAATCGCTTTATTAACAGGGTAGCCAAGGCTGGTGGCAAGGGCGCTCAGTTTAGACTCGGCGTGGTTCTCAATTTGAGTTTGGATGTCGGCAATGTCGACAGGGATCTCACCGCCATAGGCGTAGCTGACAATCTCGACCACATGAATCAGATTGAGCTCAGCTTGATTCTGTTCGGCTAGCAGTTTGGCTCTTTCAAGCACAACACCAGACTCTTCAGAAAGGTCGATGGCAACAAGAATACGATTGTAGTGACTCATGGTGATTCTCCCTGTTTAGTCCCTACTACTATTAATAGCAGACAAGAAGGTTTTTAACATATGAAGTGGGCAATTATTGTTCTGATCATGCTCTCTTTGATCGGTTCTATGATGTGGGTCATGCCAAGTCCTCGTCAGCGCTTCCAATCTAAGCTCAGACTAGAGGCACGCAAGCTCGGTTTTCAGGTGCAGCTATCGCGTCTAGAGATACCCAGAGCCAAGGGCGAGATGGAGTCAGAAATTATCAACATGGCGGCTTACCGTATGCTGCGTGGCAAATTGGATCGATCAGCAAAAGAGCAGTGGGTTGAGTGGATGGTGGCTCGAGTCGACGCCATGGCCGCTGATGGCCTTCCTGAGGGCTGGTCCTGGGCAAAGGGTGAAAGATCGTTGAGTCCTACTAAGCTGAAAGCGCTCAGTGATTGGCTTGATCAGTTGCCTGAAGAGGTCGTTGCGGTTGAATCAACCGCCATTCACCTGACGCTCTATTGGCGCGAACCCGAGCGGGCTGGCGCACTGGATGAGCTAGGTGAAAAGGCCAATCAACTGTTAACGGAGATGATTTAATGAGCGGCGAGTTAACCCCAGGGATTTACAGACACTATAAAGGCAATGACTACGAAGTGATTGGAACCGCCAGACACTCAGAGACAGAAGAGTTGATGGTGGTCTATCGAACACTCTATGGCAACTTCGATCTCTGGGTGCGTCCCTATGAGATGTTTGTTGAAAAAGTGCGTTTAGAGTCTGGGGAAGAGGTTGATCGATTTTCACTGATCTAAACAGCTCTCTTAGCACTTATTATTAAGGCGTTTATTTGCATTTATTTTTTAGCGCTGTATTGTTGCGCCGATAAATTTTTTGCAATGCTCACTTGACGCTGAAGTCAGTTTCCACGTATTTGTAAAAAAAGACACAGTTTTGAATAGGTAGATAAAAATGGGTAAAACCCTGGTAATTGTGGAGTCACCAGCCAAGGCCAAGACGATCAATAAGTATCTTGGTAACCAGTACGTGGTTAAGTCCAGTGTTGGTCACATCCGTGATCTGCCGACCAGTGGTAGTGCCCAGAAGTCTGATCCTAAAGAGCGCGCTAAACAGGCTGCTTTGACACGCAAACTCTCGCCAGAGCAGAAGGTTGAGCATAAAAAGCGCAAACAGAAAGAGCAGCTTATTGCCCGTATGGGGATTGATCCCAACAAGGATTGGGCAGCTCATTATGAGATCCTTCCCGGTAAAGAGAAGGTCGTTGATGAACTGCGCAAACTGGCTAAGAGCGCTGATCAGATCTATCTCGCAACCGATTTGGACCGTGAAGGGGAGGCCATTGCTTGGCACCTTCGCGAAGCGATTGGCGGTGATGATTCACGCTACCGTCGTGTTGTCTTTAACGAGATTACCAAGAAAGCGATCAATGAAGCGTTCGAAAAACCGAGCGATCTAGACCTAAATCGTGTTAATGCGCAGCAAGCGCGCCGTTTTCTTGATCGCGTTGTTGGTTATATGGTCTCTCCACTTCTTTGGGAGAAGGTCGCTCGTGGTCTGTCGGCGGGTCGTGTTCAATCCGTTGCGGTACGCCTGGTCGTTGAACGTGAACGTGAAATTCGTGCCTTTATTCCTGATGAGTATTGGGAATTGCATGCGGATGCGCAGACTCAAGGTGATAAAGCGGTTCGTCTAGAGGTCGTTAAACAGGCCGGTGCGGCATTTAAACCGACCAATGAAGATCAGGCGATGGCTGCTGTCAAAGCGCTGCAAAGTGCCTCTTATGAGGTCGTTAATCGTGAAGATCGTCCAACTAGCAGCAAGCCCTCTGCACCCTTTATTACCTCTACCTTGCAGCAGGCCGCCAGCACCCGTTTAGGTTTCGGTGTTAAGAAGACCATGATGCTCGCTCAGCGTCTCTATGAAGCGGGTTACATTACCTACATGCGTACCGACTCGACTAACTTAAGTAACGAGGCGGTTGAAGCGGCACGAGAGTTTATTGGTTCTCAGTTTGGTGGTGAATACCTGCCACCTCAGCCGATTCGTTATAGCTCTAAAGAGGGCGCACAAGAGGCGCACGAGGCGATCCGTCCATCTGATGTCAATGTTACCTCTGACTCATTGAACGGTGTCGATGCCGACGCAGTTCGACTCTACGACCTGATTCGTAACCAATTCCTAGCCTGTCAAATGACACCCGCTCGTTACCTAAGTACCCGTGTCACAGTGAAAGCGGGTGCCTATGAGCTGACCACTAAGGGTCGTGTCTTGCAGTTCGACGGTTACACCCGTGTGATGAACTTCCGCGGTAAATCGGATGAAGATCAGATCCTACCTGACATGCAGGTGGGTGAATCACTAACACTTAAAGCCTTGGACCCTAGCCAGCACTTTACGAAACCGGCACCGCGCTACACAGAAGCGAGTTTGGTTAAAGAGCTTGAGAAGCGCGGTATTGGTCGTCCGTCCACCTACGCAGCGATTATCTCGACAATTCAAGATCGTGGTTACGTCGAAGTTCAAAACCGTCGCTTCTATGCACAAAAAATGGGCGATATCGTTACGGATCGTCTGGCTGAAAGTTTCCCAGACCTTATGGACTTCAGCTTTACCGCGCGTATGGAAGAGAAGCTGGATGATGTGGCAGATGGTGACATCAACTGGAAGGATCTTCTTAACAACTTCTACACACAGTTCGAAGGCGAACTGGAAGCGGCTCAATCAGCGGATGGTGGCATGCGTGCCAATGATCCAACCGAGACCGATATCAGCTGTCCAGCATGTCAGCGCCCAATGATGATTCGTACGGCAACGACGGGCGTCTTCTTGGGTTGCTCTGGTTATGCTTTGCCACCTAAAGAGCGTTGTAAAACGACCATCAACCTGATTCCTGGTGATGAGGTTGTCGCAGTGGATGCAGACGATGAGGCAGAGTCACGTCTGCTTCTAGAGAAGCACCGTTGTGGTAAATGTGGCTCCTCTATGGACTCCTACTTGATCGATGAGAAGCGTAAGTTACACATCTGTGGTAACAACCCAGATTGTGACGGCTTTGAGGTCGAAGAGGGTAACTACCGTATCAAGGGCTATGAAGGCCCTGTAGTCGAGTGTGATAAGTGTAGCGCTGAGATGCACCTTAAAACGGGCCGTTTCGGTAAGTTCTTTGGCTGTACCAACTCAGAGTGTAAAAACACACGTAAGCTGCTCAAGAATGGTGAAGTGGCTCCGCCTAAGATGGATCCAGTTCCGATGCCGGAGCTTAAGTGTCAGAAGGTTGACGATACCTACATCCTGCGTGATGGAGCCAGTGGTCTATTCCTGGCAGCAAGCCAATTCCCACGTAATCGTGAGACCCGTGCACCTCTGGTCAAAGAGTTGATTCCACATAAAAATGCGATTGACCCTAAATATCACTTCTTAATGGAAGGGCCTCAGCAAGATGAGCAGGGTAACCCCGCTCAAATACGTTACAGCCGCAAAACCAAAGAGCAGTACCTTATGACGGAAGTTGACGGTAAGGCAACTGGTTGGAGAGCTTACTTCACCAATGGTATGTGGCAAGTTGAAGCAGCCAAAGCTAAGAAGCGTTAATGGCTGACCTATACTCCCAGCGTGTGAATCAGACACTCGCGTTTGCACAATACGCGCTGGTGGGTATCAACACTGAGTTGACCGGTGAATCGACCAATCGTATGAAGCTTCGTGGCCTGCAAGAGGCTGCGCTGTTTCATTTAGACAGCGCCTTTAAAGCCTATCTTAATGAGTTGGCTGAACGTGAGCGTGTCCTGCTGACCCAGGCAACACCCTTTGAATTAAGCAAAGCTTTTCAGCAACAGGGAGTCCATTCCAGTGAGTTGGATGAGATGGAGCTGCTCTGTCAGGATTCCGGAAGTTGGTTGTCTAAGTTGATCAGTGCCATCAAAGCTATTCATAAACCCCTACCTCCCTTGCAAGAGAGCGCTAGCCAATCTGACATAGCAATTATAGATTTGGCCAAAGAACAAAGCCTTGAGGAGCAACTGGAGACTCAGTTGCAGGGATGGTTTGAGCAGTTGCGAGCGATGATCCTAAGACATCGCTCTAACGCGCAAGAGTGGTAAACTCAGTTCATTCCTTTTGTTTCAACACCCTTCACAAAGAGATGATCATTCAGATAGTGTCTTGTCGCATCCCCAAGTGGGGCTGATTTGCGACTGCTCACATCCATCTGAACAATGGTCGTCTCTGCCGTCGCGACACAGACGTCATCTTGGAACAGCACCTGGTAGAGCCCAAATGAGCTGGTACCCACGCGAGTTACACCGGTGCCAATATCCAGACGTCCTGGCCAGGTGATCTCACCTAGAAAGTTCAAATGCAGACTGGCAATGACAAATTCGCAATTGTCATTGGCAAGTGGGTCTTTTGGATCGTAGAGAAATTCGACACGGCCTGTCTCTAGGTAGGTACTGAATGCGGCATTGTTCACGTGGCCCTGACGATCGGTATCGGCATAACGGATCTTATCAAATGTTTGGATAGGGAAGTCGGTTAACTGATACGGCTGCTGATTTGGCTTGTGCGATCCCACACTGTTCTCCTTGTAAGTGGTACTCCTCTATTGAGCCTATGATGGTTCAGGGTCTGATTCAAGCTAAATAAAAAAGCCGCTCAAAGAGCGGCTATGGGGGTCTTTGCTACAACGCAGCAAAGGGGGAGGCTAAATTTTTTTACGTACCAATAGACACTCTGTTTCGCTAGAGATCTGAGTGCGTTTCAGTTGGCTGACTAACGCGTCATCGGCAGGGTCATTGTGCCAGCAGATCAGTGTGTGACAGGTTCCCGCTTGCAGTGCGCGCTGAGCCAGTTTGTCTAAACCATGGCGCTTATCACGACGAAGTATCCATACTTTTTTAAGGTCGACGCCTGCATCCGCGAGCACCTGCTTAGTTAATGATTTTGGCGGCTCTAACATAACTAGCCAGCTCTCTTTTTGACTTAATGCGGCAAGCATCGGCATAAGCATTGTGTTCAGATTTACCTGTGAGGTGTGCTGAATCAGCTCAGTCAAAACCAGTGGTTTAAGACCCGCATCATTCTGTGCAAATTGATTGTAAGCAATCATGGTGATTACCTTTAAAAGTCATTCTGTTGACGAATTACGCCAACACCCAAGCCTTCGATGGTTAACTGCTCTTCACGAAGATCAACTTTAATCGGGTCGAACTCTTCGTTCTCTGCTATCAAGTAGACCATGTGACCATCGCGGTGGAATCGTTTTACCGTGACATCTTCACCGACACGAGCAACGACTATCTGACCCTCACGTGCTTCACGTGTTTGGTGAACTGCCAAGAGATCACCATCCATAATGCCGATGTCTTTCATACTCATGCCGCGGACACGGAGTAGGTAGTCTGCTCTTGGGCGAAAGAAGTCTGAACTGATGGTGCAGTAATCATCGATGTGTTGTTCAGCGAGGATGGGTTCACCTGCGGCAACCTGACCGATGATCGCTAGGCCCTCCTGCTCCTCCTCTTCACCGACGATACGGATACCGCGAGAGGTGCCAGGGATCATCTCAATGGCCCCTTTACGTGCTAAGGCCTTTAGGTGCTCCTCTGCTGCATTGGCAGATTTAAACCCTAGATCGCGAGCAATATCGACGCGTGTAGGTGGAAATCCTGTTTCATCAATATGGCGACGGATGCAATCAAGCACCTCTTCTTGACGATTTGTAAGCTTCATAAACGCCCCCTATGACAGTACTGATTGGAATTTAAATGACTGTCTGTTTATTCAGTATTTGTATTTTTATACAGTATTTTAAATGTCGTCAAGTTTTTTCTGTTTGTATATCCAGTATTTTTGTATGATGGCCAACTAATTCGGAGGCGATGTGCTTAACAAAGAGACCCAAACCACCATACAGACAGCTTATCGCGCATTTCTAAATGCTCGCGATTTAAAGGCTCGTTATGCACAAAAGCATATGATTGCAGCGGTCGCACGGCAGTTGGGTGGTATCTTGTCGGACGATGCGGGTCAGCGTCTGGGTGAAAATCATCTGGTCGCCGTAGAGGCTGGAACGGGCACCGGTAAAACCATTGCTTACCTGCTGGCCGCACTTCCAATAGCGCAGGCTAAAGGTAAAACGCTGATCATTTCGACCGCTACCGTTGCGCTTCAGGAGCAGCTTTTATTAAAAGATCTTCCTGAGTTGGCTGAGCACGCCGGTATTGAATTTAAGTACGAAATTGCTAAAGGGCGTCGGCGCTACCTCTGTGTTAGCCGATTAGAGTCTCTTCTTAGTAATCAGCAGGATCTTTCACAGTCAGCCCTGTTTGAAGATGAGTTGGCCCAAGTTTTGGGGCCTGAACAGATCAAAGAGTACAGCGGCCTGTTGGATGAGTTTGCCAGTGGTCGTTGGAAGGGTGATCGTGATGAGCTAGAGCGCAACCTGGATGATGAGACCTGGATGCCGCTTACCTCAGACCATATGCAGTGTACTAATCGTCGCTGTGCGCATTTCAACGCCTGTCCGTTTTATCGTGCTAGGGCCGATATTGAGACAACCGATCTCTTGGTGGTCAACCACGATCTTGTACTGGCTGACTTGGCGTTAGGCGGTGGTGCGATTCTTCCTGAACCGGCCGATTCAATCTACATATTTGATGAGGCGCATCATCTGGGTGATAAGGCGACTAACCACTTCGCGCTCTCTATGCGAGTTAAAGCGAGTGAAAAGGCCTTCAAAACCCTGGAGCGTCAGTTAAAAGGGCTGTTGGATGAAGCGGATTCTGCATTGGTTTTGCAAGATCCAATCAGTCGTATTCAATCCAGTCTCAATGTGGTTCAGGGGCATTTGCAGCGTCTGGACGATCTAGTCTCTGAACAGTTTTTGCCACTCCCGGTGGATGAGCGCAGGTTGCGCTACCCGCAAGGCAGGGTACCCGACAGTTTGGCTAGCCTGACACGTGAATTGGCTCAGTTTTTATCACAGGTTGATCCTCAGTTAGAGAAGATTATTAATGCCCTTAAAGGGGCGATGGAAGATGAAGAGTCTGCACTCGATAAGGGTGTAGGGGAGCGCTGGTTGCCACCGCTAAGTACCCAGTTTAGCCGTGTCCAGAAGATGATGTGGCTGTGTAGAAGTTTTTCGCAAGATATTGAAAATGAAGAGGATAAAGTTGCAAGGTGGTTGGTTCGTCATGAGTCTGAAGCGGGTCGCGATATTGAACTTCACAGCGCCCCTGTCTCCGCTCAAAACCATCTTCAAGATCTGCTCTGGGATCAGTGTTACGGTGCGGTTTTAACCTCAGCAACGCTAACGGCCCTTGGGCGGTTTGATTCCCTCTTTACTCAATTGGGTCTCCCTTTGGATACGCCAGCACTGCGAATGCCTAGTCCTTTTGACTACGCCAATAAGGCCGTTTTGCATGTCCCGAAAATGAAGTTCGATCCTTCAAAAGCGGATCTTCATACCGAAGAGGTTGCTGATTGGCTTAACCGAGAGTTACCCAATTTAACCTCTGTATTGGTTCTGTTTACCTCTTGGCGCCAAATGCGTCGAGTCGAAGAGTTAATGGATACCAAACTGCTGTCGCGTTTAACGGTTCAAGGTGAACTCAGTAAGCAAGCGATGCTGATAGAGCACAAAGCGAGAATCGACCGTGACGAACCCAGTGTTATTTTTGGTTTGGCGTCGTTTGCAGAGGGTGTAGATCTACCCGGTCACTACCTAAAAGATGTTATCATTACCAAGTTGCCTTTTAGTGTTCCAGATGATCCTGTGGATGCGACCTTGGCTGAGTGGATAGAAGCCCGCGGTGGTAACCCTTTCATGGAGATAAGTGTACCCGCAGCCTCTATCAAACTAACTCAAGCGGCAGGCAGATTACTGCGTACGGAGAATGATTCCGGTCGTGTTGTTTTACTTGATAGGCGTGTCGTGACACGTCGTTATGGACAGCAGTTGATCGATGCGCTTCCTCCTTTTGCGCGCCATTTTGAATGATCTATTGATTGAGAGATCCCGATTTTGACTACAGATACCAACCCTGAACAGCAACAAGGTAATCAAGATTCAAATGAAAAGCGGCGTCGCACCCAGCGTCGTCGTCCCCGCAAAAGCCGTGACTACAAACCTCGTCGCTCGCAAGAGTGGAGCCTTGATCAGTTTGTTGTAGAGCCTCAAGAGGGTAAGGATCGTTTCCACGATTTCTATCTGCCAGACTCATTGATGCGTGGTATTCATGAACTTGGCTTTGAGTACGCAACACCGATTCAAGCGGCAACGATTAAGCCGGCACTTCAAGGCCGTGACATCATTGGTAAGGCTCAGACCGGTACCGGTAAAACTGCAGCTTTTCTAATCGGGATCATTACCGATCTTCTCGACTTCAAGTTGGATGTTGAACCGCGCAAGGGTGAACCCCGTGCATTGATCATTGCACCGACACGAGAGTTGGCTCTGCAGATTGCAGCCGATGCAGAAGGCCTATGTAAATACACTGGTTTAAGTATCGTCTCGCTGGTAGGTGGCATGGATTATGACGTGCAGCGTGCAGCACTCGCCAAAGCGCCTGTCGATATTTTGGTCGCGACACCGGGTCGCTTGATCGACTTCGTCAGAAATCAGGATATCGATCTCTACAACGTAGAGGTGTTGGTGCTGGATGAGGCTGATCGTATGTTGAGCATGGGCTTCATTCCCGATGTGCGTACCATCATTCGTTCAACACCGCGTAAGGGCGCTGAGCGTCAAACACTGCTCTACAGTGCAACCTTCACCGATGAGATTATGCGTTTAGCGGCGCAGTGGACGCGTGATCCGGTCACGATTGAGATCGAATCAGAGCATCAAACTACGGATAACGTTTCTCAAACGGTATTTCTTGTCTCAAGTGATGAGAAGTACAACTTGCTGCGTAACTACTTACGTATCAATGGCGTCGAGAAAGCGATCGTATTCTGTAACCGTCGTCATGAGACGCGTAAGTTGGCAGAGCGTCTAGAGAAAGACGGTGTCAAAGCGGCCATGATGTCGGGTGAGATCCCACAGAACAAACGCATCAAAACCCTAGAGGGTTTCCGCAGTGGCAAGATCGAAGTCCTAGTGGCTACCGACGTTGCTGGTCGCGGTATACACATTGATGGTGTGAGCCATGTTGTGAACTATCAGCTTCCTGAAGATGCGGATGACTATGTTCACCGTATTGGTCGAACCGGCCGTGCAGGCGCTACCGGTGAATCAATCTGTTTTGCCTGTGAAGACGATTCGTTCCTTATCCCAGACATTGAGTCGATGACCGGTGTTAAATTGAACTGTATCCACCCTGATGCTGAATTGCTGGTTGATCCAAACAGTGTTGTAGTGGAAGAGGCTGTTGAAACAGAGTCGACCGAATTGGAAGCGACAGAGACTGAAACTGAAACCGTTGTTGACGCGCCAGTGGCGGAAGAGCCTCTAGCAAATGAGTCAGTCGACCTAACGGAAGTCTCATCAGAAGAGACGGCTGGCGAGATTGATGTGCTACCCCTTGAAAGAGCTGCTGAGACAAGCGAAGAGCAGTTAGATTTAGAGATCACTGAAGAGAACGACGATAAGGAGTCTCGCAGTTAATGAGTGGTGATCGTCACGGCCTAGCGGGTATTCAAAAAATAGTGGCCATGATTGTCAGTGCGTTTTTCGCAGTGATTGGATTGCTAGGCTTTAGCAATAGTGGAGATCCGGTTCAACTGATCCTCTTTCTCGTTGCAGCGATCATCTCTTGGTATGTGATTGCGATGTTGTTCAAGTTGGTTGAACGAATTTTAGATTCCTTAGGTTAGGTTGAGTTAGGTAAAGGTAATGCAGACAGTGACTAAGGTTGCCGTGTTAGGCGGTGGGAGTTTCGGTACCGTCATCGCCAATATGACGGCTGAAAAAGGTATCCCGACCTCCTTGTGGGTACGTCGAGCTGAACTGGCTAATGATATTAACCAGCAGCGTTGTAACGATCGCTATGTGCCCAACTACCCATTAGCCGACTCCTTGGTTGCGACTGATGATATCGAGTCCGCATTAAAAGACGCTCAGGTTGTCTTTATTGCGATTCCAAGCAGTGGCTTTCGAGCGGTTCTGAATCAAGCTAAACCCTACCTCAACGATGAACAATTGATCGTTAGCACGACCAAAGGCATCGAAGCTGTTAGCTTCAGTCTGATGAGTCAAATCATGGAGCAGGAGTGCCCAGCGCATCGATCGGGTGTGATCAGTGGCCCTAACCTGGCTAAAGAGATCGCCAAGCGTGAACTGACCGCTACGGTCATTGCCAGTACCGATGAGAATCTTCGAGAGACGGTTCAAGAGCTTCTTCAGTCTAGCTATTTCCGTGTCTATGCCAGCGCTGATACCTTCGGTGTGGAGCTCGGTGGCACCTTGAAGAACATCTACGCCATTGCGTCCGGCATGAGTGCTGCGTTGGGTATGGGTGAAAACACTAAAAGCATGCTGATCACGCGCTCTCTAGCAGAGATGAGTCGTCTTGCGGTGAGCATGGGCGCTAATCCATTGACCTTCCTTGGATTAGCGGGTGTGGGAGATCTGGTCGTGACCTGTCTATCACCTCTGTCACGTAACTACCGAGTTGGTTATGCGTTGGGGCAGGGTAAGTCGTTGGATCAAGCAGTGGCTGAGCTGGGAGAGGTCGCTGAGGGTGTCAATACACTGAAGTTGGTGAGCGAGCACGCAGAGCAGCAAGATGTCTACATGCCTCTTGTGCGTGGCCTCTACGAGGTAGTCTTTAATCAGGCGCCCGTCAAAGTGGTCATCGGTAAGATGATGGAAGGTGCCCACAGTGCCGATGTTGAGTTTACACTCTCGGGTTCCTGAACATGCGAATCCTATTGATGCGTCATGCGGAGGCTGCCCCTGGCTTCCCAGACGAATCACGTCGCTTAACCCCTTATGGGGAGGCGTCACTGCAAAATCGCCCTGAAGGTCTACAGCCTTTCTTAGATGAATTGACCCACATCTTTGTCAGCCCCTATCAGCGTACTCAGCAGACATTAGCTAACCTTCTGCCCAATCGGGAGGCTCTGCTTCTTGATCTGATTACCCCTGAGGGTGAGCCTGAAGCCGTGTTTAACTATCTGCAATCTCTGCCCGATGAGAGCAGGGTTCTATTAGTGACACACATGCCCTTGGTGGGTCGTCTATTCAGCTCGCTCGTTGAGGGTGAAAGTCGCTTTGGCGTTGGGTTTATGCCCGCTCAAATCGAGGTGGTCGATTGTGATCTGCCTGCAGCGGGGCTGGGTCGCTCCATTGCTCAGTTTACTCATTACCCCTGAACCTACCGCTTACATTTGATAGAAAACAGCATGATTCATCCAAGAGAGATTAGGTTTACCGTTCACAGTCGAACCATTACTGCACTGCAGTGGGGTGAGGATGACCAACCGTTGATTTTGGCACTACACGGTTGGCTAGATAATGCCGAGAGTTACTACAAATTAGCGCCTCACTTGGCGGGTTTTCGTGTTGTCGCTATCGATATGGCAGGGCATGGTCAGTCAGATTGGCGCAGTGCGGATTCGGGCTATCCTGTTTGGGGTTATGTAGAAGATCTTCATGCGGTTAAGCGCCAACTTCAACCCGATGGGGCAATTCGAATACTGGCTCACTCGTTAGGTGCTGGTGTGGCGTCTCTCTACGCCGGGACATTTCCGGATCAGGTGTTAACACTTGGCTTGATAGAGAACCTAGCTCCGTTTACAAACGCCCCCGATCAATTTGCTGAGAATTTAAGCCAGTCGATAACGGATAACTTGTCGATTCAAAAACAGGCTTCTGCTAAATCCAAAGCATTGCTGACCAAGTTAAGAGCAACGGGTCGCTTCCCTGTGCCAGTGGATGCGGCTGAGCGCTTAGTGGTGCGCAGTAGTGAACAACTGCCCAATGGAGAGCTCAGAATACGAGTGGATCCCAGACTCAAATTGCGCTCTTCAGTACGTTTAACAGAAGAGCAGGTTCGCAGCACTCTTGCTCAGATAGAGTCACCTGTTTTGGTGATTGCGGGTCAGTCAGGTTTGAGCCAGGAGCTGACCCAAGCACGCTTACCCTTCGTAAAAAATATCGAATTTAGATGGATGCCGGGTGGGCATCATCTACACTTAGAGGATGAGGTCGTGCCACAGATGGCTGCGGCATTTAATGAGTTTTTTGGTTGAGTGAGTGTGTTGAATGATTAGGCTAGTGTTACATCGACTGTTACCTCTGTTTCTATTCTCCTCCATGACGTATGCGAATGGGGCTGCTCCTCTGCCCAATGGCATCAGTATTGACCCATCCGCTGAGCTCGATAAACAGACCACTCAAACCGTTCGAGATTATCGCTTTCCCTTAGGCGCTGTCGTTAAGATCAATCGAGATGTTCGCATCGATAAAGAGCAGCAACTGTCGGGCCAACTCACGCGTACAACCTGGGAGATGCCAAAATCATTTGATCCCCATGAACTGCTGCAGGTGCTTCGTGATCAAGTAATCACCCAAAAAGGTGAGATCCTGTTTGAGTGTGATGGTAGAGATTGCGGAACCAGTAATATCTGGGCGAATGACCTATTTAATAATGCCGATCTCTATGGTCGTGATGACTACCAACGCTATTTTGCTGCCAAGCTGGGCGACCAATACCTTGCGGCTTACGCGGTAAGGCGGGGTAACCGACGTGTCTATCTTCACCTCGATCAGATCACTGAAGCGGAACAGGCGGTGCCTTGGTTGGTGCTACTAGAAGATCGTGGCTGGGTTAAACTACCCAACATCGAAGAGCCAACCCTTAAGCTGTTAGCTGATCATCTAAAGCAAAACAGTTTGCCCATTCGATTGGTCGGTCATCAGCAGGGCAGTGATCAAGGAATTGCTGAACAGGAATCAATGCGCTTAGTTGAACAGGTGAGGGCTTATCTGGATAGGGCAGGCGTAGCCACTGGCCAACTCGAAGTACACGGATTAGGGGCATTAGCACCCAGTGTGCTGGGTGCCGACCAATCTGCTGTGGTCGTGATCGCTAAATAGAAGATCCGATTGGGTGTCAGACTGGAAGTCAGACACCAAACAGCTGAGGTGATTAGTTTACCAGTGACAGGAATTCTGCACGTGTTGCGGGGTTAGATCGGAAGCTACCCAGCATCATCGATGTCTTCATCATCGCGTTTTGCTTCTCGACACCGCGCATCATCATGCACATGTGTTGCGCTTCAATCACCACGCCTACACCCAGAGCACCGGTAACCTCTTGAAGTGCTTCGGCAATCTCTTTGGTCATGTTCTCTTGGATCTGAAGACGGCGTGCGTACATGTCGACGATACGCGCTATTTTCGACAGACCAATCACTTTACCCTGTGGAATGTATGCAACGTGGGCTTTGCCAATGAAAGGGAGTAGGTGGTGTTCACACATTGAGTAGATCTCAATATTTTTCACGAGCACCATCTCAGAGTTGTCTGATGGGAAAAGCGCACCGTTTACCACCTCTTCAAGCGACTGGTCGTAGCCTTTGGTCAGAAACTTCATCGCTTTTGCAGCGCGTTTAGGCGTATCTAACAAACCTTCGCGGTTAAGATCTTCGCCAATCGCTTCAATGATGTTTTCGTAGGCTTTTTCCATGACTCTATTCCTTTCTCGGGCCCTTTTATGCCCGTTAACAACTAAGCGGGCAAACATACGCCAATGTCTCCCTTGGGTAAAGGTTTACCGGTTGGATTTATGACGCTCATCCGATTTAAGAAGCACGTAGAGTGCTCCGGTTCCGCCATCTTTTGGCTGAGCAGAGCAGAACGCTAGCACGCCCTCTGTCTGTTGCAGCCACTCGCTGACGTAAGTCTTCAAAAGGGCAGGTTTGTTAGGGTCAGTATAGGATTTGCCATGTACGATCAGTACCGATTTGAGGCCCTGCTTGTGACAATCCCTAATAAACAGATGCAACTCATTACGCGCTTCATCAACAGTAAATCCGTGCAGATCAAGACCAGCATCCCAACCTAAGTGACCCGATTGCATCCGTTTGATTAACTTCAGTTGAACACCGGGTACTGCAAAAAGAATGCTCTCTTCGGCACTGAGTAATTCGTGATGAGTAGAGTTTAGCCCATCGACGATAAGCTCCTCTTTTTCGGCGGCCGCCAGTCGACGATATTCAATCGATCCCTCATCGGGTTTGTTGACGGGGCGTTGAATATCAGCGCGATTCTGCTCAATCGGCGTCACATCCTTAAAAAGCTCCTTTAGAGAAGCGAAATCACTGATCTTATCACTCTTATCAGACATGTTGATTACAGGTAAACTATGGCAACTTTTGATTCGGATATTATCAGGTTAGCCATGAGCTCAGATCAAGCAGTGATCGAACAACTTCTCACTCTTCGCGATTACGTTCGCTGGACACTCAGTGAGATGAACCGTCACCAAGTCTATTTTGGTCATGGCCATGTAGACGCTTGGGATGAGGCGCTGCAGTTAGTGTTTAATGCGGTGGATCTTCCGTGGGATAGTTCAGCTGAACTGTTAGACGCAAAACTTCTGCCTTCAGAAAGAGAGCGTGTCATCGATTTTGTGCAGCAGCGCTGCCAGCAACGTAAACCACTACCGTACATCACCGGTGAGGCTTGGTTTATGGGACTGCCATTCACTGTTGATGAGCGTGTCTTGGTTCCGCGGTCGCCGATCGCACAGCTGATCGAACAGCAGTTCCAGCCCTGGCTTGGCGATGTGGATGTAGAGCGCGTTCTGGATCTTTGCACCGGAAGTGGTTGTATCGGTATCGCTTGTGCTTATGCATTTGATCAAGCTGAGGTAGATCTTGCCGATCTATCAGACGATGCACTTGCGGTGGCTAATATCAATGTGGCACGTCATGAGATGGAAGAGCGTGTGCGCGTTGTCCACAGTGATCTGTTTAACAATTTAGAAGGTGAGGTTTACGACCTAATCGTCACCAATCCCCCGTACGTTGATGCTCCGGATGTAGCCTCAATGCCTGCTGAATATCAGCATGAACCTGAAATGGCGTTAGGTTCAGGTGATGATGGTTTGGATATTACTCGCCGGATCTTGAGAGAGGCGGGTCGTCATCTGAGTGAACAGGGGCTCCTGGTGGTGGAAGTGGGCAATTCAGAGGTGCATCTAATGCAGGCTTACCCTGAGCTTCCACTAATATGGGTTGAGCTCGATCAGGGCGGTAATGGTGTCTTTGTTATTGATGCTCCCAGTCTTCGTGCACACCAAGAATTTATTTAATGACTGAGCTGAGGCTCAAACAGAAGGATTAGGACCATGTCCGGTAATACATACGGAAAGCTTTTCACAATCACCACCTTTGGCGAGAGCCATGGCCCAGCACTGGGTGCCATTGTCGATGGCTGTCCTCCTGGGATTGAGTTGTGTGAAGAGGATCTTCAGCTGGATCTTGATCGTCGTAAACCAGGAACCTCACGTCACACGACGCAGCGTCGCGAACCGGACCAAGTGAAGATTCTGTCTGGGGTTTTTGAAGGTAAGACCACCGGTACATCCATTGGTTTGCTGATCGAGAATACCGATCAACGTTCAAAAGATTACGGCAACATCAAAGATCAATTCCGTCCTGCTCACGCCGACTACACCTATCATCACAAGTACGGTATCCGTGACTACCGTGGTGGTGGTCGATCTTCGGCTCGTGAGACTGCGATGCGTGTAGCAGCCGGTGCTATTGCGAAGAAAGTACTAGCGAAGCAGGGCATTGAAATTCGTGGCTACCTGTCACAGCTCGGTCCTATCGCTATTGATCACACTCAGTTTGATTGGAATGAAGTGGGTAATAACCCCTTCTTCTCACCTGATGCTGATGCTGCAGCCAAAATGGAAGTCTACATGGACGAGCTACGCAAAGAGGGTAACTCAGTGGGCGCTAAGATCTCTGTTGTTGCTTCGGGTATTCCTGTCGGGCTGGGTGAGCCTATTTTCGATCGGTTGGATGCCGATCTGGCCCACTCACTGATGAGTATTAATGCCGTGAAAGGGGTTGAGATTGGTGATGGGTTTGCATCGGTTGCGCAAAAAGGGACTGAGCATCGCGATGAGATGACGAAAGAGGGTTTTCTCTCGAATCACGCGGGTGGGATCTTAGGCGGTATCTCCAGTGGCCAAGATATCATTGCGCACATCGCGCTTAAGCCAACGTCAAGCATGCGTCTGCCTGGTCGCAGTATTGATAAGTTTGGTAATGAAGTGGAGGTGGTAACCAAAGGCCGTCATGATCCCTGTGTCGGTATTCGTGCCACACCCATTGCAGAAGCGATGATGGCACTGACTTTGGTTGATCATCTGCTGCGTCATCGCGGCCAAAATGCGGATGTATCGGTTGATACGCCGGTGCTGGGTCAGCTTTAAGATGTTAAAGACCCCTTACTACCTTATCGATCGATCGAAACTCCAAAAGAACCTGGAGAAGATCGCCTACGTACGTGAGCATTCGGGTGCTAAATCTCTGCTAGCACTGAAATGCTTCGCGACCTGGTCCGTGTTTGATCAAATGTCGCAATATATGGACGGTACAACCTCATCCTCACTCTATGAAGTTAAGCTAGGTCATGACAAGTTTCCCGGTGAAACACACGCTTACTCGGTCGCCTATGACGATCATGAGATAGAGGAGGTGCTCGCTAACTGTGACAAGATCATCTTCAACACCATCAATCAGTTTGAGCGCTTTGAAGAGCAGAGCCGTGAGAAAACGCGTGGCTTGCGCGTGAATCCGGGTATTTCAACCTCTGAGTTCATCATTGCCGATCCAGCACGTCCGTATAGCCGCCTGGGTGAGTGGGACCCTGAGCGTATCGAAACGGTAGTCGATAAAATTTCCGGTTTCATGTTCCACAACAACTGTGAAAATGGCGATTTTGAGCGTTTCAGTGCCATGCTCAGTGATATCGAAGCGCGCTTTGGCCACCTGATTGCCAAAATGAAATGGATCAGTCTAGGGGGTGGTATCCACTTTACCGGAGATGACTATCCGCTTGATCAATTCTGTCAGCGTTTGAAGTCCTTCTCTGAAACCTATGGTGTTCAGGTCTATTTAGAGCCTGGTGAAGCGGCCATTACCAAGAGTACAACGCTCGAAGTATCGGTATTGGATACACTCTACAACGGTAAGCACCTAGCGATTGTTGATAGCTCGATTGAAGCGCATATGCTCGATCTTTTGATCTATCGAGAGGACGCTCGTATGCCACCTTGTGATGGTGAGTACAGCTATCAGCTGTGCGGTAAGTCTTGCTTGGCAGGCGATATTTTTGGTGAGTTTAATTTTAATCATGAGCTTAAAGCCGGTGATCGACTCTCAATAGAGGATGCGGGTGGCTACACCATGGTTAAGAAAAACTGGTTCAATGGTGTGAAAATGCCCTCTATAGCCATTAAAGAGTTTGATGGTTCGATCAAACTTGTTCGTGAATTTGGTTATCAAGACTTTGTCGATAACCTCTCTTAATAGTGTTAAGTAACGCATCGGAGTGCGCGATCTTATGAAAAAGAATGTACTAATTATTGGCGGCGGTGGTGTTGCCCAGGTGGTGGCGCATAAATGCGCCCAACACAACGATATCCTCGGTGATATAGCGATCGCTTCAAGAACCAAATCGAAGTGTGACGCGATCATCGACAGCATCCATGAGAAGGGTGCAATGAAGGTGGATGGCAAGTTAACGGCTCATGCACTGGATGCAATGGATACAGCCGCGACGGTTGCATTGATCAAAGCGACGGGCTCTGAGATCGTGCTTAATGTCGGTTCAGCTTTCGTCAATATGTCGGTACTTGAAGCCTGTATCGAAACGGGTGTCGCTTATCTAGACACCGCTATTCACGAAGACCCACTTAAGATTTGTGAAAACCCACCTTGGTACGGTAACTACGAGTGGAAACGTCGCGAGCGCTGTAAAGAGACAGGCACCACGGCTATTTTGGGCTGTGGCTTTGATCCAGGTGTCGTAAACGCTTACGCTGCATTGGCTAAAAATGAGTACTTCGATACGCTCGAGTCAGTTGACATTATCGACATCAATGCGGGCGATCACGGTCACTGGTTCGCCACCAACTTCGACCCTGAGATCAACTTCCGTGAGTTTACCGGACGTGTCTACTCTTGGCAGAACAATCAGTGGCAAACCAACCAGATGTTTGAGATCAGTCGTACTGACGATCTGCCTGTAGTCGGTGAGCGCACAAGCTACATGACGGGTCACGATGAGATCCACTCTCTATCAGCCAACCTAGGTTGTCCTAATGTACGTTTCTGGATGGGCTTTGGGGAACGTTACATCACCGTATTCACGGTTCTGAAGAATCTGGGTCTTCTCTCTGAACAGCCAATCGAAACGGCTGAAGGGCAGAGTGTTGTCCCTCTTAAAGTGGTTAAAGCTTGTCTTCCAGATCCTGCGTCACTTGCACCCAACTACTCCGGTAAGACCTGTATTGGTGATCAGGTGAAAGGGACCAAAGATGGTCAAGAGCGTGAAGTGTTCATCTACAACGTTGCTGACCATAAAGATGCCTACAATGAGGTCGGTAGCCAGGGTATCTCCTACACCGCTGGTGTTCCACCGGTTGCAGCCGCGTTATTGATTGCGACAGGTGAATGGGATTGTAAAACGATGGTTAACGTAGAGGAGTTGGATCCACGTCCATTCCTGAATCATCTTAACCACATGGGTCTACCCACATGGATCCGTGATGAAAATGGAGAGCGTCCGCTCGATTTCTCATAATATCGACTAGCTCCCATCAAGCCCAGATGTTATAACGAAAACTTGTTATCCCACTGGGCTTTTTTAATGCTTGAACTCTTCCCTTGGGCCGCGTTTCTTGTGGCCATTACCCTATTAACACTAACCCCCGGTGTCGATACGATGATGGTATTGCGACGCTCTGTAGGCAGTCGAAGCCAGGGCTTTTTGGCCAGTCTTGGTATCTGCCTGGGACTGTTTGTGCACGGAACATTGAGTGCATTAGGCGTGGCTGCCATTCTGGCCAGTTCAGAAACACTGTTCTTTTACATGCAGATGTTAGGAGCAGGCTATTTGATCTTTCTTGCACTGAAAGCGCTTAAAGATCTATTCATAGGACGCGCATTTATTTTGGAATCTGTTGCTGAGCAAAGAGCTTTACGCTCGGCCTTCTATCAAGGTTTTCTCAACAATCTGTTAAACCCGAAAACCTTACTCTTCTATATGGCTCTGTTACCGCAATTTCTGGTATCGGGCTATTCACCACTCCTGCAGTCTCTGATGATGGCGTTAATCCATTTTTGTATCGCCATGGTCTGGCAGGGTGGTTTGGTATTGGGTGTCGATCGAGTACGTCATCTTCTGTTCAATAGAGGTGTGATCAGAGCTTTAGATGGCTTAAGTGGAAGCGTTTATCTGCTGTTCGGACTACGCCTGTTGCTTGGTGAGCGTAGTTAACGATGCGCCTTGAGCTAAGACTTTCACTCTTCTACTACACCTTCTTTTCACTGTTAGGCGTGGTGATGCCATTTTGGGCTCCCTATCTTAGCCATGAAGGTTTCAATGCTGAGGAGATTGGACTTCTATTAGGCGCGTTTCACCTCTCTAGGCTTTATGCTCCAAGTATTTGGGGCTATGTGGCCGATCGTCATATGGAGCGCATGCGGGTTGTTAAACTGGGTGCACTGCTGGCCGTATTAGCCTTTGTTCCGGTGCTGTTCATTGAGGGGTTTTGGCCGCTGCTGCTTGCGATGCTCTGCTTCTCATTTTTTTGGAATGCGATTTTGCCGCAATTTGAAGTAGTTACCTTAAGTCATCTAGGTGAGAAGCGAGATCGCTACGGGAAAATTCGTTTGTGGGGGTCCGTTGGGTTCATTGCGGCTACCTTGATCGGTGGTGAGTTGTTCATAGACGATCAGATCGAGTGGGTGCCTATTGGGTTGTTGGTGGTATTAATTGCTATCTACTTTGCAACCTGGACGGTTCCCAAGCCGGCTGCCGCACCGATCAATTCCGCCAAATCTGTCTCTGTTGCAAAGGTGATGAGACGTCCTGAAGTGTTACAGTTCTTTGCACTGATCTTTTTTGCACAATTGGCTCACGGCCCCTACAACGGTTTTTACACCCTCTTGCTGCAGCAAGAGGGGTATAGCGGCTTATCCATAGGTTTATTGTGGTCTTTAGGCGTTCTGGCTGAGATAGCGATGTTCGCTGTGTTGCACAAATTGTGGCAACGCTTTTCGCTCGTAAGTGTCTTTATGGCGAGTTTAATGCTGGCAGTGCTGCGCTGGTTAATGATGGCAACCCTGTCTGACTCACTGCTAATTATCATACTCTCTCAACTGCTACATGCTGCCAGTTTTGCGGTGCTGCATGCCAGTGGCATTCGTATTGTGCAGCAGCTCTTTCCCGCTGGAAGCGAGGGCAGGGCGCAGGCTCTGCACTCTAGCCTCGGCTTTGGTTTAGGTGGTCTGTTTGGTTCCATCATTGCTGGCTACCTTTGGCACCACTTCGGTTCTGGCGTTAGTTTCATCTTTGCGGCGGCAGCCAGCCTCGTAGCTCTGTTGTTGATATCCTTCGGTAAGTTGCCGGCAAAAGTGCAGCAAAATAGCTAAAAAGGTTTTTTTGCAGTGCGAAAATAAACGCGTTATGCTCAAGCCTACAGGCTTCTTAAAAGTGCTGGATGGAGATCGTTATGAAAATCAGTGTAGATGTTGATTTAACCCCAGAAGAGTTTCGCCGCACCCTAGGTCTACCCGATGTGTCCGAAATTCAAAAAGAGTTAGTTGAACAGTTTAGACAGCAGATGCTTAATGGCGCAGATGGTTATGACGCTCTCTCTTTAATGCAGCCCTATCTAAATTCAGGCCTAAATTCGATGGAGGCCATGCAAAAGGCTTTCTTCGGAATGATGACCAGCAATACCAGTGATAAAAACGATAAATAATTGTTGAGGTACTTTTGTGCGCATTCTTCGTAAATATACAAACCGCCGTCTCTACGACACCTCTCGCAGCTGCTACGTGACCCTTGAAGATGTGAAGCAGCTGGTAATGAACGGTGAGACCTTTCAGGTTCAGGATTCTAAAACAGGCCAAGATTTAACGCGCAACATTCTCCTGCAAATTATCTCTGAGCAAGAGGCTGATGGGGGCGGTACCTTGCTAACCAATCAGGTGCTTCAGCAACTCATCCGCTTCTACGGTGATAGTATGCAGGGCATGATGAGCCAGTACCTAGAACAGAGCATCAGCGCCTTTCTAGAGCACCAAGATCGTATTCGAGACCAGATGGAGACGATGATGGGCGCTGCCAATCCATTAACGATGATGAACAAATTGACGGATCAGAACATGGCGTTTTGGAATATGTTCAATCCAGCGGCTAAGCAAGAGGGTGAGAAAGAGGAGAAATAGCGCTTTCTTTCGTTCTGCATACTTTAGAAAAGAGAGCCTGCGCTCTCTTTTTTTGTGTTCAAACTAAGCCTATTTTTGGTTCAAATGCGACTCGATGGCTTCAATCACTTGGCCACGACAGCGATCACTGATGAAGGCGCCGATGTGGCCGGCAGGGAGAGCCAACTCTTGGTAGGGAGTGTTAGGATCCATTGCCGCGTGTAATGCTTGGCTTGAGGTAGGTGGTACCAAGTGGTCTTTAGTGCCAAAGATATTCAAGATGGGAGACCGAATGGACCTTAGCTTAACGGCTTTGGAGTCGACATAGAATGAGCCTTGAATCAGTCCATTCCCTTTAAAAAATGTCTCTGCAAACTCTACAGCGGCCCGGCCTGCTAGATCAGGACTGTCATTGATCCACTGCTCCATGCGCAAGAATAGCTCGGCGCTTGTCGGGTCTTGAATCGAGCGGCTCAGCCCCATCTCTTTTACGACACCCAGTTGCAGTGGTTTGAGCGCAGCGTAGATCTGATTGAGAAACTGACCAGGAAGGTTTCCATAGGCTTTAACAAGCTGTTCAATGTTCGTTTCTCGGACCATTTCGCTAAGCGTAAACCCTTCGACACCAGTATCCACGGGTGTAACCAAAGTGACCAGTTTACGAACACGCTCTGGTTTTAAACTCGCATAAGCGAGAGAGAAAACGCCACCCTGGCATATGCCCATTAGGTCAATCTGTTCAAAACCGGAACGCTCTATAACGCACTGCACGGCGCTATCTAGATAGTCGCCAATGTAGTCATCAAGCCCAATATGTCGATCACACAGATCGGGATAACCCCAATCGATTAGATAGATATCACGCCCTTTGGCTCGTAAATCTTGAACCAGTGAACGGTCGGGGGCTAAATCGAGAATAGTGGGTCGATTAACCAGCGCGTAACAGATAATCAGCGGCGGCTGTCTGCGTCGTCCAGACTGTTTAAAGTGCAGCAGTCTCATCTTATCGAGGGTTAACACCACCTCGGCTTTCAGTGAGCTATCCTCCAAAGGGGGGAGTTCACTGAGTACCGCCATAGCCTTAGCCAGCTCTTTTTGTGAATCGAGCAGGGCTTGGTTATACCGATTAGCCATTGTGATCACCTGATTCGAGGGCAGAGAGCCGCTTCTCTAACTGTCGAATGCGTCTGCGTTGTTGATCGAGCTGTTCAATCAGTCTATCGAGTTGCTCAGGTGAGGGGAGTCCCGCTTGTTCTGTCAGTTGCGTCAGAAGTTGTTTCCAAGCCAGTTTTAGATCGGCCCATCCATTCAGCCACCCGCTTTGAGCTAGCTGCATCGAGGGCTCTTGGAATTGAACCTGGTAGGTGCTGTCGTAGATCTTACCCCAGAGCTCAATCTGATCCTTGGCAGAGAGTGAGTCATCGAATTGCTCTTGCCAGGTCTGGGTTGCCAACTCAGTAATCTGATTCATCTCTTCGGTCAGTGTTTGGCCTGCTTGCTGCCACTGCATAAAGGATTCAATCAGTTGGTTAAGTTTTTCAAACTGAGGAGTGTTCAATGAGGATTTTAACTGCTCAAATTTAGCGAGTTGCTCCTCATTAAACAGGGTCGATAAGTGGGTGTGAGTGAACAAGAGCGGTGCCATCTGCTGTGGCAAACTCGCCTGTTGCAGAAGAAGTTGGACGTTGAATTGGTGCAACTCTTCTCTTAGCTTTTTCAGTTGCTCGCTGGAGTCGGTCGCTTGATCCTGCAGTGCTTCAACCACACTCATCATCGCTTTGGAGTTTTGAGCAAGCGTTTTGATCCACTGGGCATGATTACTGGAGAGTTGTTCAGGGTGCGTTTGGAACTGATCCATTAGATGGTTCCACTCATTTAAACGAGTGGTATCGATAACAGATCCCGTCTGCTCGAACTGCTGCAGCCATTGATTGAACTGATCTAGAAGCGGATGGTTCACGCTAAGCCCTTATTTACTCTTTGAATCATAGTAATTCACCCTGATTCAGTTATGAACCCTTCTGCGCATCCTCTTTTAGTAGATTGAGCAGTTTGCCCGCCGCATTAGAGAGTGTTCTGTCACGGTGGTAGATAAACCCAAGTGGGCGTTCAATGGCGTCACTGTCGATCACCACCTTATGCAGGCTGTTATCAATCATCGACTCTGGAAGTAGGCTCCAGCCTAAACCAACACTGACCATCATACGAATGGTATCAAGGTAGTTGGTGCTGATACCTAAATTGGGTGTTAGACCTCGCTGGGCTAACTGTTCGTGCACAATCAGAGAGGTGAAGGTGTTCGGGGCAGGCAAAATACCCGGGTACTGGTTCAACGTTTCAAAATCGGTTGTGCCATGCTGAGCGATAGGGTGGTCGTTGGAGACACAGTAAAAGAGTCGATCTAACCACAATACTTCTGAGTGGAGACGTGGGTCTGACTCTGGCGAGAGTGTGATCAGTGCCAGTTCAATGTCACCATGCAATACCGCCTCATAAGCCACTTCTGACTCATAAAAGCGCAGATCTAGCTCTACGTCAGGGAATTGGGTGGTGAAGGTGCGCAGTGTGTTGGGAAGTCGGTGAAGGCTAATATGGTGGCTTGCTGCGACCGACAGGCGACCTGAGATATCACCCTTTATATTTTTAACGACGCGCTTGGCGTCTTCTAACTCCGCCAGAATGCGACGTGCCTGGGGGAGCAGTGCTTTACCGGCATCGGTCAATGCTATGGTTCGACCAATTCGATCAAACAGCCGAGCTCCAACCTGCTCTTCTAGCTGAGCCACGCGTTTGCTGACTGCTGACTGAGTTATAAACAGTCGCTGTGATGCTTGGGAGAAACTGCCTAGCTGAGCGGTTTCAACAAAGGCTTGTAGGGTAGAGGTATCCATAAGCCTAAGCTTACAAGAGAGCGGTTGAAATAGGCATAAAAAAAGCACCACAGAGGGTGCTTTTTGATCAAAGACTTATCTCAGGATTCGTCTTCTTCTAGTAGCTCTTCGCGAACAATGTGCACATCTTTTGGTGCTTCAATGCCGAGACGAACACTGCCGCCACCTGCTTCAACCACCATTACTTCAATGTTGCCATCAATAATCAATTTTTCGCCGACGTTACGTGTAAGTACAAGCATGGATAAGAGTCCCTTCTTAGGAAAAGTTAATCTGTTTTTTGTGTTACCAATGAAATGTAGACCATATTTTGAACTTTATAAAAAAAAGATTAATTTTTTTCAAAAAATTTAACTATTCTCATTTGGAATGGAAATTATAAATAATAAGAGTTTGTCTATTGAAAGAGGTGTGGATAAAATTTAGCCACTTTTAAATCCTTACGGATAGGTCACCAACCAGGAGAGAGAGATGGCTGGTAAAACACTCTATGACAAATTATGGGATGCCCATTTGGTGCGTCAGAACGAAGATGGCAGTTCATTAATCTACATCGATCGTCAAATTCTTCATGAGGTCACTTCACCTCAGGCTTTTGAAGGCCTGCGTATGGCGGGTCGTAAACCTTGGCGTATCGACGCTAACCTAGCAACACCTGATCACAACGTACCCACCACTGAACGTGCTGGTGGCGTCGATCAGATTGTCGATCCTGTTTCTCGTATTCAGGTAAAAACACTGGATGAGAACTGTGACGAGTACGGCATTGTCGAGTTCAAGATGCTTGATGAGCGTCAGGGTATCGTTCACGTTGTGGGCCCAGAGCAGGGTATGACTCTGCCAGGTTCTACCGTTGTCTGTGGTGACTCGCATACCTCTACCCACGGTGCTTTTGGTGCGCTAGCGCATGGTATTGGTACTTCTGAGGTTGAGCACGTTCTTGCGACTCAGTGTCTGATCGCTAAGAAGATGAAGAACCTTCTGATTAAAGTAGACGGTGATCTTGGTGTTGGTGTCACCGCTAAAGACGTTGTACTTCACGTGATTGGTGTTATCGGTACGGCCGGTGGTACAGGTTTTGCGATGGAGTTCGGGGGTTCGGCGATCCGCTCGCTCTCTGTTGAGGGTCGTATGACTATCTGTAACATGGCGATCGAAGCGGGTGCTCGTGTAGGTCTTGTAGCGGTCGATGATAAGACGATTGAGTACTTTAAAGGTCGTCCATTCTCACCAACTGCGGATCAGTGGGAAGCGGCTGTAGCAAACTGGAAAAATCTAGTCTCTGATGATGATGCTCAGTTCGATAAGGTCGTTGAGATCAACGCCGCTGATATCAAACCTCAGGTGACTTGGGGTACCTCGCCAGAGATGGTGGTTGCTGTCGATGGCACTGTGCCAAATCCAGCGAACGCTAAAGATGCAGATGAAGCGAACTCTATTACTCGTGCGCTTGAGTACATGGGCTTGAACGCGGACCAGGCGATTACCGATATCAAACTTGATCGTGTCTTTATCGGTTCTTGTACTAACAGCCGTATCGAAGATATGCGCGCTGCCGCTGCAGTTGTTAAAGGCCGTAAGGTTGCAAGCACAGTGAAGCAGGCGCTTGTTGTTCCTGGTTCTGGTCTTGTAAAAGCGCAGGCAGAAGCGGAAGGTTTGGATAAGATCTTTGTTGAAGCGGGTCTTGAGTGGCGTGAACCGGGCTGTTCAATGTGTCTTGCGATGAACCCAGATAAGTTGGGTAATGGTGAGCACTGTGCATCAACCTCTAACCGTAACTTCGAAGGCCGTCAGGGCTTCGGTGGTCGTACCCATCTAGTGAGCCCAGCAATGGCGGCGGCTGCTGCGATTACAGGCCACTTCGTTGATGTGCGCGATTTTGAGTTGAACTCTTAAGTTAGGGCGGAGATAGAGATATGAAAAAGTTTACGACTCACACCGGTGTTGTTGCTCCGCTTGATCGCGTCAACGTTGATACCGATATGATCATTCCAAAGCAGTTCCTTAAATCGATTAAGCGCTCTGGCTTTGGTCCTAATCTATTTGATGAACTTCGTTACCTTGATGAAGGTCAGCCAGATCAAGACTGTTCTGGACGTCCTATCAACCCAGACTTTGTTCTAAACAAACCAGAGTACGCTGGTTCTAGCATTCTGTTAGCACGCAACAACTTTGGTTGTGGTTCTAGCCGCGAGCACGCTCCTTGGGCATTAGATGACTACGGTTTCCGTGCAGTGATTGCACCAAGCTATGCCGATATCTTCTTCAATAACTGTTTCAAGAATGGTCTATTACCGATCATTCTTACAGAGGATGAAGTGGAAGAGCTTTTCCAAGCCGTTGCTGCAGCACCCGGTATGAGCCTAACGGTTGATCTTGAAAATCAGAAAGTGGTTAGCCCAGACGGCAAAGAGTATAGCTTCGAAGTTGATGACTTCCGCAAGCACTGTCTGCTAAACGGTTTGGATGATATCGGCTTAACGCTTGAGCATGCTGATGATATCCGTGCGTACGAAGCGAAACGCCGTGCCGAAGCGCCTTGGTTGTTCGACGCGATTAAATAATTGATTTGTTCGCGGCTATTGATGGTGACTGGCTTTAGCCTGTCATCCGCTATTAATTTACGCTCGGTAGTCTGGAAGACGCTGAGAGAGTCGTGTCAGGCTGAAAGCCAGACACGGTAAATAAGGAATAGAAAAATGAACGAAAACAAAGTTTTGATTTTGCCAGGTGATGGCATTGGTCCTGAGATTGTTGCTCAGGCGCGTCGTGTGCTTGAACTGGTTAACGATCAAGATAACCTTGGTCTTGAATTTGATGAAGCACACGTTGGTGGTGCTGCGATCGATGCGACAGGTGTACCTCTTCCAGAAGAGACCCTAGCTAAGGCGCATGACTCCAAAGGCATCCTTTTGGGTGCTGTGGGTGGTCCTAAGTGGGATACAAACCCTGATTTTCAGATTCGCCCAGAGAAGGGGCTTCTAGGTCTTCGTACTCAGCTTGGATTGTTCGGTAACCTGCGCCCAGCGATTCTTTACCCACAGTTAGCTCACGCGTCTACTTTGAAGCCAGAAGTGGTTTCAGATCTAGATATTCTTATCGTTCGTGAACTAACGGGTGGTATCTACTTCGGTCAGCCACGCGGCATTCGCACCACTGAAGATGGCCTACGTGAAGGTTACAACACTTACGTATACAACGAAGATGAGATCAAGCGTATCGGTCGTGTCGCTTTTGAAGCGGCAATGGCACGTGGTAAGAAACTCTGCTCTGTCGACAAAGCAAACGTACTAGAAGTGACGGTGCTTTGGCGTGAAGTGATGGAAGAGTTGAGCGCTGAGTACCCTGAAGTTGAACTAAGCCACATGTACGTAGATAACGCTGCAATGCAGCTAGTACGTGCACCTAAGCAGTTCGATGTGGTGGTAACAGGTAACATGTTTGGCGACATCCTTTCAGATGCTGCTGCAATGCTGACGGGTTCCATCGGTATGCTGCCTTCATCGTCTATGAACGTGAAGGGTCAGGGTATGTTTGAACCTTGTCACGGTTCTGCTCCGGATATTGCGGGTCAAAACATTGCAAATCCATTGGCAACCATCCTGTCTGCCGCTATGATGTTGCGCTACTCGCTTGATAAGGGCGAAACTGCGGATCGAATCGAAGCCGCGGTAAGTAAGGTTTTGGATCAAAACCTGCGTACTGCCGATATCTTCTCTGAAGGCATGACGAAGGTTTCGACAACTGAAATGGGTGACGCGGTGATTGCTGCGCTAAGCGCATAATCAAACGTTAACCGAGAAGGCCGGTTAGATCCGGCCTTTTTTGATAGAGCTATTGAATAGCGAAAAAGTTTTTTGAGGGTAAATATGAATCGTGTAGGTTTTGTTGGCTGGCGCGGTATGGTGGGTTCCGTTCTTATGCAGCGTATGCAGGAAGAGCGTGACTTCGATCAGATCGTTGAACCGGTATTTTTCACCACTTCTCAGGTAGGTGCTGCTGGTCCAGACATTGGTAAAGAGATTGCTCCACTTAAAGATGCATCTGATATTGATGCGCTAAAAGAGATGGACGCGATTATTACCTGCCAAGGTGGCGACTACACGAAAGAGGTTTACCCTAAGCTTCGTGCTGCTGGCTGGAATGGCTACTGGATTGACGCTGCTTCTGCTCTGCGAATGGATGATGAAGCGATCATTGTTCTGGATCCAGTCAATAGCGATGTAATTGAGAAGGGTCTAGCGAAAGGGATCAAAACTTACGTTGGCGGTAACTGTACTGTCTCTCTCATGTTGATGGGTCTAGGTGGTCTATTTAAAGCGGGTCACGTTGAGTGGGTCTCTTCAATGACTTATCAGGCTGCATCAGGTGCTGGCGCACGCAATATGCGTGAGTTGATCACTCAAATGGGGCAGATTCGCGATGGTTCAGAAGCGCTTCTGAATGACCCTGCATCGGCAATTCTTGATATTGATCGTCAGGTTGTTAGCACCATGCGTAACGATCTAGCCGTTGATAACTTTGGTGTGCCGCTTGCGGGCTCGTTGATCCCTTGGATCGATGTACCTGTTGCCGATGGTCAGTCTAAGGAAGAGTGGAAGGGCTATGTTGAAACAAACAAGATTCTTGGCCGTAACTCTAACCCGATTGCTATCGATGGTACCTGTGTTCGTATCGGTGCAATGCGCTGTCACAGCCAGGCATTTACAATCAAACTGAATAAAGATCTTCCAATGGATGAGATCGAGCAGATGGTTGCTGAGGCGAACGACTGGGTGAAAGTGGTGCCTAATGATCGTCAGATCACTATGGAAGAGCTATCACCAACCAAAGTGACCGGTACATTGAGTATCCCTGTGGGTCGTCTTCGTAAAATGAAGATGGGCAAACAGTACCTAAACGCATTCAGTGTGGGTGATCAGTTGCTTTGGGGTGCTGCAGAGCCTCTTCGCCGAATGCTTCGTATACTTCTGGCTCAATAAGCGTAACGAATCAATTAACGGCCCGCTCATTTGCGGGCCGATCTTTTTGGAAAAGCTATGAAACTATTTTTTGTTGGTGTCTCATCTCTAGTAGCCGACCAGTTTTTTGAACTCTTCGAAGATCACCCTCTAGCGAGCGAAATTGAGCTCTCTTTATGGGATGACGAGAGCGAAGCGGGTCGTTCATTGATGATTAACGGGCACTCCACACTGGTGCGTCCCGTTGATCAAGCTCCGTTTGCTGAAGCGTCTGTGGTTATTCTGGCTCAACCTGAGGCGAGTGCAGATCTTTTGGAGCGCGCTTCCTTGGGTGCTACATTGATCGATCTCTACTCTAACCTGTCTGCTGAATCGTCTCAGTTGGCCGTCGCGGGTCGTGACCGTCTGGAGTCTGGCGAGTGGTATCAGCTCGCTGAGCCTGTGCTAGTAGCAGTCTACAAGTTCTGCCAGGCGATTAGCGCTAAAGTTGAGCCTCTTCGTATGCACATTGCCGCGACTTTGCCTGCCAGTGTTCATGATCGCAAAGGCGCTGAGGCTTTAGCACGTGAAACAGCCGCACTGCTTAATGGTCGTGAAGCGACAGAGCAGTTTTTAGATGCAACCCTAGCCTTTAATGCATTGGCTCAGCCGTTTGTATTGGACGAACAAGGTGAATCAGGGTTAGAGCGTCGTATTGCTGAGGGTGCTGATGCACTGTTTGACGATGCCGAAGTAACGGTATCAACCGTTCAAGTGCCGATGTTCCACGGTACCTCTGCAATGCTGATGGTTGAGACACAAGCGGACCAATCGGTCTCTGATCTAGTAGCGCTCATTGATCGAGATAATGCGTTGCGTTTCAGTCACAGCCCCAACGCCTCTACTCAATCGATGATTGGGCAGACTGAGTGTTTGGTATCGCGCCTGCGTGTCGATGCACGTGTGGACCAGACGATTCAAGCTACCCTGATGTTTGATGAGAACCGTTTCGGCCGTGCCTCAGCACTTTTAGAGCTGCTTGCTACATTGGTAACTAAGCACTAATTTAAAAAATCTGCCCGGTAAACTTGACCCATTACCGGGTAGCAACAATACTTCATTCAATAGAGAGAGATTAATCCTTTCGGATTAATAGAGTGGAGTGAAGTTATTGTGCGTCGTTTAGCACTCAGTATTGCCGTTTCATCCGCATTGTTAGCCAGTCAGGCTAATGCCCTAGGCCTAGGTGAACTCAATGTAAAATCTGCATTGAACGAGCCGCTTCAGGCTGAAATTCAACTGCTACAAGTTCGTGATTTAAAAGCATCCGATATTCGTCCTAAATTGGCTGATGATGACGCCTTCAGTCTGGCTGGCTTAAGCCGATCTGGCGTGTTGAGTTCGGTTGATTTTGACGTTGAGCTCAATGCCCAGGGTGGTGCTAAAGTCGTCATTAGTTCGGACACCCCTGTTCGTGAGCCCTTTATCAGCTTCTTGATGGAAGTGAATTGGCCCAATGGTCGTCTTGTTCGAGAGTACACCCTGTTGTTGGATCCTCCTCTGTTTGTAGAGGCTGCAGCTCAACCGACACCCATATCCGTGCCGTCCACTCCAGTAACTGACTCACTTCAGAAAGAGGGTCTTAAGGCTGAACCGGAAAAGGTTTTAAAAGCGAACCCGGCGCAAACTGTCCAAACCACACTGAGAACTGAGACCTCATCAGCGAATCAGGTTTATGTCGATGTAAATGATACCCTGTTTGCATTGGCTCAAAGTAATCTTCCTGATGAATCCGTCTCGGTCAACCAGATGATGCTGGCGATTCAGCGTCTAAACCCTAGTAGCTTTCCGACCAACAATATCAATGTTCTTAAAGCCGGTACGGTCGTCACGCTGCCCAATAGTGCGCAAGCGAATGAGCTATCAGTTAGGCAAGCGGCTATCGAAGTTCGCAAGCAGTATGAAGATTGGAAAAATGGCAGACGTTCCTCCGCTTCTGCAGCTATTGAGAAAGCGGACGTTACTCCAGTTGCTAAACCAGAGAGTGAAGCTCCCTCGGCTCAAACCTCTGAAGTGGTTAATCCATCAGAGGCTAAATTGAAGTTGGTCTCTGTTGACGAGACACAAGATCAACCTCTATCAACCAGCAGTTCAGAAGCTGAGGCTAGTCAGACGGTATCAGATTCAGTAGAGGTCCGAGCTGATAGCGAACCCTCTAACTCTGTGGTTGAAACTGAAGAGGAGGGAGCTTCTCTCTCTTTAGATCAAGATTCTGTTGCTACGCCCGTTGAATCAACGCCTCGCGAACAGGAGCTTCAAGCACTCAATCGAGACTTGGAAAATCAGCTGCTTGTAACTCAGGAGAGTGTCGAGAAAGTTGAACGTGACAATGCTGATCTCTCTGCAAAATTGGACTCTATAGCTGAGCAGCTACAGACCATGCAGCGTCTAATTGAGCTAAAAGATCAACAGGTTGCGCAACTGCAACAGCAGTTGGAACAGCAGATGCAGCTAGCTCAACAGCGTAATGAGGACCCAGTCGCTGCTGTGATCGACTATGTTCGAATGAATCCTGAAATCGTTGGTGGCAGTGCTGTAGCCTTTCTATTGTTGCTGCTGTTGTTAATACGATCTTCAAGAAAGCCTGCGCCTTATCGTGAACCCGCGAGCAGTGCGGCAAAAGAGGATGAGGTTATCTCTGAAGCGCCTCTAGTACCTTCAGCATCGTCGACCCCAACTATGGCTGTCGTTGAGCCATCAGCTGTTGAACCCGCTTTGGAAACGTCGATTGAGCCAGTCATCGATCCAAAGCCTGATTCTGATTCAGAGAGTATCGCTAAGGCTGAAGCTGAGATTCAGTCGATGATCGATGAGGTGCTTCGAGCTCGTGCCAGTGAGCAGGCGGCCCAAGCTGAGATGGAAGCGATCAGCGATGAGGTTGCTGAAGAGTCACCGCCAAATGAATCCGTTGATGAATCATCAAATACAGGTGATCTCGCTTCAGTTGAACCTCAGCCTGAGGTCATTGATGATAATGAACTGGAAACAGAAACAGAAACAAGTTCTGACGCTGATGATTTCCTCTCCAGAGCTAATGCAGCTATGTCATCACCTGAAGAGCAAGAGGCGATGGTTAACGAAGCCGATGAGTCGCAGCCGGAAGATGATGATTTAGAGGAGTTTCTTGACTCTGAGCTAGAAGCCTCACTGGCAGATGCCGATTCGGTTGAATCGATTGTGGAGCCTGTAGAAGAGGAGAGTGCAGAGCTGCAAGACCTCGATTTTGTTATCGAGCCGTTTGATTCAGAATCTGACGAAGAACCACAAGAGAGCCAAATTCCGGGCGTTGATATGCCGCAAGCAGACTCAACGGATGAACCAGCGCACACTGACTCCATTGATGAGGACCTGGTCGCTCTAGAGGCAATGATGGGCGATGCCAGCGTTCCCGATGAGGCATTTGATATCGAGGTGGATCAAGATGTTGAAGCTGACGGACAGTCTGACGATCATTGGGAATTTGTCGTAGAAGAGAGTGATTCTGGGGCGCTGGACGGGGAGATCGAAAAGATTTTCGATGAAGTTGATGGCGATCTAGAGGTGGTAGAAGAGATTAATGACACCGCAGAGTCAGAAGATTTTGATACCCACTTCTACAGTGGTGCAGATGAAAACGAAACCCGATTAGATCTAGCAAGAGCTTACATTGAAATGGATGATTATGAGGCTGCTCGTGATATCCTTGTCAGTATGAAAGACAAAGGCTCTTCTGCTCAGCAGCAGGAGTTCGCAAACCTCTTGGATCAATTGGATAAAGCTTAGTTAATGAGCGATATTGAAAACATCAAAGGGGCGACGGAAGTCGCCCTTTTTCGTTACGCCCTTGGGATTGAGTACGCTGGTGCAAACTATCATGGCTGGCAGATTCAGGCAGATGAAGGGGTTGTCACGGTTCAGGAACGTCTGCAGCAGGCGTTAGCAAAGATTGCGAATCACGATGTGCATCTGGTCTGTGCTGGCCGCACCGATACCGGGGTGAATGGCTGTTATCAAGTTGTTCACTTTGATACACCCAATCAGCGAATCGATCGTGCCTGGGTGATGGGTACGAATCGACACCTCCCTGATGACATTGCGGTGCTTTGGGCAAAACCGGTGTCGGATCAATTTCACGCCCGTTTTTCTGCTCAAGCAAGACGCTACCGCTATCTGATCTACTCGGCACCTGTTAAACCGGCGATTCTCTCTAGAGGGGTTACTTGGACTCACAAGAGTCTTGATGTTGGGCGAATGCAATCGGCAAGTCGTTGTCTGATCGGTGAGCATGATTTCAGCTCTTATCGAGCGGTTGCCTGTCAGGCGAACAGTCCCGTTCGTACGGTGCATGATCTGCAGGTTTATAAAAGCGGTGAGATCATTGTGATCGATATTCAAGCCAATGCTTTTTTACACCATATGGTTCGAAATATTGCCGGTGTGTTAATGAAAATTGGTTCTGGAGAGGCTGAGGTAGAGTGGGCGGCTGAGGTGCTAGAGGCCAAAGATCGTCGCAAAGGTGGGGTGACCGCTCCGCCTTGGGGACTCTATTTTTGTGATGTTGAATACCCTGAAGAGTTTGCACTGCCGAAGGGTGGTACAGGGCCATATTTCTTGGGCCATTAGACTGACTAACTCTCTCTGTTTTGGTAGACTTTCCAACCGATAAATTGAGTGATCAACTCAGTTGTCTTTAACGACCTAATTTAGAGCCTCTATTGTGCGAACTCGTGTAAAAATTTGTGGTATCACCAATATAGATGACGCGCTATCGGCCGTTGATGCTGGGTGTGATGCGCTTGGCTTTGTTTTTTACGCTAAAAGTCCGCGAGCTGTTACTCCAGAACAGGCTGCTGAAATTATTTCCAAGCTGCCTGCGTTCGTTACCAGTGTGGCTCTGTTTGTGAATGAATCTGCTGAGGTCGTTAATCAGGTTATCGCCACAGCAGGTGTTGATCTATTGCAGTTTCACGGTGATGAGAGTGCTGAGTTTTGTTCCAGATTCTCTCGACCTTACATCAAAGCGCTTCGCATGAAGCCGGAGTTAGATCTAACGGCTCAGTTTGAGACGTACGCATCCTCACAAGGGATTCTTTTGGATGCTTATACCCCTGGGATACCTGGGGGTACTGGTGAAATGTTCGACTGGTCCAGAATACCAACTGAACTGGCAACCAAGATTATTTTGGCGGGTGGCTTGTCGGCAGAGAATGTTGCTGAAGCCATCGCTCAGGTGTCTCCCTACGCTGTTGATGTGAGTGGGGGTGTTGAGGCATCTAAAGGGATTAAAGATTCAAATAAAATGACAGATTTTATGAACGAGGTTTACCGTGCCAACAACAGATAATACACAGGTGCAGCTACCCGATGAGAATGGACACTTTGGCCAATTCGGTGGTCGATTTGTCTCTGAAACGTTAATGGGTGCTCTGGAAGAGCTTGAAGAAGTTTACAAAAAACTCTCTAACGACCCAAACTTCCAAGAGGAGTTTGATAAAGACCTCGCTCACTACGTGGGTCGTCCCTCGCCACTCTATTTTGCTGAGCGCCTCACAGAAAAAGTGGGCGGTGCTAAAATCTACTTGAAACGTGAAGATCTTAACCATACCGGTGCACACAAGGTGAACAACACCATTGGTCAGGCACTTCTGGCTAAGTTTATGGGTAAGCCGCGTGTTATCGCTGAGACAGGTGCTGGTCAGCACGGTGTTGCCTCGGCAACGGTTGCTGCTCGTCTGGGTCTTGAGTGTAAGGTCTACATGGGTGAAGAGGATGTTCGCCGACAAGCGCTAAACGTCTACCGTATGAAGCTGCTGGGTGCTGAAGTGATTCCAGTTACTTCGGGCACTAAAACGCTTAAAGATGCGATGAACGAAGCGATGCGTGATTGGGTAACCAATGTCGATAATACCTTCTACATCATTGGAACTGCTGCAGGTCCGCACCCCTATCCAATGCTTGTGCGTGATTTTCAGTGCGTCATCGGGCGTGAAACAAAACAGCAGTGTATGAATCAGATTGGTCGTCTACCGGATGCTGTTGTGGCTTGTGTAGGCGGTGGCTCGAACGCCATCGGTATGTTCCACCCATTCATTGAAGATGAGTCGGTTCGTATGATCGGTGTTGAAGCGGGTGGTCACGGTCTTGAAACGGGTGAACACGCAGCACCGCTAAGTGATGGTCGTCCAGGCGTACTGCATGGAATGCGTACCTACCTGATGGAAGATGATAACGGCCAGATTATCGGTACACACTCTGTCTCGGCCGGTCTTGATTACCCAGGTGTAGGTCCTGAGCACAGCTACTTGAAAGATATTAACCGTGCAGAGTACGTTGCGATCAATGATGACGAGGCACTCGATGCATTCCGTACGTTGACGCAGGTTGAAGGTATCATGCCAGCACTTGAATCCTCTCACGCGGTTGCTTACGCCATGAAGATGGCAAAAGAGATGAGTCCAGATCAAGTGATTGTTGTAAACCTATCGGGTCGTGGTGATAAAGATATACATACCGTCGCAGGCATCGACGGCATTGAGATGTAATTGGAGAGTTAAATGAGTCGTATTGAAGCCTGCTTTGCTGCCATGAAGGCAGAGGGACGTAAAGCGATTGTCCCTTATGTAACCGGTGGTGATTCAAACCCAAGCGTTACCGTGCCTCTAATGCATGCACTAGTTGAAGCGGGAGCGGATGTCATTGAGTTGGGTGTGCCTTTCTCGGATCCAATGGCCGATGGCCCCGTGATTCAGTTAGCCTGTGAGCGTGCCCTTGAGCACGGCACCAGTTTGACCGATGTATTGGCAATGGTTGCTCAGTTCCGTGAACAGGATCAGACAACACCGGTGGTTCTAATGGGCTACCTTAACCCTATCGAAGTGATGGGCTACGAAACCTTTTCTAAAAACGCTAAAGCGGCAGGTGTCGATGGTGTGCTAGTGGTCGATATGCCACCGGTTGAGTCTGCTGGCCTAATGGCGGCAATGAAGGCTGAGTCACTTGATATCATCTTCCTCATTGCACCGACAACCTCTCCAAAACGTCGTAAGGCGATCTGTGAGCAGGGCAGTGGTTATCTCTACTATGTATCCGTTAAAGGTGTGACTGGATCAAAAGCATTGAATGTAGATGAAGTAGGGGCCTACATCAGCGATATGCGCCAGGATACAGATCTGCCGATCTGTGTAGGCTTCGGTATCCGTGATGGTCAGTCTGCTGCAGCCGTCTCTAAAGTATCCGATGGTGCCATTGTCGGTTCCGTGCTGGTTAATCAAATTGCAGAACTGGCAAACACGCCAGGGAAGATTCCTGCTGCAGTTGCAGGTATAGTTAAAGAAATGCGTCAAGCGATCGACGCTTAAGTCGATCATTTAGGGAGTACCATGAGTAACTGGTTGGAAAAGATCGTACCGTCACTGGCACGTAATGATGAGAAAAAACGCAACAGCATTCCAGAAGGGCTTTGGGAGAAGTGTCCAAAGTGTGAAAGTGTGCAGTACAAGCCAGAGTTAGATAAGACCTTACATGTCTGCCCTAAATGTGATCATCACCTACGTATTGGCGCCCGTCAGCGTTTGAACTACTTCCTTGATGAAGGGTCAACGAAAGAGATTGCAGCTGATATTGAGCCAATCGATCGTCTTAAGTTCAAAGACTCTAAGAAATACAAAGATCGTCTAACGGCTGCTCAGCGCGATACCGGCGAGAAAGACGCATTGGTTGCGATGAAGGGTACCTTAGAGGGCAACCCAGTTGCTGCGGTCGCTTTCGAGTTCCGTTTCATGGGTGGTTCAATGGGTACAGTTGTAGGTGAGCGCTTTGTACGTGCTGCTGAAGTCTCATTGGCTGAGGGTATTCCTCTGGTCTGCTTCTCTGCTTCAGGCGGTGCTCGTATGCAAGAAGCGCTATTCTCCCTTTTTCAAATGGCTCGTACATCGGCTGTACTTGAAGAGATGCGTACCAAAGGTATCCCTTTCATCTCTGTGTTAACTGACCCTGTCTACGGCGGTGTCTCTGCCAGCCTTGCTATGCTGGGTGATTTGAACGTTGCTGAGCCTCGTGCACTGGTTGGCTTTGCAGGTCCACGTGTTATCGAGCAGACCGTTCGTGAAAAACTTCCTGAAGGGTTCCAGCGCAGTGAGTTCCTTCTAGAGCATGGGCAAGTTGATATGATTATTGAGCGCGGTGAGATGCGTAGCCGTCTTGCTAAAATGCTTCGTCAAATGCAGGGCCAGCCTGCTCAACAACTCGCCGACTAAGCGCTCAGAAGACGATTGGGTTATGAGCAAATTGAGCTCAACTAACAGTTTGGAAGAGTGGCTCGAAGTCATTGAGGCCGCTCATCCGTCTGAGATTGATTTGGGTTTAGATCGTGTTGCTGAAGTGGCCGGTCGCCTGAATCTGGATTTTTCTCGCAGTAAAGTCATCACTGTAGCGGGTACCAACGGTAAGGGTTCAACCTGCGCGATGTTGGATTCTATTCTTCGCGCATCAGATTTTACCACCGGTGTCTACAGCTCCCCTCATTTTTTAAACTACAATGAACGGATAAAGATCAACGGATTAGATTCATCTGATGAAGTCATTGTTGATGCATTTTGTCGGATAGATCAAGCTCGAGAAGAGATCTCTTTAACCTACTTTGAGTACGGCACACTGGCTGCGCTGATCATCTTTTCAGACCTGGCTCTTGATTATGTGATTTTAGAAGTTGGGCTCGGCGGGCGATTGGATGCCGTTAACATTGTCGATGCTGACATCGCTGTGATTACCTCCATTGCGTTGGACCATATTGATTGGTTGGGCGACGACATCGAGTCCATCGCGCGCGAAAAAGCGGGTATTTTTCGACCTAATAAACCAGCGGTCTGTGCGATGTCACCGGCAGCTCGATCGATTGTTCAACACTCGGCTGAACTGAATGCTCCGCTCTACCAATTTAACCAAGATTATCGATTAGATGACGCTCAGAAGGTCTGGAACTGGTCGGGTGTCGATCTGAAGGGTGAGCATATCGCTTACTTTGATCTGCAAGTGCCTCCTTTGCCACTGATTAATGCTGCGACTGTCCTGCAAGTATTGACGCTGATTGCTCCTGAGGTTTCCATTGAGTCGATCGCTAGTGGATTAGAGAGTGTACATCTCACCGGTCGCATGCAGAGTGAAACAATCGGTGTAACCGAGTGTCTGCTCGATGTGGCACACAATCCGCAAGCGGCTGAGTACTTAGCGGATCGATTGCAGCAACAGCCAAAGCCGTCGAAGCGAACCCTAGTGCTGGGTATGCTTAATGATAAAGATCGACAGGGTGTGATTGAGGCACTGAGGCCGATCACCGATGAGTGGTACTTGGTTTCACTACAAGGACCGCGCGCCAGTCAAGCTGAAGAGCTTGTGAATCTGGTTGGGGCAAACAACCCTCATCAATGTTTCGCGTCTGTATCCGAGGCGCTTGATCAATTATCAAACTCTACTTCAGAGAGTGAGCAGGTTCTGATCTGCGGCTCTTTTCTAACCGTTACGGAGGCCCTGAGTTGGCTCAAGACGCATTAATTCAGGCAAGTATTCGCCGTCGATTGTTAGGGTTGGGAGCGCTCTTGGTAATCTCACTCTCTATCGCTCCGCTGATCTTCGATGCCGCAGGCTATAAAGAGCGTAAAATTGTGGATCGTATTCCTCCTGCACCGACCTTGCCGCCCGTTATGGAAGCGGCTCCAGCGGTTGTTTTGGATGATACAATCAACGAACCCGAGGTGATTAACGAGCCAGCGCCAGTGGCTCAGCCCGTTGTGATAAAAGCACCCCCTGTAGAGGTGGTCGAAAAGATGAAGCAACGTGCTCCTGAAGAGGTCTCGCCGGCAGAAGATATGCCAGCTTTGGATGAGAACGGAATTCCGGCGGCCTGGTCTTTACAGTTAGCAAGTTTCAAAGATGAGCGAAATGCTAAGTCTCTTCGCGCTGATCTGACAAAAGCGGGATACAAGGTCTATATCCGTCGTGCCAACGACCTAGTTCGTGTCTACATCGGCCCAGAAATGCAACGTACCCGTTTAGAGTCGCTAAAAGAGTCGATCAAAGAGCAGTACTCATTGGATGGTATGATTGTGCGCTTTACAACTCAGTAAGCGATGATAAATAGATCAAGAGTTCATTGGGTAAACCGATCCACTCTGATAAAATGCAGCTGTTTTTAACTTTGGATAGAGAAGATGATCTGGACTGATTGGCTAATTATCGGCATCGTTGCCGTGTCCAGTCTATTAAGCCTCAAGCGTGGATTCGTGCGAGAAGCTCTATCACTTGTCACTTGGGTCAGTGCTTTTATAGTGGCGCGTCTGTTTTCAACCAGTCTGAGTACCTATTTGGTTGATTACATCGAGACCCCATCCCTCCGTATGTTGGCAGCCTTTGCCGCTCTATTTGTATTAACACTGATCGTGGGTGCCCTTGTCGGTAAATTGATTACCGCATTGATCAGTGCAACCGGTTTGTCTGCAACCGATCGTATCCTTGGAATGGGCTTTGGTGCCGTTCGTGGCGGTCTGGTTGTTGTTGTCATTGTTGCTCTGTTGGGGCTAACCCCAGCCGTTGAGGATCAATGGTGGAAAGATTCTCAGCTCATTCCTCACTTCGTTTTGATGGAGGAGTGGACCAAAGAGACTGCAAAAGAGATAGGTGGTGTAATCTGGACACTCAGCAGTGATCCAGCCAGCGCCAGTGCCGTGAATTAGTTCGATATAGGTAGATCGGATGTGTGGAATAGTTGGCATCGTAGCCAAAACCTATGTTAACCAGACAATTTTTGATGCGTTAACAGTCCTACAACACCGTGGCCAAGATGCTGCGGGTATGGTTACTTGTGAAGGTAACCGCTTTTATCTGCGTAAGGATAATGGCTTAGTCAACGAAGTCTTCCGTACACGACACATGAAAAAACTGAATGGCGAGATGGGTATTGGCCACGTGCGCTACCCAACAGCCGGTAGCTCAAGCTCAGCAGAAGCTCAGCCATTCTATGTCAACTCACCTTACGGTATTGCGTTGGCACACAACGGTAACCTAACCAACTCTGAGCAGTTGGCTGATGAGGTGTTCCGTTCTGATCTTCGCCACATCAATACCACCTCTGATTCAGAAGTGTTACTGAACGTTTTTGCCCATGAGCTGCAGTTGTTGGGCAAGTTACACCCAACCTCTGAAGATATCTTCAACGTCGTGGAAACGGTCCATAAGCGTTGTCAGGGTGGTTATGCCGTTGTTGCGATCATCACCGGTCTGGGTCTGGCCGCTTTTCGTGATCCTTTTGGCATACGCCCACTGGTTTACGGTAAGCGTGAAACCGAAGCAGGCGTTGAATACATGGTGGCCTCAGAGAGTGTTGCGTTGGATACTGCCGGCTTCGAGATGGTGCGTGATGTGGCGCCTGGTGAAGCGATCTTCATTACTCAAGAGGGTGAGATCTTTACCAAGCAGTGTGTTGAAACACCCGTGCTTGCTCCTTGTCTGTTTGAGTACGTCTACCTAGCTCGTCCAGACTCGATCATTGATGAGACACCGGTTCACAACGCGCGCATGGCGATGGGTGTGAAATTGGCGGATAAGGTGCGCCGTGAGTTCCCAGAGCACGATATCGACGTCATCATTCCAATCCCTGATACCAGCCGTACAGCGGCACTTGAGATGGCGAAAAGCCTGAAAGTGACCTACCGCGAAGGCTTTATCAAAAACCGTTACATCGGCCGTACCTTCATCATGCCTGGGCAGACTCAGCGTAAGAAGTCGGTTCGTCAAAAACTGAACCCGATTCAATCTGAGTTTAAAGACAAAGTGGTTATGCTGGTTGATGACTCTATTGTACGTGGTACTACGTCCGCTCAGATTGTTGAAATGGCACGTGATGCAGGTGCGCGTAAAGTCTACTTTGCCTCAGCAGCCCCTGAAGTTCGTTACCCCAACGTATTCGGTATCGACATGCCCAGTGCCAGTGAGTTGATTGCACATGGTCGTACTGCGGAAGAGGTGGGTAAAGAGATCGGTTGTGATTGGATGCTCTACCAAGATCTTGATGATCTAAAAGCCTGTGTCACAGATCTTAACCCTGCGATTACTCAGTTCGATACCTGTGTCTTCAATGGCGAGTATGTCACTGGAACAGTGACCAGCAGTTACCTTGATAACATCGATGCTAAGCGCAACGACGGTGCTAAGGCGAGTGCTGATGATGAACAGACCGAAGGAAACGAGTCTACCAACCTACATAAAGCTTTTTAAGGATGAAGCATGGGAAGTAAGCAGTTCGAACGACCTGAAAGGATTCAGTTCAGTGATGATCACTACGCGGTAGAGACGCTCGCAGTTAGAGCGGGTCAGTGGCGTAGTGAAGAGGGTGAACACTCCGACGCAATCTTCCCAACCTCTAGTTTTGTCTACAGCTCAGCAAAAGAGGCTGCTGATACCTTTGCCGGCAACATCGAAGGCAATGTCTACTCACGTTTTACCAATCCAACGGTTCAAGCCTTTGAGCGTCGTATTGCGGCGCTAGAGGGTGGGGAGCGCGCCATCGCGACCAGTTCAGGGATGGCGGGCATTATGAGTCTCTGTTTGTCATTAATGAAACAGGGCGATCATGTGGTCTGTTCTCGCTCTGTGTTTGGTTCAACCGTATCACTATTTGAAAAGTACGTGAGTCGAGCGGGGATCGAAACGACCTTTGTTGACCCTAAAGATTTAACCGCATGGCAAGCGGCCGTGCGCCCTACAACCCGTATGTTCTTCTTAGAGACGCCTAGTAATCCTTTAGCCGAGGTGACGGACATACAGGCCGTTGCTGACGTGGCACATGCAGCGGGCGCTAAGTTGGTGGTGGATAACTGTTTTCTAACACCCGCTTTGCAAAAGCCACTGTCGCTCGGCGCGGATATTGTCATGCACTCGGCTACTAAACACCTTGATGGACAGGGGCGTGTTGTCGGTGGCGTTGTGGTTGGTTCAGACGCTGATATGGAAGAGGTGTTCGGGTTTATCCGAACAGCGGGCTCTTGTCTGAGTCCATTCAACGCATGGGTTTTCCAAAAAGGCTTAGAGACACTTCCACTGCGAATGAGAGCGCACAGCGAGGCTGCACTAGAGATTGCACAGTGGCTAGAGGCCCAGCCTAAAGTAGCGAGAGTCTACTATTCAGGTCTCGCTTCGCATCCACAACATGAACTGGCTGCTCGTCAGCAATCAGGATTTGGTGCGGTACTTGGATTTGAAGTTGCGAGCGATACCCTGAGCCAGCAAGAGGCGGCTTGGTCGTTTATCGACGCAACCGAAGTCATCTCGATTACCGGTAATCTAGGCGATGTTAAGAGCACAATCACTCACCCTGCAACGACGACTCACGGACGTATGTCAGCTGAAGCTCGTGCAGAAGCGGGTATTCAAGATAGCTTGATTCGTCTCTCTGTAGGCCTAGAGAACGTTGACGATCTCAAGCGCGATCTACAGCGTGGCTTAGACGCCATTTAAAATCGACTTTTATGCGTCTGATTGTTGCGCCGATGGAGGGCGTTGTTGATTACAGCATGCGTCGCCTCATCGCTCGAGTGGGCGGCGCCGATCAGATGGTCTCCGAGTTTGTGCGCGTTAACGACACGCTGCTTCCCCCTAAAGTCTTTCATAAACTGATCCCAGAGCTGAAACAGGATTATTGCGGTTACGGCGATACCCCTCTGGTTGTTCAGTTATTGGGTTCTGATCCTGAATCCCTGGCTAAAAATGCTTTAACTGCACTTGAGTTGGGCGCGCCTGCGATTGATATGAACTTCGGCTGCCCCGCCAAAACCGTTAATAAGAGTAGGGGTGGATCGATTCTCCTTAAGGAGCCCGAGGTCGTTCATGATGCCGTTAAAGCGGTGCGTGATGCGGTTCCTAGCCATATCGAAGTCAGCGCTAAAATGCGCCTAGGGTATGAAGACAAATCATTGGCAATCGATAATGCGCAGGCGATCGAAGCGGCTGGTGCGAGCTATCTTACTGTGCATGCCCGCACAAAGGTAGAAGGGTACAAACCGCCGGCACACTGGGAGTGGATCGCCAAGATTCGAAATGCGGTCTCGATCCCGGTGATTGCCAATGGCGAAGTCTGGAACGTCGAAGACTATGACCGATGCCGAGAGGTCAGTGGGTGTGAGGATGTCATGATTGGGCGAGGCTGGGTCGCTAACCCACTGCTACCGCTTCAGATTAAAGATAGAAGCTACCCGACCGATTTGGATGAGTGTTGGCAGCTGCTAAAGCCGAATATCCTTGAGTTTTATGATGATGTCTTCTCGTTAATTGAAGAGCGTCATGTGCATGGTCGTATTAAACAGTGGTGCAATATGCTGGGCTGGCACTATCCGCAAGCCAAAGAGCTATTCCAAGAGCTAAGAACCGAGCGGGATGCTGTGAAGATTGGGGATGTTCTTAAAAGCCGACTCCAGTAATCAGTTTTGGCTTTCATAACAGATCGCGGTTTATCGCTTCGCGCTAATTCGCTCCTACATCTCGTGACGGTGACTGGCTTTCAGCCTGTCATCCGCTGGTAGATTTTGCTCTATCTTCTGGAAGAAGCGGCAAGGGTCGATGACAGGCTGAAGGCCAGTCACGGTTAAAAAACGCGGCAAATGCCGCGTTTTTTTAAGTCTATTCTTAGCTAATCTCAATCCGACGAGCTTTCATCGCTTCTGGAATTTCACGGATCAATTCAACGTGAAGCAGTCCATTTTCCATCGACGCATTTTCAACGCGGACGTGATCGGCTAGTTGGAATCTGCGCTCAAAGTTACGGGCTGCGATGCCTTGGTAGAGGTAGGTACGCTCTACTTGATCTTCCGCTTTGTTACCACGAATCACTAGGTTGCCGCTCTCGCTGGTAATCTCAATCTCTTCGCGAGTAAAGCCGGCTACAGCCATAGTAATGCGGTAAGAGTTCTCTCCGGTCGCTTCGATATTGTACGGAGGGTAAGCTGATTGTTCGCTTCGGTTAGCGGTATCAATCATGTTGGCTAGGCGATCGAAGCCAATTGCTGAACGGTATAGGGGTGTTAGGTCAAAATTACGCATGGTCATATCCTCAAATTAAGCAATATGTAGTTCAAAGTTAAACCACCCAAGCGGCGTGGTTAGGAAGTGCAGTACCTCATGGTCACTGCCTACATAGATTATTTGGGGATAGTAACTAGAAAATTCAAGAGCGGAATTTAACTGAATCGCGACCCAAGGGAGTAGGGTAAAAAGGGTCGCGATTAATAGAGATTAATCAGTGGGTTGTTTCGTTACCGAACTGATCCACATCATTGGTGATCTCGACATCGACGTTAGCACTTGGAATCTTATAGTCGTAGACACGCTCCCAGCCTTCGGATTCAGGTGCACGCTCCCAGACAGTGCCAGCGTTGTACTCAAGCAGGGGCTCTAAGGAGGGGTCTATTTTCACGACTTTCTCTGTGGGCATGGGAATCATATTCACCTGTTCGTTGGCTAGAAACTCATCATCTTCATACCCAGTGAATAGTCGCCATCCGGTATCATTTAGATGCTCAGGGACGGTTTTATACATAAAACGAACCGGCAACTTTTCATCAATTACTAAACGAGACATCAGTGTTAAAAAGCCATTTTTGGTCTGGTTGGTTTCACCTTGGTAGGGCTTGTTGTCATCGTTGCTCATAATGGATCCTAGTAGTCTGTTTTCTTTTTGAATTCACACAAATCTTCAATGTTACAGGCGCCACATCGAGGCTTTCTAGCGACGCAGACATAGCGGCCATGCAGTATCAACCAATGGTGGGCATCGATTAAATACTCCTTTGGCACAAGGCGCAGCAGTCGCTTCTCGACCTCTAATACATTTTTACCTGGGGCGATCCCGGTCCGGTTGGAGACACGGAATATATGGGTATCAACTGCCATGGTGGGTTGGCCAAAGGCGGTATTTAGAATGACATTGGCGGTCTTGCGTCCAACGCCTGGGAGCGCTTCAAGATCTTCTCGGTTGTCTGGAACCACTGAGTTATGAAGATCGACCAGCATATGGCAGGTCTTCATCAGATTCTCAGCCTTGGTATTGAATAGGCCGATGGTCTTAATTTTCTCTTTAAGCCCTTCAATGCCCAAATCAATGATCGCCTGCGGTGTGTTGGCGATAGGGAATAGCTTGCGAGTCGCTTTGTTCACTCCAACGTCAGTAGCCTGAGCCGATAGAAGCACGGCTGCCAGCAGCTCAAACGGCGAACTGTACTCTAGTTCGGTTGTTGGATGTGGATTGTCCGCTTTTAGTCGCTCGAAGATCTCGATGCGTTTTAGTTTGTTCATCGCTTAGCCTGTTACGCGGACCCGTTTCGAACCCGTACTTACGGGAGCTTCGGTTGGCTCAGGGATTGGTTGTCGCTCTTTGATTCGCTGATCAATCAGGTTTTTCAGTGCGATCAAAAGGCCTAAACCGAGGAATGCGCCCGGCGGTAGAATGGCAAATAGGAAGTTAGGGTAGTCATCTGCCAGTGTAATATGCCAGTTCGTTGCCATCTCTCCGAATAGAAGATCCATGTTGGCAAACAGAGCACCGGTGCCCAGTAGCTCACGCATCGCGCCGAGAATGACCAAGACCAGCATAAAGCCAATCGACATAAAGAAGCCGTCAATAAACGACTCTTTGATCGCATTTCGAGAGGCAAAGGCATCGGCGCGACCCATAATCACGCAGTTGGTGACGATGAGCGGAATGAAAATACCCAAAATGGTATAGAGTTCATAAGTGAAGGCCTGCATCAGTAATTCGATGGCGGTGACAAAGGCGGCAATAATCATCACGAAAATGGGTAGACGAACCGTTTCAGGTGTTAGCTTGCGGAACAGTGATACCGTCAAGTTGCTGCCGGTCAGAACGACCAGTGTCGCCAATCCAAGTCCTAGCGCGTTAACCACCGAGTTGGTGACGGCGAGTAGTGGACAGAGTCCAAGTAGTTGAACCAGGGCTGGGTTGTTAGTCCATAACCCATTCTTAATCAGTGTCTGTGTTTCACTCTGCATAGCTCTTCTCACGATTCGCGGGTGACAATAACAGATTCTTGTGGGTCTCAAAGTAGTCTAACGCAACGCTGGTTGCTTTGACGACAGCCCTAGGTGTGATCGTTGCACCGGTAAATTGATCAAATTGACCGCCATCTTTTTTCACGGCCCAGTTTGAATCATCTTGACCCTGTCGACGAGTCCCTCTGAAGCTTTCTATCCAATCTGATTTAGCTCTATCGATTTTATCGCCAAGCCCTGGGGTCTCTTTGTGGGAGATGACTCGCACACCAGCAATGGAGCTGTCCGCATTGATTCCGACAATCAGATCAATGTCGCCAGAGTAACCCTGAGAGGAGGTGACCGGTAAAATAACCCCCACTACCTGATCGTTTTGTATCGCTTGGTAACCAGTGGTCCCAGTCTCGACGTTCAGCTGTCCTGCATCCAGTTCAATGCGATGGTCATACAGCTGTTCATCAATGCTCGCAGGGAAGATCTCATAGAGTGCCTTCGATTCAGCTTCACGAACGTTGGCATCAATACGATCGACCGTCGTCACTTGGGTAATGGCGATCACAGCAGCCGACAAAACGGCAAATAGACCAATACCAACCGCGCTCTTAGAGATGGATTGAGTGGTGGTAGGGTTCTCATTGATCTCCATACTCACTCTCCTTTGGGTCCAAGACGTGCACGTTTATGGCCGTAACTACGCGGTTGGGTGTAGTGGTCGATCATTGGCGCCGCTAGATTCATTAGAAGAACCGAGAAAGCAACCGCATCAGGATAGTTACCCCAGGTTCGAATAATGAAAATTAACAATCCGATACCCATACCAAAAACGATTCGACCGCGGTTACTGGTAGCGGATGAAACCGGATCCGTAGCGATAAAAAACGCCGCTAACATAGTGGCACCCAGTGTTAGGTGATTAAACGGGTCAACAAAATTACTGGGATCGACACCATAAGCGATGGCACTCACCAAGCCTAGGGTGACAAGAATGCTGACAGGGGTATGCCAAGTGAATACCTTTTTGTAGATCAGGTAGATGCCACCCATAAACCATGCGGCCGAAAGGGCGTGATAGGCTGCGGCACCCTCAATCAAGGTTTGATTGCTGCGCCACATCTCTTCTGTCGTAAAACCATCACGGTTGCGCAGAATATCCAAAGGGGTCGCCCCGGTGTAGGCATCCATCATCTGTGATGATCCGGCAAAGATCAGTGACAGTGACTCCGATATAGCTGGAATGGACCAACCCTCACTGCCACTTAATACGTAGGGAAGGTTCCAACTGGTCATCTGAACCGGGAATGAGACCAGCAGTAGGGCGTAGGCGACCATTGCTGGATTAAAGGGATTATTACCAATGCCGCCATAAACCTGTTTAGCAAATAGAATCGCAACAAACATCCCAACAATACCGATCCAGAGCGGTGCTGAGGGCGGTATAGAGACTGCTAATAGAAGTGCCGTTACCGTGGCGGAATAATCACCTAGGTAGCGTGAAATGGGCAGTCCGCGCATCTTCAGAGCAAGCGCTTCAAACGCGAGCCCTGAGGCTAGGCAGATCGCAACCTGAATCAAAGTACCCCAACCGAAGAAGAGGGTCAGCGCGAGTATGCCTGGAATCATCGCCAGAATGACTAGCTGCATGACACCAGAGCTGGTATTGCTGCGGGTAACGTGGGGTGAACTCATCCGTATCAGTGACATCTGTTAATCCTACTCGTACGGTTTAAGTTGTGATTCAAGTTGAGCGAAATGACTTTTGGCTGACTCAAGATCGGTTTTCAGAGCTTCTTGCTCTGTCTCGTCATCACTCTTGCTGATCGCACGTTCAATCTTGGTTATGGCAACCTTCGCCATGGCAACATCAATGCGCAGCTGTTTAAGATCAATTCCTGCGCTCTGGGCCAGTTCAATCAGAGCATTGTCAGCATCAGTATGGGCTTTGCTTGCCTCTTCTAGGCGAGACTTCAACGCTTCGATTTCGCTTTCGTCTTTCTCTTCGGCGGCTTCTGCCTTCTTCAACTTGGTGCGCATGATCGAAACTTGCTGCTTCAGCGCTTTTAGATCCGGTTTAGTCTCTTTCGGTTCGCTCTTAGTTGGCGTTGATTGGACTGCTTCCGTTGTAGAGCTGTTCTGAAGGGCCTGTTCAGCCTCAGTCGCTGCCTGTTTAAGTTTATCGACAGTCGCTTGCAGAGTTTCAACGCCATCCAGACCTTTATCTTGGGCATTTTTGAGGGCGATTTCGGCTTTCTTCAATTTGGTTCTGGCAACGGCCGCAGCTGTTTTCAGTGCCGCTGTGTCATCTTGCGCAGTTTCACTGCTGGACTGTTTCTTACGTTCTGCTTGAGCTTTAGCCGCTTCAGCCGCGCGTGCTTTACGTCGTTCCGCTTTCTCGATTGCCTCGCGTTCTAGGCGAGCGTGTCTCGCTTCGAATCGCTCACGAGCATGGTCAGCTTTGCGTTGTTCAAGTTCCTCTGCACGGATCTCAGATTTGGCAAAACGGTAGAATTGCACCAGAGGAATGCTGCTAGGGCAGACGTAGGCGCAAGCTCCGCACTCTATACAGTCAAACAGGTTATGGTTTTTCGCCTTCTCAAACTCTTTGCCTTTTGCAAACCAGTAGAGCTGCTGCGGAAGCAGTTGTGCAGGGCAGGCCTGTTCACACATTCCACATCGGATACAGGGCTGTGCCGCAGGCGCTTCGGGCATCTCGCTATCGGTCGCCGCGATCAGACAGTTGGTTGTTTTGATGACCGGAATTGAATCGGTTTCTGCGGCAACCCCCATCATTGGACCGCCCATCACCAGACGATGCATGGCGCCCGGTTTTAGATCAGCCGCCGAAAGCAGTTCTGAAAAAGGTGTTCCGATCAGTGTCCAGAAGTTCCCAGGGTGCTCAACTGCCTCACCGGTTACCGTCACAATACGTTGTATTAATGGCTCCCCGTGATTGATCGCGCGATGCAGCGCCTGAGCCGTCCCAACGTTTTGCACCACAATGCCAATGTCAGCCGGTATTTTGCCACTCGGTACTTCTACACCGGTTAAAAGCTGAATCAATTGGCGTTCACCACCGGAAGGGTATTTGGTCGGAACCACGACGAGATCCACATCGATATCAGTTTCAGCGAGCGCCTCATTGAGGGCGCGAATCGCGTTGGGCTTGTTATCCTCTATACCAATTAGGGTATGAGTTGGCTCCAACAGATGCTGAATGATTTTAATACCTTCTAATATTTCAGAGGCGTGCTCACGCATCAGCATATCGTCAGCAGTAATGTAGGGCTCACACTCAGCCGCATTGATAATCAAGGTGGTGACAATGTGATCTGAACCCAAGTTCAATTTCACATCGGTTGGGAAGCCTGCACCACCCATACCTGCAATACCCATTTGGCGAATCTGGTTAACCAGTGCAGAACGCTCTATGCCCTTATAATCAATTGCCTGATGTTCAATCCACTGATCTAGGCCATCTGATTCAATCACAATACATTCAGCGGTTAGACCCGACGCGTGCGGCACGGGTTGTGCTTCGATCGCGGTAACGGTGCCGGAGGTTGGTGCATGCAACGACGCACTAATACGACCTACGGGTTCAGCGATGATTTGTCCTTTAAGTACTTTATCTCCAACAGAGACAACAGGGTCAGCGGCTAGGCCAAGGTGTTGCTGAGTTGGAATGACCAAGCTTTTAGGAATGGGCATGGTCCGCACTGAAGCGCGAGTAGACTGCTTCTTATTTTCTGGCGGGTGAATGCCGCCGTGAAAACTGAATACCTTCACGATGGATTCTCCTCAAAGCGAGGCTGTCTATCCGTCGCAATCAGATTATTGGTTTGAGGTGGTTCTGGCCACTTCCAGTTCAGTGTTGTCGTCGCCACTGGCAACATATCAATACAGTCGACAGGACAGGGCTCAACACAGAGATCACAACCGGTACACTCATCGACAATGACGGTGTGCATCTGTTTTGCTGCACCTAAAATGGCATCGACTGGGCAGGCTTGAATACACTTAGTGCAGCCAATACACTCATCTTCACGAATGTAAGCGACCTTGCGAACATCCTCGACCCCGTGCTCTGCGTCCAAAGGAATAGAGTCTACATTGAGCAACTCTGCTAGTTGGTCAACGGTGGCCTGCCCGCCTGGAGGACACTTATTGATCGCTTCACCTGCTGCGATACCCTCAGCGTAAGGGCGGCAGCCAGGGTGACCACATTGGCCACATTGAGTTTGTGGTAATAGGGCGTCAATTTGATCAACAATCGGGTCACCCTCCACTTTGAAGCGGACGGCTGCGAAGCCAAGAATGACACCAAAGATCAATGCCAGAATGGCGAGAACAAGAATGGCTAGTGCAACGCTACTCATGCGGCCACCTTAGAACTGAACCAGGCCAGCAAAGCCCATGAAGGCGAGTGACATAAGGCCAGCCGTAATCATACCGATGGCTGGACCTTTAAAGGCAACTGGCACCTCAGCAACGGCAATGCGCTCACGCAGCGCCGAGAAAAGAATCAGTGCCAACGAAAAGCCAACTGCAGCACCAAAACCATAACCAATGGATTCGATAAAGTCGTTCTGTTTGCGAATGTTCAACAGTGCTACACCCAATACCGCACAGTTGGTGGTAATCAGTGGCAGGAAGATACCCAGTAGCTTGTAGAGCAGTGGACTGGTTTTATGTACGACCATCTCCGTGAACTGCACAACCACAGCGATCACGAGAATGAAACTGACCGTCTGTAGATAGATCAGATCAAATGGCAGTAGCAGATAGGTGTAGACCAAGTAGCTGCAGACAGAAGAGAGCGTCAGTACGAAGGTGGTCGCGAGCGACATCCCCATGGCGGTCTCTAGCTTGTTGGATACCCCCATGAAGGGGCACAAGCCTAGAAATTGAACCAGTACAAAGTTATTCACCAGTACGGTACTGATTAAAATTAATAGAAACTCAGTCATCGTCTATCGCTATGGCGTTGAAAGCAAAAAGAAGCTTAATAAAAACGGTTTAGAGTGTACCCTAAACCGCCTCTATAACCCAGTATCAACGGTTGTTTCAGGTCAATTAGACGTCGCTAAAGTAACTTTAGTTCAGTCAGTGACTGCAGAATCAAATCTACCTGTTTTTCGGTCGGTAGGGTGATATCGAGATAAACCTCAGCGTTTGCATGCGGTCCAATGACAATATCACTTCCATCCTCGATAGTACTGAGAACAACGAGTCCTGCCTCTTTTAACAGTACTGCATCGTCTAGTCGGCTGCTCACCGCCGGTAGAAGGCCTCTATCGAAGAGACGTTTCTCCAGAGTGAACAGCACCGAATTTGTGACATTCGGTAGTCCAACAATCAGAGCGTTATGGCCTAGGCGACGAGCTCGAAGGCTAGCATCAACCACCGTTTCAGAGTGTATTTCGTTGTTCTCAATCGGCTGCTCAGCGTCAACCATCATGCCCGCGGCAATGGTTCTATTGGTTAAGCGGTCAATAACAACAAAGGATCCGGTCGAACCATTTTCTAGGTAGGGATCCATCTGAATCGCGCGATCGAGTTGCAGACTGACTTCTGCAATCTCATTAAGCGTCAATGAATCTGCAGGCAAGGCCTCTTGGCTATTCACATCCACTTTGAAATGAATATCAGTGACTCGACCAGAGGATTTCGCTGCTGTTGTTTTAATGAGAAGGTTGTTGCCTACCTTAAGGGGAGATTGGTCCATCCAGATCAGTTTGGCTCTAAAGGCGTTAATGGGCTCGACCTCATCATTCGCCAGCACCAGCGTGTCACCTCGTGAGATATCGATTTCATCTTCAAGCGTCAGCGTGACGGCCATCGGAGCGAAAGCACGTTCAAGATTCCCATCCATCGTAACGATCGATTTAACCTTGGATTGCTTATTACTGGGAAGGACTTTGACCTCTTGACCTACCTCTATGGAGCCTGATGCGATGGTTCCTGCATAGCCACGGAAGTTTAAGTTAGGGCGACTGACATACTGTACGGGGTAGCGAAAAGCCTCAGACGTTGCACGTCCAGTATCTACATCCTCTAGCAACTCCATAAGGGTTGGACCTGAGTACCAGGGAGTGTTGATGGATGGATCGACAACATTATCACCCTGCAGTGCAGATATAGGGCAGAAGTGAATATCGGATAAGCCCAGTTTATCGGCCAAAGCGAGATACTCTGCCTGAATCTCGTTAAAACGATTCTGATCGAACTCTACGAGATCCATTTTGTTGATCGCGACGACAATGTGTTTAATACCCAGTAGGGAAACGATGTAGCTGTGGCGACGTGTCTGTGTCTGAACGCCGTATCGGGCATCGACCAGAATAATCGCCAAATCCGCTGTTGATGCGCCGGTCGCCATGTTTCGTGTGTACTGCTCATGACCGGGTGTGTCGGCAATGATGAACTTACGTTTTGCAGTAGAGAAATAACGATAAGCGACATCAATGGTGATGCCTTGTTCACGCTCGGCCTGAAGGCCATCGACCAACAGCGCTAGATCAGGTTGATCGCCGGTTGTGCCAACACGCTTACTCTCTTTATTGATGGCAGCAAGTTGGTCCTCATAGATCATTTTAGAGTCGTGAAGCAGGCGGCCAATCAAAGTGGACTTGCCGTCATCGACGCTGCCACAGGTGATAAAACGGAGCAGCTCTTTATTCTCGTGCTGCTCAAGGTATGCGTTAATATCACTGGCAATAAGGGATGATTGATGACTCATAATATCTATCCTAGAAATATCCTTCGATTTTCTTCTGTTCCATGGACCCTGCACCGTCATGGTCTATAGCGCGGCCCTGCCTTTCAGAGGTGGTAGCCAATAGCATCTCTTGAATGATCTCAGGCAGTGTTGTGGCTGTAGATTCAACGGCGCCCGTTAATGGATAGCAGCCTAGGGTTCTAAAACGGACCGATTTTTGTTCAGGTACTTCACCGTCATTAAGTGGTAAACGCTCATCATCGACCATGATGGTCATGCCATCTCTCTGAACCACTGGACGCGGCTTAGAAAAGTAAAGTGGTACTAAAGAAATATTCTCTAAGTATATGTATTGCCAGATATCTAGCTCTGTCCAGTTCGATAAAGGAAAGACACGAATGCTCTCGCCTTTATTGATCTCAGTGTTGTAGATATTCCACAGCTCTGGCCTCTGGTTTTTTGGATCCCAACGGTGGTTTTGGTCCCTAAATGAGAAGACGCGTTCCTTGGCGCGAGACGCCTCTTCATCACGACGAGCACCCCCAAATGCGGCATCAAACTGATACTTATTTAGAGCCTGCTTAAGGCCTTGAGTCTTCATGATGTCAGTATGTTTTGCGGACCCATGGACAAAGGGGTTGATGTTCATATCGACGCCCTCCTGATTGATATGAACCAACAGCTCCATACCCGCATCTTTTGCCATCTGATCTCTAAACTCGATCATCTCTCGGAATTTCCAAGTGGTATCGACATGAAGCAGTGGAAAAGGAGGATTGCCAGGGTAAAAAGCCTTACGGGCTAAGTGCAGCATGACTGATGAATCTTTACCGATAGAGTAGAGCATAACAGGGTTATTAAACTCAGCAGCCACTTCACGAATGATGTGAATGCTCTCTGCTTCAAGCTGTTTGAGATGGGTCAAACGATCCGAGCTAATAAGATTCATAGCGCCTCCTTAATTTCGAAAACGCATTATGCATACCAATTTATATAACCCAAAAGAATATATAAAAATTAAGATAGCAGTTTTGGTTATATAAAATTTATCATCTATAAATATTAGCTATATAACTGATTCGGATAATATTACGACTAAATATTATTTTGAGTTATATAGAAAGGTATATATATTCCATTTCGTAATTTATATTCTTATCTTTATAACGGAGCAACCACATGGAATTTGGATACTCTTTTGCTGGCCTTTTGGTTGGTTTCGTTATTGGTTTAACCGGTATAGGTGGTGGCGCGTTGATGACGCCTATATTAATTGTCGGTTTTGGTGTGCCTTTAATAGTGGCTGTGAGTACGGATCTTCTATACGCCGCATTTACTAAAGCGGGTGGCATCATTAATTACGCAAAGAGACAGTTGGTCGAGTGGCGTGTAGCGGCACTGCTGTTGTTGGGGAGTTTGCCAAGCTCATTTTTGACGCTGATTCTTCTCAGTCAGGTTGATTCGGTGGCAACTCTCGAATCAACCATCAACTTAACGCTTGGGATCTCTCTGTTACTCACCTCTATTGCAGTCTTCTTTCGTGAGGCAATTCGTCGTTTTTCAGACAAGCAGTCCGATACGACTTTTGCGCAAACACTTGTAAAGTTGCGTCCCTATCTAACGGTGCTATGTGGTCTCTTTTTGGGTGGGTTGGTCACACTTTCATCAGTAGGGGCAGGTGCGCTAGGAACCGCCATGCTGATCTTGCTCTATCCGCGTTTTTCAATGGGTACGATCGTTGGAACGGACTTAGTCCATGCCGTCGTGCTCACGGCTTTCTCAGGGTTTGGTCACATGCAGATGGGTACAGTGGATTTGGAGCTTTTGGCCTACCTATTAGTGGGCTCACTGCCCGGGGTTTGGTTAGGCAGTCGATTAGGGGCGAATCTATCTCCTAAATTGATGCAGCCGATTATCGGCAGTCTGTTAATGGCGATAGGTATCCGTTTCGTTTTAGCGGTTTAAAAGAATATTTCAGTAAAGGGTTAGGGTAGACGATGTATATCTATAACGACGTTGATCAAAAGATCGTTGATGAGCGTGTTGAACAGTATCGCGATCAAACCAAGCGGTACCTAGAAGGGAACTTGAGTGATGACGAGTTTCTAGCACTCCGTCTGATGAATGGTCTCTATATCCAGAGACAGGCACCTATGCTTAGGGTAGCTATTCCCTATGGAACGATGACCTCGACTCAGTTAAGAGCTTTGGCTGCGATCTCTAGAAAATATGACAGAGGCTATGGTCACTTTACGACGCGTACCAATATTCAATTTAACTGGCCAAAACTTGAAGAGGTGCCTGATATTTTGGCGGATCTCGCAAAGGTTCAGCTGCATGCGATCCAGACTTCAGGCAACTGTATTCGAAATACGACCACTGATCACTTTGCTGGCGTTTCCGCAACTGAAATTTCTGATCCTAGACCCTGGTGTGAGCTGATTCGACAGTGGTCGACTCTGCATCCTGAATTTGCCTATCTTCCACGAAAATTCAAGATCGCCATTACCTCAGGGCCAGAAGACCGTGCAGCCACTCAAGTTCATGATGTTGGGTTGCACCTCATTAAGAACGCTCAAGGCGAGCTAGGCTTCGAGGTATTAGTTGGCGGTGGTTTAGGGCGCACACCGAAAATAGGTAAGGTGATTCGTCAGTTCTTACCCGCTAATGAGGTGATCTCGTACTTGGAGGCAATCCTAAGGGTTTATAACTTAAAGGGGCGTCGTGATAACAAGTACAAAGCTCGAATTAAGATATTAGTTGATGCGCTGGGTGCTGATGCGTTTCGTGATCTTGTCGAAGAGGAGTGGCAGCATCTCAAAGGGAGTGATTTGCAAATTACTCAAGAGGAGATTGAACGGGTCAGTGACTTCTTCACGCCACATGACTACAACGCTCAAGCGGCTGCTGACACGACATTGGATCACTATCTAGAGACCCATTCAGAGTTTAAACACTGGTATCAGAGAAATACGCATCAGCACAAAGTGCCTGGCTATCGTGCAGTGACCGTCTCCCTTAAGCCGCAGTTAGGGGCGCCGGGTGATATCACAGCTTTGCAGATGGATCTGGTAGCAGAGTTGGCGGATCGTTTCTCCTTTGGACAGATTCGCTCAACGCATCATCAAAATCTTCTATTGGCCGATGTTGATCAGAGAAACTTGTACTCCGTTTGGGTAGCGCTCAGTGATGCAAATTTAGCTCGTGCCAATATCGGCACGCTAACCGATATGATTGTCTGTCCTGGGTTTGATTTCTGTTCTTTGGCCAATGCAAAAACCCTGAACATTGCTCAGCAGATTAATGATGCGTTTGATGATGTTGATTATCTGCATGATCTTGGAGATATACGCCTCAATATGTCGGGATGTATTAATGCCTGTGCCCATCACCATGTGGGCCATATCGGTATCCTAGGCGTCGATAAGAAGGGCGAGGATTGGTATCAAATTACACTGGGTGGATCGAGCGAAGCCGATGCATCACTGGGTAAAGTGCTGGGACGCGCTGTCGCTGCTGATGAGGTGGCCGATACGTTAAAACGTCTTCTAGAAACCTATGTGGAACTACGAAAGGGTGATGAGCTGTTTATCGATTGCGTGCGCCGACTAGGCGTTGAGCCATTTAAGGAGAGAATCTATGCCGTTGCTTAAGTATAAAACCTTAGTCAGTGATGACCCTTGGGTTTTTCAGGAAGAGTTATCAGACGTTACAGAGTCATCCATCGTTGTACCATTTACTCAGCTTATTGAACACGTGACGATTGCACAACCTCAGGAACGATTGGGCGTCAGACTCAGCAGTGAGGAGTCACTGGATGATCTGATTCCACGTTTAAATCAGGTATCGCTGGTTGAAATCTATTTTGAAGCGCTACGCGACGGTAGAGGCTTCAGTTTTGCTCGCCTGTTACGTCGTGAAGGTTTCCAGGGTGAGATACGTGCCAGCGGTGAGGTGAGCCGTGATCGACTGGATTATCTCTATCGGTGTGGCTTTGACTCAGTGCTGTTGCAGGCTCCGATCGATGCTGAACAAGCCCAAACAGCCTATCAAGAAATTTCCGTGCACTATCAGGCTGATGCGCGAAACGACCAACCCATCTATAGGCAGACATTATGAGCTTAGATATTAAAAAGGCTAATCAACAACTCGCCGGTGCAACCCCTCAAGCGATTGTCGAGTGGGCACTAGAGCAGGGTGATAACCCGATTATTACGACCAATTTTCGTCCCTATGAGTCGGTCATTCTGCATCTAGTGACCTCCATTAAACCGGATATTAAAGTGCTTTGGGTTGACTCAGGTTACAACACCTCGGCGACCTACCGCTTCGCCGAAAAGCTAATCCAAGACCTAAATCTGAATGTGATTACCTATGTGCCAGCACAAACAGCAGCGCATCGTAATGTGGTCATGGGTGGCATCCCTGACGTGGATAGCCCACTGCATGAAACCTTTACACAGCAGGTCAAAATCGAGCCATTTCAGCGGGCTCTTACTGATCTGAAGCCGGACGTCTGGTTTAACGCCATTCGAAAAGATCAGACTGAGTTTAGACAGTCACTGGACGTCTTAAGCCAATCAAAAGATGGTGTGCTGAAGGTGGCGCCACTGTTTGAGCTGACAGAGGCTCAACTTGAGTCCTATCTGCTAGAACACAATTTGCCGAATGAGCATGACTATTTTGATCCAACTAAAGCGCTAGAGACCCGTGAGTGCGGGCTTCATACGCAACTGTAGAGCCACTCTTATGGAATATTTACCGCTCTTTTTTGATCTTAAAAACCGACCTGTTCTACTGGTAGGTGGCGGCGACGTGGCTTTGCGTAAAGCACGGCTATTAACACGTGCTGGCGCGCTCATTCATCTTATAGCACCAGAGGTGTGTGAAGAGGTGAAAATGCTGGTTGAGCAGAAGGGTGGTCAGGTTGAGCTAGGTAAGTATCGTAAATCTCTACTGCAAGGCAGAGTCTTGGTCGTCGCCGCGACCGATTATCAGTCGCTCAATGAGTCGATCTCTTTTGACGCGCGTTCTGCTAATGTTCCGGTCAACGTTGTAGACAGTCCTGCACTCTGTACGTTTATCTTTCCGGCTATTGTCGATCGATCCCCAATCGTTGTCGGTATCTCTTCGGCGGGTAAAGCACCGGTCTTAGCGAGAAATCTTCGAGCACGACTGGAGACTCTCATCCCTCAAGGCTATGCCGACTTAGGTGCATTGGTGGGACGGTTTAGACAGCAGGTGAAACAGAAATTTTCCACCGTTGATGGTCGTCGCCTATTTTGGGAGAAGATACTGTCAGGCCCTGTCGCCGAAAAGGTATTTGCAGAACAGCAAGATGAGGCTGAGCAGTTACTTAGGTCAGCGATTGAAGCGGCCGAAGATAAAGCACCAATGGGTGAAGTCTATCTGGTCGGCGCAGGGCCAGGGGATCCTGAACTACTGACCTTTAAAGCACTGCGTTTGATGCAGCAGGCCGATGTGGTGTTGTATGACGCCTTGGTCTCACCGGAGGTGGTGGATCTTTGTCGTCGAGATGCCGATTTAATCTTTGTGGGTAAACGCCGTGATCAACATACCTTGCCACAAGAGGGGATTAACGAGCTGCTAGTCAAACATGCGAAACAGGGTAAGCGAGTGGTCCGCCTAAAAGGGGGGGATCCGTTCATCTTCGGCCGTGGCGGTGAAGAGCTTCAAACCTTGTCAGAGCAGGGAGTGCCTTTTCAGGTAGTGCCAGGCATTACAGCGGCCAGTGCCTGCAGTAGTTACTCGGGTATTCCTTTAACTCACCGCGATTTTGCTCAATCCGTTCGATTTGTAACCGGGCAGTTAAAGAGCCGACAAGCAGAATTAGATTTCTCAGATCTATTAGCTACGAATGAGACGCTGGTCTTCTATATGGGATTGCACACTTTGCCAGAAATCTCTGCGGGATTGATGGGTGCGGGTCGTTCAGCCTCTACACCGGTCGCCATTGTCTCTCGTGGTACCTGTAAGGATCAAAGAGTGTTAACCGGTACACTATCGACAATATCCGATCTACAAGAGAGTGCCCAACTTCCCGCGCCATCCATCATCATCGTCGGCGAGGTGGTTAAGCTTCACTCAGAACTGGCCTGGTTTGGTGAGGTTCATCAAGAGGCTAATCATGCTTTAGAGCAGGTACAGCAACTTTCCGCTTAATAGTTTGTAGGTTGGCATGGCTTTTGCTTAACCCACAGTAGATAGGCATCAAAGTTAATGATGCTCGAAACTGTTTAGGTTAGGTGTTGGATTATTCATGCTGAACTATTGTTTTTATTTATGCGTCGCGTTTTGCAAATATTTTGCAAAAGCTAAATCCCAGTTGTTGTTCTCTCTACTGATCTCAATCCCATTAACAGCGACTTCGGCGTCCCATAAGCCAGTGGATCCTAATCGGATAATGATTCTGTTTACTGGCCACGAACAGATCCCTTTTCAGCAAGAGGTTTTTCAGGGATTTATTGATGAGCAGTATCAGCTGCTGTTTGATCAATCTGAGTTATTCAAAAAAGAGGTTTACATCCACCGATTGGATGCTTTCAGAAGTGAGCCGGATTACCTTCGTCACAATATCGATTCCCTTTATAAAAATTACCCTAAACTACCCGCGACGATCATCGCCGAAGGCAATTTTGCCCTGCGAGTCGCTCAGGGTCTCTCCAGTAAGCAACCCAATGCAATTGACGTTGTTAGTGTTAACACCAACATGTCTGCACTTCCCGGTTTTTCGAAAGGGGAGCTGTTTGATCTAGAGAAAACGCTGGATTCAATCCCAAGGCTATTTCCAAACATCAAAGAGTTGGTTGTTCTTGCCCCAGCCTCACGTAGAGTAGAGGTTGAAGATCTATGGGATTTTAACTTTGCTGATCAGTTTGATTTAACCCTACTTGATGAGTCGTTAAGTTTTGATGAGACCCTATCCAGATTAAAACAGCTTCCTGCAGATCGAGTCATTTTATGGGTAGGGCGTGGTGCTGGTTCGGTCTCGGATGATGGATTGCCGGTACAGCTAATTAAACCGATCGTTGATCTTGATGTAGCCCCTTTGATATCGATGCAGAGTTCAAGCCTTAAGGCCGGTGGTTTAGGTGGCTATATGACCCTTTCTAAAGAGCTGGGTCAAAAGATAGCACTATTGGCTTATGGTCAATCTGAAGGTTATGAACCACCTAAAAAGCGCTTCATTCTAGATTACAACGAGCTAGAGCGTTGGCAGGCTGATACGTCCAATCTTAAGGGGCCAGTCACAATCATCAATGAGCCTCTCTCTATATTTACCGAGAGACACGTTCAGACATACATCGGCTTACTCTTATTGATTGTTGCACTGTTGTCAGCTCTGTTTGCCTGGTGGATTTGGCATCAGTTAACCGTTCGAAATCGTCAGCTATCCAAGATAGAGGCTCTAGACAGACAACTCCATTTAGCATTAACCACCTCTAAATTAGCGCTAATAGAGGAGAACGTTAATCATCAGACGGCTCATTGGATAATTGAACCCCCTAATGAGAATGTTGCTCCATTGGTCGGTAAGGCTAGATTAAATGCTACTGAGCCTAGATATCGCAATCAAATTACAGAAGCGCTTACTCAAATAGGATCGGTCGTTGAGTACCCGCTCTTCATAGAGGCGTTGAATAGAACTAAATGGGTTAGAAATTCGACGATTGCGGAGCACACCAATGCAAAGGGTGAACTGATTCGAATTCAGCTGTCACAGGATGTAACGGATATTAAAGAGAAGGAGCTGGCACTTGCAGAGTCGGTCTAACGGACTGAAAAAGTACTGCAGCAGCTTAACGATGTTTCTGAATATGGTGATATAGGACTCTTTCACAGTGACTTGATTAACGGTGTCGTAACGGCGAATGATGTCTTTAGATCCCTTTATGATCTCCCTAAAGATCAGTATCCAACAATTACTCAAGAGGATATCAACACACGTATCGCTGCGGATAGTGGAGAGGATCAGCTTAAAAATCGACTCCACAATTGGCAATCAAATAATTTTCAAAAGATTCAGAGAGAGTTGTTACTCCCCTCTGGTGAGAGGCGTTACCTTGAGTTGAATGCTCGTCCTGAAGTGAAAGAGGGTGTATTGCAGGGGTTTAGCGGCGCAGTCATCAATCGTACAGATGATGTTCTGCTAAGACATCAACTTGAGGTTACGCTTACTGAGCGCAGTCAGGCTGTTAAGCGGTTAGAAGAGACGCTGCAAAAACAGAAACAGATGTTTGCTGTTATTGGTCATGAACTTCGAACACCGGCTGCGGCACTGAATATGATGTTGGAAGCGGACAATGCGGCGATTACAGAGTCACTTGGTGATATTCGCTCTACCAGTCAGCATCTGCTAGCGGTATTGGATGATTTACGATCGGTGGTTGAACCAGAACTGATTCAAGAGAGAGAGCTCTCTAATGCTCGTCCTATAGAGATAGTAGAGCGATCACTGACACCACTTAAAACGATGCTCGATAATCAACAGATTCGATGCTCGGTTAAATCGAATGATATGGCAGGTCATCAATTCAATCTCGATCAGCGGGGTATTCGACAGGTTTTAACCAACTTGGTTAAGAATGCCGTTGTGCACGGGCAAGGAGGTATGGTTCAAGTTCAGGTCGAAGTAATTACTCCTTCATCAGCCGATGAGGGGGCTATGCATCAGCTTCGTATCTCTGTTGAAGATGATGGTCGTGGTATTCCTACCTCTCAGTATGAGTCGATTTTTGAACCCTTTGAAAGAGGCGATACAGATGCGGATGGAACCGGATTAGGGCTCTCAATCTGTCGTGAGATCATTCAAGCGAATGGCGGAACTCTGAATGTAAAAGAGAGTGAGGCGCTAGGAGGTGCTTGCTTCACAATCAATATGCCGGTTGAGCCTAAGCAGTCAGCAACCCCGGATGAGACAGCATCGATGGTTTCACTCGAGGGATTGAGTGTTTTGATGGCAGAAGACAATTTGATGCTCAGAAAGCTTAGTGAAAACTTACTGCAAAAATTGGGGGCTAACCCTGTTCTTGTGGAAAATGGCCAACTGGCTCTAGATCTGTTTAATGAACAGAAATGGGATCTGATCATAACGGATATCTTTATGCCGGAGATGAACGGTTATGAGTTGGTCGAAGCGATTCGTGCGACAGGAAGTGATGTGAAGGTGTTAGGAGTAACCGCCGCAACGGTCGGTAACGAACGAGATCTGTTGTTAAAGGCTGGCGCTGATGTCGTTATGGGTAAACCGATCACCTCTGAATCTTTGCAAAACGCTCTGTTGCAGTTACAGCTAAGGGTGTGATTATATCTAGGCTCTAATCTTTATTGAGTGCGTTTGGCTTGTCTCACTGGTTTGTTTACGTCGTTCGTTGTTCCGATAAAACCCTCTATACAGGGGTAACCACGGATCCCACTAGACGACTCCGTCAACACAATGGTGAACTGGTTGGGGGCGCTAAATACACACGAGCTAGACGACCTGTGGAGCTTATCTGGCATGAGCAACATGCAGATCGTTCAAGTGCCACGCAGCGCGAATACGCAATTAAGCGGATGACTTTACAGCAAAAAACTCAATTAATAGGGTCGTGTCAGTTAGGATGATCTTAGCTAACTGAATGGAATTTTTTTCAGTTGAACTCCAGACCCATGGGTCTAAACTGAATAGTGAAAAGTCTGAAGCTGATATTCAGCGGTTGGCTTACCTGGCCCGGGTTTGAAGGGTATTACGAGTCGAAATATTGCTTTCGGCTAAGCGGGCGGCAACTCACTGTTTAGAAGTTATGGTTAACAGTAGGAGTGTCGCCCGTTTTCATTATGCGTTAGACGAAATAGCTACCTAAAAGATAACTGCTCAGGTAACCGACTAAAAACGCAATCGATAGATAGACGACGTAGCGTGCATAGCTTCCGAAATTTAGGATATCCACTTTAGACATTGCAACGATGCCGGCTGCTGACCCAATTGCCAACAGCGACCCCCCAACACCCACAGAATAGGTTAAGGATAACCACTCGGCTTTAGACATCTCTACTCCAGACTTGAGCAGTGCCGCTGTCAAAGGTACGTTATCGACAAAGGCTGAGAAGACACCCATCGCAAAGTTTGCAACGGTGATGGGTAGGACCTGATAGATGCCTACTAAACTGTCTAGTGTTCCAATCTCTTTGAGCATCCCCACCAATAGCAAAATACCCAAAAAGAACATCAATGTATCGAACTCGATGCGTCTAACGTAGTCCAACAGGTTTTCACGAGTGTCCTCTTCGTAGAGAAAACGGCCCAGCAGAAACATGGTGGATAGTCCAAAAAGGAAGGTCAAAACCGGTGGGATGCCCGCAACAATATTGAGAATAATGGTCGAAATAATGGTTGCTAGAAATATAACTGCAATGACTTTACCGACCTTGTCGTCCTTGCGAGGGGTAGGGGTAATAATCACCTGACCTACCAAGGGTCTAGAGAGCATGGCCGCTAACAGCATGGTGCTTACGAAGGCTGGTACTGAAAGTAGCAGTAGGTCAGTAATCTCTACCTTGCCGGCTAGAAATACCATTAATGTGGTCACATCGCCGGTAATCAGGGATACACCACCAGAGTTGACTGCAAATACAACAAGCACAGAGAGTCTAAGGGTTTTACGTCTCTCTAAACCTAGCGATAGTACCAAGGCAATGGAGACCAGGGTGGCTGTGATGTTGTCACAAAGACTTGAAAAGACAAAGGAGAAGATGCCGACCAGAAAGATGAGTTTGCGTTCACTGATTTGACTGGGTAGTAGCCGATATATAAGCGTCTCAATCAGTCCTTGATGGTTTAAAAAGGCGACAAAAGTCATCGCGGACATTAAAAATAGCCAAAGCCCTGCGATATCTAAAAGGTTTTCATTGAGCATACCTCTGAGTTGCTCAGGCGTAACACCTTGTTCAGGAAACAGGAAGATCAATATCCAAGAGAGCGTGCCTAGAAACAGAGTCGATTTCGCTTTGTTTAGATGAATCACCTCTTCAAACACAATGGCTAACAGTGCAATCAGAGCAAAAGCGATGAGAGTGTAGTGGAGCATAGATAATCCTTATCTGATATTGGCAAAGCTGTGCCTCTAAAGGATCGTCAGTTTACTACTTTAGTTGGATTTGATTATTAATAAATCAACGTATTAGGTGGGTTTTTAAGACTGGTTTTGCATAAGCTTATAGTTGGGTAGAGGAGGATACTCAGCCCCTTGGGCTGAGTATCGGATACCGTTAGGCTTTTTCTGCGCGTGGTTTGCGATTGCCTTTAGGTTTGCTGTTGCGGTCGCGCGGTGGTCCTTTACGACGCGTTGGTTTACCTGACATCTCATCCTGCCATGGGCGAATCGACAACTGCTTGCCGCAGACACGAGCATCGGCAATTTTCTTCAATTGTGCATGCTTAAGATCATTTGGAAGATCAATCGTTGAGAAGTTCTCGCTGATGCTGATACGTCCAATCAGATCACTGCTGATATTCGCTTCGTTTGCGATCGCACCGACGATGTTGCCTGGTTTAACACCTTGTTGGTGGCCAACGCCGATCCAGTAACGGGTCTTACCTTCGTCTGCACCAGAGTCACGACGAGGTTTACGATCACCTCTTTCACCGCGCTCGCCACGATCAGAGCGTTCACGACGTGGGCGCTCTTTAAAGCTGGGCTCCTTCTCATCAAGATAGAAGGGCTTATCTTTATAGATAAGCTGAAGCGCAGCAGCGGCTAGGGCAGAGGCTGTAATACCGCTCTCTGTCACGAGTTCCGTAATCAAGTTATGGAAGTCAGCCGTCTGTGGTTTATCAATCGCATTAACAAGACGCTCTTTTAGGCGCTGTGAACGCAATTGGTTCAGAGCTTTAGCATCGGGAAGTTCCAGTGTTTCAAGTGTTGAACGTGTGTGGCGTTCAATCGACTTAAGCAAACGGCGCTCACGATGAGTCACAAAAAGAACCGCATCACCTTGACGACCTGCACGTCCTGTACGACCAATTCGGTGTACGTAAGACTCAACATCGTAAGGGATATCGAAGTTAATAACGTGGCTAATACGCTCAACATCAAGACCGCGTGCTACGACATCGGTCGCCACGACAACATCAAGTTTGCCAGACTTTAGACGGCCCACAACGCGTTCACGTTGTGCTTGCTGAATGTCACCGTGCAGTGCAGCAGCATAGAAGCCTGCCTGAATAAGCTGTTCTGATAGCTCTTCAGTTGCTGTCTTAGTTCTAACAAAGATCAGTGCTGCGTCGTGCTCATGCATCTCGAGTAGGCGAGTTAACGCTTGGAACTTAGAGAGCCCGCGAACTTCCCAAACGCGCTGGCGAATGGTGCTGGCTGTCTCAGTCTTGCTTTGAATCTTTACGTGCACAGGTTTTTGTAGGTAACGCTCAGTGATCGTTTTGATTTCACGTGGCATCGTCGCCGAGAAGAGTGCGATCTGACGAGTAGGTGGTGTGTGCTCAAGCACCCACTCTACATCGTCAATAAAGCCCATGCGTAACATCTCATCCGCCTCATCCAGTACCAAACACTTGAGTTTGTCTAGGCTAAGAGTACCGCGACGAACATGGTCCATGACACGGCCTGGTGTACCAATAATGACATGCACACCCTTACGTAGAGAGCGAAGTTGTGTGTCGTAACCCTGTCCACCATAGATTGATAGTGTACGCAGACCAGGGATGTACTTAGAGTACTTTTCACAGGCTTCAGCTACCTGGATGGCGAGTTCGCGAGTTGGAGCAAGTACCAATACCTGTGGGTGGATCTTGCTAGTATCGACGTTCTGTAGAAGTGGCAGAGCGAAGGCGGCTGTTTTACCAGTACCCGTTTGCGCTTGCCCTAGAATATCACGGCCATCAAGAAGGGCTGGAATAGCGCCGGCTTGGATAGGAGAGGGTGTTTCATAGCCTACGTCAGAGAGTGCTTCGAGAATAGGCGTGCTTAAGCCAAGATCACTAAATGTGATCGGCTGATCAGTATCAGACATCAGATTTCCTGCTTTTAGGGGATCCCGTTACCCGCGGCCCATAAGTCAAAAGCAGGTGGAGGATCGTTGAAAGAGGCGCAAATTATACAGACTTTAGGCTAATAAGCCAGCTGTTTATTTTTTAATCAACAAAAAGGCCCGCCATGAAAGCGGGCCTGAACATTATGAGCTAGGCATCTCTAGCCCTTTAGAGACAAAGTCAAAGGACTTCATTCGCTCAATATAAGCGGCCACGTTGGGGTATTGATCAGGTTCTATTTTTTGAAATTCAAAGCGATTCGCCCATGGAAAGATTGCAAAGTCAGCAATCGACAGTTGATCACAAACAAAGTCGCGACCTTCCAGTTGTTTATCCAGAACACCCCAAAGACGATGAGCCTCTTTGCAGTAGCGATCAACCGCGTAGGGGATAGGTTCCGGTGCAAATTTATTGAAGTGGTGTGCCTGTCCAAGCATAGGTCCAAATCCACCCATCTGCCACATTAGCCACTGCATCACTTGCCAGTAGGCTTTAGGTTCTGTGGGCATAAACTGGCCACTTTTCTCGGCGAGATAGAGCAGGATGGCACCGGTTTCAAATAGGGAGATAGCCTCGCCATTAGGACCATCATGATCAACGATGGCGGGTATCTTGTTGTTGGGACTGATGGCTAGAAATTCAGGTTTGAATTGTTCATCGTTAAGAATATCGACTCTATGGAGTTGATATTCGAAACCACAGGCTTCAAGCATGATTCGGATTTTATGGCCGTTTGGTGTGCCCCAGGTGTAGAAATCGATCATCTGATTAGCCTCGTGTGAAGTGTTGGTAAATTTTAATCAGCTCCTCTTCACTATAACTAACAATCACCAACTGTTGACCGGGTTTAATCAGATCTGGATCCTGTCCCAGCATCCCCTGTTGGTAGTTGTAAATGTAGATGTCGTTCACCTTAGAGTAGAGGAACTCGCCTAAGAAAGAGGAGCGCTGATTCTCAAGCACTTCGTCAGCAAGTTCTGGAATCTCTGCGATGAGCGTTTGTCCGTTCTCACCACTGAGCTTGATCCCTTCACGGAAGGTGTTGGTCAGGCCGCGCTGCAATATGCCCCAGAGCCCTTGCATGTCGTTGGGGGTTACCGCATGAATGTAGAAGACACTGCCGGCAGCGATGTCAGGATTAGATAGAAGCTCTTTAAGACGAATTTTGTCTCCGGGTGACAGTGTTTTGGTATTGATAACATTGTCTTCAGCGATGAGTTTCATCATCTGATCAGGCTTCACCGATTCAGTGCTGACGAGTGGCTGCTTAACAACCAGAGTTGAGGTTTGTACACCCTGGGTTTGAGCCTCATCAGTTGCCTCCATAGCTGTCTGAATGGTCTCTACTTGAGCAGCCTCACTCTTCATGTTGGGTAGTTCTAGCAGTTGATCACCGGTAACAAAGTTATTCGCTTGTTTAATATCGAGCGCTTCATCTTTGGTCTCTTCAGTCAGTGTTTTAATGACCTTTTTAGCCGCTTTTTCAGTCTCTGCAACGGTCTGTTGTGAGGGGGTGCTTTGTGGTTGCACACTTTCGCCGGTTTGGGAGTCAGTGGTTATTTCCGGTTTGTTCAGGAAAAGGTAAGTCGATACTGCAATGATAATCAGAATAAGAGCGATAATGACGCGTTGCATAGTGGTGTGTCCTTAACAGGCGACTGATTCGAATCAGGGTTGTTATTCGTTATTACAGCAACAATAATCACTTTATTGACCGGTTTAAAGTCTTTCTGCCGGTTTTGAGGTAATGAGTGTGTCTGATCAAGAGATTACAAACGATTTCACATCGTTAATGCTAGGTGAAGGGGTTAAACCGATTAAGGCAGAGGCTAAGGTCTCTGCGCGCGAGCATTTAAGACGTGGTGATATGCAGGCTCTTGAACAGCGTCGACGCGAGGCTGAAGGGGTTGATGAGCGCTTTCGATTTACTGACAGTCAACTGCTGAACCCTTTGGATCCTGTCGAGTGGAAACGCGATGGCGTTCAAGAGGGGGTCTATCGCAATCTTCGTTTGGGTAAATACACTGTCGATGCGCGCCTTGATTTGATTAACAGAACGCTCTCTGAAGCCTGTGAAGAGGTGCCTAATTTTGTAAAGGAGTGTTACCGATTGGGTCTGCGCACAGTCATGATTACCCATGGACGTGGCAAGCATCTGCAGGCACCTCAAAACAGGATGAAAAGTGCACTGACACTCTGGCTGCCAAACATTGATGAGGTGTTAGCCTTTCATAGCTGTCAGCCCCAGCATGGTGGACTAGCAGCGATCTATCTGTTGTTACGTAAGAATGAAGAGCAGCGCCTCGCCAATCTAGAGCGTCATCGATAGTGGCCATCAACGATCGAAAACTGGTTTGGCTTCAGTGTGAGTCAGAAGCAGAGGCACGTCAGGCGATCAATCAGCTCAAGGGTCAACTCTCTCTCAACTCTATGAAGGGGTTGTTAGTCGGTCAGTCGCAAGAGGGTTTTAGTTCGATTAGAGCCGATCGATTAGCGACAGAGCTTGGTCAATCCATTGACTACCTAATCTTCAATGCTTTTGACGGCTTCACACCTAATGCTCTGGCCCAGGGGGCGGGCCTTGTTCGGGCTCCTGGTGTGCTGATTTTGATCACCCCTAAAGCGTCTGTTTGGCCCAATTATGCTGATCCGTTTTTACAAGCCTTGGTGCAGTCTGAAAGCTATTTTTCAAACTACATACAATTATTAATCAATGGTTTAAATCATAGTAGTAATATTATTTGTGATATTGACGCCGTCGAGCTTAATAGTACAACTAGCACTCAATTATCTGAATCAATAGCCCTAACTGCTGACCAACAGGCTGTGGTGAATAACCTGCTCGATGACTGGTCTCAATCGACCTCTACTAGAGTCATTACAGCAGACAGAGGGCGAGGCAAATCCTCAGCTTTGGGCTATGCGTTAAAGCAGTCTGGTTGGGAGTCCAATCAAGTGATTGTGACGGCACCGGATAAGCGCGCCGTTTACTCTCTCTATCAGCAGAGCGATGAGTTTCAGCCGCGTTTCCTCCATCCTGCAGAAGCCTTACAGGAGCTGCGTACCAACCCCGGTATACGAATGTTGGTGATTGATGAAGCCGCCGCGATTGCAACGCCTCTGCTTGATCAGCTGGTTGAAAGTGCCAATCATCTAGCTGTCTCGACAACGGTTAATGGCTATGAAGGATTTGGGCGTGGTTTCTCTCTTCGTTTTCTACAACGTTTGGGTCTACAACGAGAGGGTGTTAACTACTCCCAGCTGACAGAGCCGGTTCGATGGTCTCAAGGGGATCAGCTTGAAGAGACGATCAATGAACTGCTGTTTCTGACCGAAGACGAGGCTTTTAATGCGTTTTTAGGCTTTGATGACGGTGTGTATGGATTAGAACTTGATGGCCTTGTGAGCCATCCTGATCGATTACAGGCGATCTATCAGCTTCTACACCTAGCTCACTACCGAACCTCACCCAACGACCTTCGAGTTCTGCTCGACTCCCCAGGGCAATCTATTTTCGCTTCAGTGCAGGGCGGAGTGTTGGTTGGTGTTGCGTGGATTTCAGCGGAGGGTGAACTATCCGCTGAGCTCTCTGAGGCGATCGCTCAGGGTGTTCGACGGCCTAATGGCAATCTACTTCCGCAAACACTCATATTCTCTGAGGGTGTTGTCACGCTGGGTATTAAACGCTTCTGGCGAATCGCACGTATTGCGGTCGCGCCAGATTTCAGAAGATCAGGGATTGCCGCGGCTATGCTCCGTTTTATTGAAGCGAAAGCGATTGCGTCCCAGATCGACTTCATGGGGGCTAGCTTTGCTGGATACGAAGAGGTGTGGCAGTTTTGGAAAGCTTCTGGCTACAGAGCGATTCGTATGGGTGATCGTATCGATCCGGTGGCGGGTGAGCCCGCTTTGCTGGTTATGAAAGCGTTAAACGACTCCGCTACAGACGATATTCAGTTTATATGCGAGCAGGCGGTTTCTCGTTATCAATTTGAGATTGAGAGAGGGTTGAGGTCGGCAATGCCAGTCGGTTTTGAGTCTTTACCTAAACCGCTTGAGCAGAGAACTTTATCGTCTCATCAGATTGAGTCTCTAAAGCGCTTTGCTCAGGGCAGTGCGCCACTCACACTAGTAAGACCTTGGATTGAGTTGTTAGATAAGGGGTTTGCGCATAACGAGGTTGATCACCTTGAGCTTAAACCGAACAAGCATCAACTCAAGGCTTTACGAAATAGGGTGTCCCAGTTCATCGACTAGGGTCACTTTATCCCCAAGAGAGACCTTTCCAGGCTTTACCAAGCTAATATTTTGGCCAAAGTTGATCTCCCCATTGGGTCCAGAGTGAATTGCCTGCAGTGTGCGGAGCGGTTCCTGATGGCTATCTTTCAATCCAGTGATGGGGTCGCGTGTGACTAAAACACAGCGTTCGCATGGCTTGCGACGTTCAAATATGGCCTCTCCGATTTGAAACCGACTCCAGCTATCTTCAATCCAGGGTATTGAACTGTCGATGACAAGGTTAGGTCTAAATCGAGCCATTTCAAACAGCCCGCCTGATGCATGGTTAAGAGCATCCAGTGAGGCGGTATTGGTCAGTAGAATAGGGTAACCATCACTGAGTATTGGGCCCCACTCATAGCGCTTTTCTGCAAGTTCTGTTGCCTGACTGTCGTTAAACACTAGGCAGACTTTGCGTTCGAACAGGGAATCCAGCGCCCTGTTATTGAGCCTGATTCGTTGTACTGAGGTAACCCGACTCCAAACAGTGACGCTGAGTCTCTCTGTTGAGCTGAAATCACCCTTCGCAATCGTCTTGTTTTTGAAGAGGATAGAGAGAGTCTGACCGTCTGACTCGAGGTTCAGATCCAGCAGAATCGGATCTTTTCTAGCTGTTATAAACCGCCCATCCTCTTCCGCTAGCATGAAACGACGGTCACCAACGATCCCTTTAGTTTCAATATTCGCTTGCTTTAAATGAACGGCCTGACCCGACTTGATCGGGTAGCGGATGATGTCGACGAGTTTCATCTCTGGTTACTCCTTTAGAAGCGTCTCTTTGGCCGAGTTAATGCGAGAGGCAAGCCAATCACTGCCACCGCGATCAGGGTGGGCTTTTTGCATCAATCGCTTATGCGCAGCAAGGATCTCCTCTTTGGATGCTCCCTCTTTAAGACCCAATATTTCATAGGCCTCCTGTTTGCTTGGGTTTCCGGAGGGTTTAGGGCTGTTCTTTTGTTGCTGGCGTCGAGCCCTTAGAAAAGGGAGTAGGCGCAGCAACCAGGGAAACGCACTTTTAACAAAGGGAAGTAGGCCGGCAATCAGAGCGCCTAGCCAGTGCATCCTGCCGGTAATGGCTAAAAAGAGCATCACCAGCGCTAGGGTGATGAGTCCGGCTTGAAGCCAAGCTCTGCGTCGATGCTCTTTGGGTTTAGATCTCACCCAGCCTAGTATCAGCAGAATCAGTATAACGACAGCAATAAAAGAGATTGGATTCACAAGGTCTTGTCTCTGTACTTATATTGGGTTTGAAGATTCGGCATAAATGCTTGGTCCGAATGAGTATAGCCACCGTAACCTGAAAAGTAGATTTAAGGAAGCCATATGAAAGTAACTATCGAGCAGCTCAATCGTGAGCGTCCGGTTATATCTGAATTGCGATTGAAGTCCTTTGAATGTGAACACTATCTGGTTCAATTAACGACTGAGACTGGGCAATCAACCCTGGTTGACGACACTGGGCGCCCTCAGGTGTTTCGATCTCAGCTAGCGGCCAAGATTCCGTTCAAAGGATTAAGGGTTGAAAGGGCGGTGCTAGAGCATCAATCCTATTATGACGAAATGATTGGGTTGCAGGGCGACAAGGTTGAACCTCTGCTGGTTGATATCAGCCTTCCTGATAATGATTACTCATAAAAAAAACGGCACCCGAGGGTGCCGTTTTAGTATCAACTCTGGATTAGCTAATCGCTTTAAGGATTTGATCCAAACGCTCTTTAGCATCACCGAATAGCATGCGTGTGTTCTCTTTGTAGAAGAGTGGGTTATCGACACCCGCATAACCAGTACCCATAGAACGTTTCATGACAATGGTCTGTTTACCGTTCCAAGGCTCAAGTACAGGCATACCTGCGATAGGGCTGTCTGGTACTTCCTGTGCTGCAGGGTTGACGATGTCGTTGGCACCGATAACGATAGATACGTCAACGTTAGGGAAGTCTTCGTTGATCTCTTCCATCTCGTAAACGATGTCATAAGGTACTTTCGCTTCAGCAAGCAGTACGTTCATGTGACCAGGCATACGACCCGCTACAGGGTGAATACCAAAGCGAACGTTGATGCCTTTGTCGCGAAGTTTCTTAGTGATCTCGAATACGGTGTGTTGAGCCTGAGCAACCGCCATACCGTAACCTGGTAGGATCATGACCTCTTTAGCGTTAAGAAGCATGTCTGCCGCTTCATCCGATTCAACCGAGCGAATGTCTTCAGCATTACCCGCAGGGCCTGCTGGACCACCGCTTGAAGCTTTCTGACCAATACCACCAAAGATTACGTTTAGGAACTTGCGGTTCATCGCCTTACACATGATGTAAGAGAGGATAGCACCACTTGAACCGACTAGAGCACCGACGACGATGAGTAGATCGTTACCTAGCATGAAGCCCATCGCTGCAGCAGCCCAACCTGAGTAGCTGTTCAGCATTGAGACTACAACAGGCATATCAGCACCACCGATCGCTGCCACCATGTGCACACCAAATACCAGTGCGATGATGGTCATAACCGTCAATTCAAAGACACCGCCAGTTGCCGCTGTATCCATGTACTGAATCATGAAGTATAAAGCGATCACACCGAGTGCAATGTTGAATAGGTGACGACCTGGTAGTTGAAGAGGGCGTCCGCCAATCTTCCCGCTTAGTTTCAAGTAAGCCATGACGGAACCAGAGAAGGTCATCGCACCGATCAGAATGCCAAGGTAGGTTTCAACGGCGTGAATCGACTGAGCAACACCGGTGAGTGGTGCATGCTCTAGAGCATTCGCCCAACCCACAAATACGGCTGCTAGGCCCACAAGGCTGTGAAGAATCGCCACTAGCTCAGGCATAGAGGTCATTTCTACACGTTGCGCCAGAATGTAGCCAATGATACCACCGACAACAATACCACCGACCAGAAGTCCGTAGTTGTTAGAGACTAGGCCAACGATGGTAACACCGACAGCAATCGCCATACCCAGCATGCCATAGAAGTTACCACGACGTGCAGACTCCTGATGCGCAAGACCGCCCAGTGCCATGATAAACAGGGCGCTGGCTGCAATGTAGGAAGCTGTAATAATTCCTGAAGTCATCGATTATCTCCTTACTTCCTAAACATGCGAAGCATGCGTTGTGTTACGGCGAAACCGCCCACAATGTTGATGCTGGTAATGAACACAGCCAATCCGGCAAGCGCCATCACCACAGGATTGTCACTTGAGATCTGAATTAAAGCGCCAATCACAATAATGGAACTGATTGCGTTGGTGACAGACATCAATGGTGTGTGCAGTGAGTGCGATACGCCCCAGATAACCATGTATCCGATAAAACATGACAATACGAATACGGTTAGGTGGCCAATGAACTCAGGTGGAGCAACAGAACCCAATCCAAATAGAGCGCCACCGGCGATCAGTAGAGGGATCAGGAACGCAAGTGGGTGAGCCGGTTTTTCTACCTCTGGCTCAAGCTCTTGCTTCGCTTTAAGGCCGACGTCCTCTTTAGGTGCAAGCGAGATACGAGGCGCTGGTGGTGGCCAAGTGATGTTGCCCTCTTTGACAACCGTCGCACCACGAATCACTTCGTCTTCCATGTTGATGTCGATTTCGCCGTTTTTCTCTGGGCATAGTTCAGTCAACAGGTTCAACATGTTAGTTGCATAGAGCTGAGAGGATTGCGCTGCAAGACGGCTCGGTAGGTTGGTGTAGCCGATGATAGTGACATCGTGCTTCTTAACCACTTCGTTAGCGACGGTAAGTTTACAGTTACCACCCGCTTCCGCTGCAAGGTCAACAATGACAGAGCCAGGCTTCATGTTAGCGACCATACGCTCAGTGATCAGCTCAGGTGCCTCTTTGCCAGGGATCAGTGCGGTAGTGATAATGATATCCACTTCTGCAGCCTGAGCCGCGAATAGATCCATCTCTGCTTTGATGAACTCAGGGCTCATGGTCTTAGCGTAACCGCCAGAACCGCTGCCATCTTCGTCATCTTCGAAATCGAGCATCAGGAATTCAGCATCCATCGACTCAACTTGCTCTTTAACCTCAGGGCGAGTATCAAATGCACGAACAATGGCACCCATGCCTTTCGCAGCACCGATAGCGGCAAGACCAGCAACACCGGCACCGATAACCAGTACTTTAGCTGGATTGATTCGACCTGCTGCGGTGATCTGACCAGTGAAGAAGCGACCAAAATGCTGCGCTGCTTCAACAACGGCACGGTAACCCGCGATGTTAGCCATTGAAGATAGGGCGTCCATCTTCTGTGCACGTGAAATACGTGGAACAGAGTCCATAGCCAGTGCATTGATACCATGATCAGCCATCTCTTTGAGCATCTCAGGGTTCATCGCTGGGTATAGGAAGCTGATGATGGTTTGATCCTTCTTCATCAACTCAACGCCATTGAAACCAAGTTCAGGGTGGGCTTTAGGTGGGCGAACCTTCAGGATAATGTCTGAATTACCCCATAGCTCTTTAGGATCTTTAATGATCTCTACACCAGCTTTCTCATACTCTTCGTCCGCATAGCTAGCATCTGCGCCAGCGCCGCTTTCCATCGAGATGTCGAAACCCAGCTTTTGCATTTTAACTGCAACGTCTGGAGTGAGGGCGACGCGTTTTTCGCCTTCTTCGTTCTCGCGGGGTACACCGATTCTCATCGATTTCACCTCTCTTATAGTATCCACCCGAGGATGGCTGTTGATAACCCTGGCTCAGCATAGAAGCTAAGCCTATATAATATGGCCATTCCATAACTAAATAGAATTAACCTAAAACTAATCTTTATAATCTACTACGAAAGTTATTAATAACCAAACTGAATTAACTTATACGGATTATTAAAATTTTTCAGGATGCTTAAGATTTAGCTTAATTCTCCTCTTATTGGGATGTAATTTGATCAACAAGAGGTAATAAAAAAGGAGCCGAAGCTCCTTTTAAATAGACGCACTGTTCGAAAACAATGCTTACATGATGCGCATGCCTGGCTGAGCGCCGGCATGGGGTTCTAGTATCCAAAGATCCTTTCCGCCAGGTCCAGCTGCTAATACCATCCCCTCAGACATTCCAAACTTCATCTTACGCGGTGCAAGGTTAGCGACCATGACGGTCAGTTTGCCTTCTAAATCTTCGGGCGCATAAGCTGATTTAATGCCTGCAAAGACATTGCGTGTCTCATCGCCTAGATCAAGCGTCAATCGAAGGAGTTTGTCAGCACCTTCAACATGCTCTGCTTTAGCGATGCGAGCGACACGAAGATCTACCTTGGCAAAGTCAGGAAACTCGATGGTCTCAGCAATGGGCTCTTTACTAGGCTCAGCCTTTTTAACAGGCGCAGCGGCTTGTAGATTCTGTTTTGAATCTTCGATGACCGCCTCGATCTTTTCAGGCTCTACACGCTGCATAAGCGGCTTAAACTTGTTGATCTTATGGTCCAGTAGAGGTGTTTGAATCTCATCCCAAGCAAAGCTTTCAATATTAAGGAAGCCTTTAGCTTGTTCAGATACCTCTGGAAGAACTGGAGTTAAGTAGCTGATGATCACTCGGAATAGGTTAATACCCATGGTACAGCAGGCTTGAACCTCTGCCTCTTTACCTTCCTGCTTAGCCAATACCCATGGCTCAGCTGCATCAATATACTGGTTGGCTTTATCGGCTAATGCCATGATTTCGCGCATCGCTTTGGCGTACTCGCGCTTTTCATAAGCATTTGCAATCGATTCACCAGCGGTAATCGCTTCGTTATAGAGCTCTGGTTCAGCCAACGTGCTATCCAGTTGGCCATCAAATTTCTTAGTGATAAATCCTGCACAACGGCTCGCAATGTTGATGACTTTGTTCACTAGATCGGCGTTAACACGAAGACGGAAGTCCTCTAAGCTTAAGTCGATGTCATCAATACCTGAGCCCAGTTTCGCTGCAAAGTAGTAGCGTAGATACTCTGGACGTAGGTGTTTCAGGTAGGTCTCGGCCATAATAAAGGTGCCACGAGACTTAGACATCTTCTGTCCATCGACCGTTAGGAAACCATGGCAGAACACGCCTGTCGGTGTTCTAAATCCAGCACCATGCAGTTCAGCAGGCCAGAATAGGGTGTGGAAGTAGGCGATGTCTTTACCGATGAAGTGGTAGAGTTCAGCGCTGCTATCTTCTGACCAGTACTCATCGAAATCGACACCATTTTTATCCGCCCAATTTTTAAAGCTCGCCATGTAGCCGATTGGAGCGTCCAACCAAACGTAGAAATATTTTCCAGGGGCGTCAGGAATCTCAAAACCCCAGTAGGGCGCATCACGTGAGATATCCCACTGTTGAAGACCAGATTCGAACCACTCATTCAACTTGTGTTTCATCTGATCTTGAACGTGCGTGTCGACCCAGCCTTTTAGGAATGATTCGAAATCTTCAAGCTTAAAGAAGTAGTGTTCAGACTCTTTCTCGATCGGTTTTGCACCTGATACAGCAGAGTAGGCATTTTTCAGTTCAGTCGGGGCATAGGTTGCACCACACTTTTCACACGAGTCGCCGTACTGATCTTCCGCACCACATTTTGGACAGTCACCTTTGATGAAACGATCGGGAAGGAACATCTCCTTTTCAGGGTCGTACGCTTGTGTGATGGTACGACGAGCAATGTGACCTTTATCTCGTAGACGCGTGTAGATCAGTTCAGCAAACTGCTTATTCTCTTCCGAGTGCGTCGAGTAGTAGTTATCGAAGTTGACCAAAAAACCTGAGAAGTCACGCTGGTGCTCTGCACTGACTTTGTCGATCAACGCTTGAGGTGAGATACCCATCTGATCCGCTTTCAGCATGATCGGTGTACCGTGAGCATCATCTGCACAGACGTATGTACATTGATGGCCGCGCTGCTTTTGGAAGCGAACCCAAATATCGGTTTGGATGTATTCAACTAGGTGGCCCAGGTGAATAGGTCCATTAGCGTAAGGCAGGGCACTGGTAACAAGAATCTTGCGATTAGAATCAGTCATCTAGGTTAATCACTATCTACTACGAAAAAATTGAGCGTCGATTTTACGCGTTTACTTCGATTGATTAAAGGTCTCAGGTTTGGTCACTACTCAATGCACTGTTACACTGCGCCCCAATTACTCTTTTTAGACGTTTAAAGGCACCCATTGCATGTCATCTTTACCGGTTATTGATCCTGCCCTCTACGAACAGCAACTTGCTGAAAAAGCAGAAACAATGCAGCAGTTATTCTCAGAGTTTGATCTTCCCGAGCTCGAGCTGTTTCGCTCCCCACCAGAGAACTACCGTATGCGAGCAGAGTTTCGAGTTTGGCATGATGGTGATGAGATCGACTACGTGATGTTTGAACCGGGAGATAAGCGCAAACCGGTCAAGGTGACAGAATGCAAAATGGTCGATACGCGCATTGAATCGATGATGTTCGATTTTCTCGAGCGTTTAAAAGGTGACGTTGAGCTGCGTAAACGTCTATTTCAAATAGATTTCCTAGCGACCTTAAAAGGGGAGCTGTTGGTCAGCATGCTCTACCACCGCGCGATCGGAGAAGAGTGGATTGAGGCGGCAAAACCCCTTCGTGAAGAGTTTGGCATTGATATTGTAGGCCGTTCACGTAAAAACAAGATTGTGTTGGATCGTGATTTTGTTATTGAAACGATTCAGATCAATGGTCAGCCCTTCACCTACAAACAGACCGAAAACAGTTTCACCCAACCCAACGCTAAGGTGTGTGAACAGATGATCGAGTGGGCGTTGGATGCAACTCAAGATGCTAGGGGCGACCTGGTGGAGTTCTACTGTGGTAACGGTAACTTCAGTCTGCCGCTAGCGCAGAACTTCGATCGAGTTGTCGGTACTGAGATCTCTAAAGAGTCGGTACGCAGTGCGCAGTACAACATTGAGGTAAATGGTGTTGAGAACGTCTCTATTTTGCGCCTCTCTTCAGAAGAGTTTACTGAGGTACTTCAAGGCACTCGTACTTCTCGTAGAACCGAAGGGTTGGATCTGACCAGCTTTGATTTTCAAACCGTACTGGTTGATCCGCCTCGTGCAGGTTTAGATGCAGAGACCGTTAAGCAAGTGCAGACCTACCCGGCGATTGTCTATATCTCCTGTAACCCTGAAACCTTAAAAGAGAATTTAGAGATACTGTCTCAGACTCACGACGTGCAGCGTTTTGCTCTGTTTGATCAGTTCCCATACACCCATCATGTCGAATGTGGCGTATACCTTACTAAGAAGGTCTAGTTAATCGATCCTCTTTTTGAAATAATCCTACTAAATTACTTGGTTATTATGTTTGGGTGGTACCGTGTCTCAGAAACTTGAAAATCTTGCGGGTGTTAAAAAAATTGTCGCGATCTCCTCTGGTAAAGGCGGAGTGGGTAAGTCGACGGTCACAGCTAACCTGGCAGCTGCTCTATCTGTACAGGGTCTTCGTGTCGGCGTGTTGGATGCTGATATTTACGGTCCCAGCCAAGCAATGATGTTTGGTGTACCTGCAGGTACTCGCCCGAAAACAGCTGAAGAGAAGTACTTTATTCCCGTCGTCGCGCACGACATTCAGACTATGTCGATCAGTTATTTGATCGATGAAGATACACCTATGGTGTGGCGTGGTCCCATGGTAAGTAGTGCGCTTCAGCAGCTGTTGATGCAGACACAATGGGATGATTTGGATCTTCTGCTGATCGATATGCCGCCTGGTACAGGTGACATTCAATTGACGCTGTCGCAAAAGGTACCGGTCGATGGTGCCATCGTCGTAACCACGCCTCAGGATATTGCGCTGCTTGATGCCAAGAAGGGCATTGAGATGTTCCGTAAGGTCGATATTCCAGTGCTAGGCATCATTGAAAACATGAGCGTGCACGTCTGTTCAAACTGCGGTCATGTTGACCCCATTTTTGGGGAAGGTGGCGGTGATAAGATGGCAGAGCAGTATCAAACCAAGCTCTTGGGTCAGTTACCTTTGGCAATGCCAATTCGCGTGCAGGCCGACTCGGGCACACCCATCGTCATTGCCGAACCTGAATCTGAGTATGCCAGCCTCTATCAAAGGGTTGCGGCTTCCGTCAGTGAAGTGCTTGCCAATCACACACAGGCTGAGGCGCCTTTCATCAACATCATGGATGATTGATGTGTAAAGAAAAGGCTCTATTTCTGGAGCCTTTTTTGCTATTATTTCGCGGTTTTCTTTTTAGGTGATAAGTAATGGGTATCAAAGCCGATAAGTGGATCCGTCGCATGGCGGAACAGCAACAGATGATTGATCCGTTTGAGCCGGGTCAGGTTCGTGAAGTGAATGGTGAAAAGATCGTCTCATACGGTACGTCTAGCTACGGCTATGATGTTCGTTGTGCTGACGAGTTTAAAATCTTCACCAACATCAACTCATCGGTTGTCGACCCTAAAGACTTCAACAGCGAGAGCTTTGTTAATGTGAAGTCGGATGTCTGTATCATCCCGCCAAACTCCTTTGCACTGGCTCGCACTGTTGAATACTTCAAGATCCCCCGTGATGTGCTAACAATCTGCTTGGGTAAAAGTACCTACGCACGTTGTGGCATCATTGTGAACGTCACACCGCTCGAACCAGAGTGGGAAGGTCACGTGACACTTGAGTTCTCTAATACCACGCCGCTGCCTGCTAAGATCTATGCCAACGAGGGTGTAGCTCAGATGCTCTTTATTGGCGGTGATGAAGTGTGTGAAGTCTCCTACGGTGATCGTGGTGGTAAATACCAGGGTCAAACGGGTGTGACCTTACCACGCACTTAATATGCAAGAACAAGTCGATAGTATTAAAGCCTTTTGGGATGATCTTGCGATTACCCTAGATGCCCTTCAACACGCCACGCTCGAGCAGCTCGCTGAGCAAGGTGAGCGTGTGCTTATGGATTACAGACCGACACTGAAAGAGATCGACTCTAACCTGACGTTCCATTTTGAGCGTAATCAAGAGGATGGTCCTGTTCAGTTGGTCTTTGGTTGTGATGGCTACCCAGAGTCGATTCACAGTGTGTTAACACTGGTCGGTGCTGCGCCTAAACTGAATGGCTTCCAAGTACGCGCCTTCAATGAGCGTCATGATCCTGTGCCACGCACCGTCGATCTGGGCGGAGAGCTCTGTGAGATCAACGACTACTGGTATTCACTGCGCACCATCAATGGCAAGTTAGAGCTCGCAATCTACATGGAAGATGCACCGACCGTGCTCGATATGGATCCGCGAGTTGAGGCAGTCATGATTCTACTGGATGCGCTGATTGGTGAGTACGAGATTATGGTGCGAATTTGGGCCTTGGATTGGTATGAACTTCCAGCCTGTCCACGTGATTTTGGGCTATCGCCGCTATCCCAGCTCAGATCTGAATTTGATCAGATTAAATCTGACATTAAACCCATTGGTATCAATCTGCACTAATATGAGTGACAAGTTGACCGAACTGCTTGATGACCTTCGCGAAGCCTATCTCAAAGAGATGGAGGCTAACGGCCACAGCTACCCCTTTAAAACGGCTCACCAGCTTGCTCATAGGCGTTTAGCCTTGCCAGCTGACGAGTTAGTAGAGCTCATTCTATCAGCGCCACGCCTGTTGGCTTCACGTGCCGGTGATCTGATCGAGAGTGAAGAGGAGGGTGCAAACCCGACCATCGGAGCGATCATCAGTGCCAATCTTGTGGCGGCGGGTATGGATGGTCTAATGATGGTTGCGACCAAGCGCGACTGGTTAGAGCGTGATGAGCATGGCGATCTGTTGGTTGATGCGCATGAACTGGACCTCTGCAAACCCGTTTTAGGTGTCGATTACACGAAAACCCCTAAAGAGTTCGTTCCGCAAAGTGGACGGAGTCAGCTCTCTGATCTGTTCGCTGCGGCTGAAACAGCCTTCGAAAGTGCGCTGAGCAGTGAGACGATGGATGCCTATCAGCTCAGTCTTAAAATTGCGTCGGACTATGCTGTTTTTGCTCCAGATGATTTGGCACCGCTGTTGGCCGAAAACCCTTTAATGTTGGGGTTACGAAACGATGGATTGGTGGATCCCGAGATGTTCAATCAAGATCCACCCGCTGGCATGATTCTTAGTGCACATCTGACTGAGATGATGGTAGCTCAAATGGTGGATCATGCCATTGAAAAGGGCGCCATCGGAATGGATTCAGAAGGTCAGCCTCTATTTGTCGATGATGAAGAGCCACCGACACTGCATTAATAAGGTTGGGTTAGATTGGCAGTTTTCGGCTGAGCAGCGCCGCTGCTAAAACCATAATCGCAGATCCAGCAAGGCAAGCCACTAGCCCCGCAACGCCTAATCCAGTCCACTGAAACAGTGCACCCGATAGCAGGGTGCCGATCAAGCGCCCCATGGCATTAGCCATGTAATAGAACCCCACATCTAACGAGACACCGTCTGCTTTGGCATAGCTAACAATTAAATAGCTGTGAACGGCTGAGTTGAGGGCAAAGATCAGCGCAAACAGCGCTAAACCCACCATTATGACCCAGGTGGGCTCGACCTCTGCGAAGAGTAGAGCAGCAATCGCGGTTGGAACTAGGGTTAACAGGGCTGCTAGTGTGACGGCTCGGTCACGACTGGGTGGGTGCTCTCTGTTATTCAGCAGTTTTGGCGAGGATGCTTGAATAATACCGTAGCCAATAATCCACATTGCCATAAACGCCCCAGTTGCCTCTTCACCCCAGTTAAGGGTATCGGCAAGAAAGACGGGCAGTGCAATCACAAACCAGATATCTCGTGCACCGAATAGAAAGAACCGGGCAGCAGAGAGTCTATTAACGGAGTCACTTTTAGAGAAAATCTCTCTGAATTTAGGTTTGTAGCTCGCTTTACCTAACTCCTTTTTTAGCAGCAGTAGAGAGCTGATCCAGACAATCAGTAAGACCGCTGCCATCGCGGTAACCGCCCCTTGAAACCCTAGCCAGACCAGCAGGGCGCCACCCATAAAGAAGCCCACACCTTTTAGCGTGTTTTTCGATCCTGTAAGCAGTGCGACCCATTTAAATAGAGAACTTTCGGCGTTTTCAGGAACCAGTTGCTTGATGGCACTTTTCGCACTCATTTTATTCAGATCTTTAGCAATGCCGGAAAGCGCTTGGGCGGCCATCACCCAGGGAATGGTGAGATAGGCTGAAGGAACTGCCAGCATGGCTAGTGCGCCAATCTGTAAGGCGAGCCCAATGTTCATGGTCCTATTCAGGCCAATACGAGCTCCGAGCCAACCACCAACTAGATTGGTGACGACCCCAAAGAGTTCGTAGAAGAGGAATAGAAAGGCGATCTGAAGAGGAGAGTAACCGAGTTGGTGGAAATAGAGCACCACCAACATACGAAGGGCGCCATCCGTGAGGGTGAACGCCCAGTAATTACCCGTAATTAGCAGGTACTGACGGACAGCACCATTCATACACTTAACCTTCTAGCCAGCTATCAAGAGACTCAATGTCTGCAGGGCTAAGTGTACCTAGAGTAGATTTCATTTCTGTGACAAGCGCGATGTGATCGATACGCGCTTCAGCGTAGTCTGTTTTAGCAGCGTAGAGTGCGGTTTCAGCGTTAAGTACATCAACGATGTTACGTGTGCCGACTTCAAACCCTTGTGAAGTTGCTTCTAGAGCTTTTTCACGAGATTCCAGTGCGACTTTGCGAGCTTCAACGGTTTTAACACTCGCTTCGATGTCACGCAGTAATTTGCGGGTGTCGGCTTTAACCGTTTTAACTTCACCTTCGTAAGCGAAAAGTGCTTCGGTGTGTTTGTAGGCGTACTTGTCTTGGTTCGCAGTCGTTTCAAAACCGCTAAAGATCGGAATGCTTAGCGTTAGTGATGTGTTGTAATCACCACGTGTTTCATAAGCAGTATCACCGCTCAGTGCGTTGTAACGGAATGATAGAGTTGGCAGGTGAGCAGATGCATAGGCTTCTGCTTCATAGCCGGCTGAAATCTCTGACAATTTCTTCAGACGAAGGGCGATATTACCCGCCAACGCTTTCTCTACCCACTCTGATTCTGACCCTTCAGTAATGCCCTCGATAGGGTAACTCGCTTTAATCTTCTTAAGATCGACACTGCTAACGCCCGTCATCTTCTCCAACGAATCGAGAGCACTTTCGACACCGCTCTGTGCTGTAAACAGGGATGCGCGCGCATCATCATAAGAGGCGCGAGCTTCTAGCACATCGGTAATCGCAATTAAGCCCACTTCGAACTGTGCGTTCACCTGATCTAGACGGCGTTTTAGTGCGCGCTCCTGCGCTTCAGCGACCTCTAGACCGTTTTTGGCTTTAAGAGCACCAAGATAGGTCGAGACAAGGCGGAACATCAAGCCCTGATCAGCAGCCTCTATAGAGAGCTGAGTGATCTCTGGCAGCTGATTGGCTGCTTTATAACCGTACCAAGCGGGCATACTGAAAAGAGTCTGATCGATCGTCAGAGTCATGCCTTTAGTCGTAGAAGAGTTGCCTGAAGGGTTCGATGTAGATCGAGTAGCGGTCATACCAACCGTTGGGTAGAGATTAGACAGTGCGATGTCATACCCAGTCTCTGTTGCTAGTGCAGATGCGCGACTCTCTTGGTAAGAGGCGTCATTTTTAAGGGCGCTGTTGTAAAGATCGGTCAAAACACCAGCCTGTGTTGACGCTGAAATCAGGGTGGCAATCGAAATCGCAAGTGACTGCTTTGCAAAGCGAGCGTTCATAAAAGATCCTGTTAAATTCGTTAAATGGTCATTGAAGGCTATATTAGCAACTTCTAAATTAATAACAAAGGTCTGTACATAAAAAAACCGGATACGAGATCCGATTTAGTGTAGTTCAGTTAGACCTGATTAGGCGAGTGCTTTCGCGATTCGCTCAATCGCATCGGCCAGTATCTCTTTGCTAGTTGCAAAGGAGAGGCGCATATTGCCCGGCGCGCCGAATGCAGAACCAGGTACCAGTGCGACACCAGCTTCCTGAAGTAGGTATTCAGCCAGTTCAATATCATCGTTGATGTCTGAACGTGCATCGATGACACCTTGGAAGCTTGGGAATGCGTAGAAAGTGCCATCGGCAGGGATGCACTCAACACCCTCGATTTTGTTCAGTTCTGAAACGACAAATTCATGGCGCTCTTTGAAAGCAACAACCATCTCAGCAACACAACCCTGATCGCCTTCCAGTGCAGCACGGGCCGCTTCCTGTGCAATCGAACAAGGGTTAGATGTCGATTGCGACTGCACCTTTTTCATTGCACCGATAAGTTTAGCGGGACCTGCGGCATAACCGATACGCCAGCCCGTCATAGAGTAGGCCTTAGAGACACCGTTTAATACGATGGTGCGATCGTAAAGCTCTGGTGCTGCATTAAGAATGTTCACAAAAGGTTGGTCATTAAAACGAATGTGCTCATACATATCATCCGTCGCAATCAGAACCTCTGGGTACTCTTTCAGTACGTCAGCTAGTGCTTTCAGCTCATCAAGCGTGTAAGCAACGCCTGTTGGGTTTGAAGGGCTGTTAATAACAACAAGACGAGTCTTGTCCGTTAGAGCCGCTTTTAACTGCTCAGCAGTCATTTTAAAACGCTGTTCCTGAGTCGTTGGAACAATGACCGGCACACCGTCAGAGACCAGAACCATATCAGGGTAAGAGACCCAGTAGGGTGCTGGGATTACTACTTCATCACCTTCATTGATCAATGCCAGTGATAGGTTGAAAAAGCTCTGTTTACCGCCTGATGAGACCAGAATCTGGTTTGGCTCGTAAGAGAGGCCGTTGTCTTTTGAGAACTTCTCAATAATCGCTTTTTTAAGCGCTGGTGTACCATCGACAGCGGTGTATTTGGTCATACCCTTGTTAATGGCTGCAATAGCAGCGGCTTTGATGTGTTCAGGAGTATCAAAGTCAGGTTCACCTGCACCTAGGCCAATAATGTTTTGACCAGCAGCACGAAGCTCAGCAGCACGGTTAGTGACAGCCAGGGTAGGTGACGGCTTAATGTTGTTGACGCGGTTAGAGAGTCGAACGTCCAATCGAAGTATCCTCAAAAAACGAAATGTTCGTGTGGCTTTTATAAAGCGTTGCACATTATATAGGAGTTTGAGTTCCGTTATAATCCCCTGAAACCCTTATAACTCCGCGTTTTTTAATATTTTAGGTCTGATGAATGAAAACTCCGTTTAAAGTCTCATCCAAATTTGAACCTGCAGGCGATCAGCCAACGGCGATTGCTGGTCTAGTGGATGGTTTGGAGTCCGGTCTTGCGTCGCAAACTCTATTGGGTGTGACCGGTTCGGGTAAGACCTTTACCGTTGCCAACGTCATTGCTGAAGTTCAACGACCTACGATCATATTGGCGCACAATAAAACCTTGGCGGCCCAGCTGTACGGTGAGTTTAAGGAGTTTTTTCCAAACAACTCAGTAGAGTATTTTGTCTCCTACTACGACTACTACCAACCTGAAGCCTATGTTCCATCGTCGGACACCTTCATCGAAAAAGATGCGTCGGTTAACGATCACATTGAGCAGATGCGACTCTCTGCAACCAAGGCTCTGTTAGAGCGAGACGATGCCATCATCGTGGCCACCGTCTCAGCCATTTACGGATTGGGTGACCCTAAATCCTACTTGGCGATGATGCTCCATTTGGACCGGGGCGATCGAATTGATCAGCGCGGGTTACTGCGTCGACTGGCGGAGCTCCAATACACACGAAACGATATTGATTTGCACCGTGGTACCTATCGCGTCCGAGGGGATGTGATCGATATCTACCCAGCAGAATCGGATCGTGATGCGCTTCGCATTGAACTGTTTGACGATGAGATTGAAGAGCTCGCCTGGTTTGATCCGTTAACCGGTGAAGTATTGCGTCGCGTGCCGCGTGCAACGGTCTACCCTAAAACCCACTATGTTACTCCGCGCGAGACACTGCTTGAGGCGGTCGAGCATATCAAAGAGGAGTTGCGAGAGAGGCTCAAGCAGCTTCGCGACAACAACAAGTTGGTGGAGGCGCAGCGGTTAGAGCAACGCACGCTCTATGATATTGAGATGATCCTCGAGCTAGGTTACTGCTCAGGTATTGAAAACTACTCGCGTTACCTGTCAGGCAAGCCTGCCGGTGCACCGCCACCGACACTGTTCGAGTACCTTCCAGATAATGCGTTGTTGGTGATCGATGAGTCTCATGTCACCGTTCCGCAGTTGGGTGCTATGTATCGTGGTGACCGTTCACGAAAAGAGACGCTGGTTGAGTACGGTTTCCGCTTACCCTCAGCGCTGGATAACCGACCGCTTAAGTTTGAAGAGTGGGAGCATCTAGCGCCCCAAATGATTTTTGTCTCTGCCACGCCCAGCAAATATGAAGCGGCTAATGCTCAAGCGATTGTTGAGCAGGTGGTTAGACCGACGGGCTTAGTCGATCCAGTGGTTGAAGTGAGGCCGGCTCAAACGCAGGTCGATGACTTGCTTGGGGAGGTACGGAAAACCGTCGCTAAAGGTGAGCGAGTTATTGTAACTGTGCTGACTAAGCGGATGGCCGAGGATTTAACAGAGTATCTAGCGGAACATGATGTCAAAGTGCGCTATTTACACTCTGATATCGATACCGTGGAGCGTGTTGAGATCATACGAGATCTTCGAATAGGGGAGTTTGATGTACTTGTTGGTATCAACCTGCTGCGTGAGGGTATCGACATGCCGGAGGTCTCTCTAGTGACGATTCTTGATGCCGATAAAGAGGGCTTCTTACGATCGGATACCTCTATGATTCAGACCATTGGGCGGGCCGCGCGTAATGTAAATGGTCGTGCGATTCTCTATGCCGACCGAATTACCGGATCTATGCAGCGCGCGATGGATGAAACCGCACGCCGTCGTGAAAAGCAGATCGCATTCAACGAAGAGCACGGCATTACGCCAAAAGGTATTCAGAAGTCCGTTGCTGACATCATGGAAGGGGCAACCATTCCTGGTAAGAAGGTGGGTAAACAGTCAGCTCGTAAAGCGGCTGAACCAACGCCAGAGTACCAACTCTCTGCCAAAGCGATGTCGCCTAAAGAGCTCTCTAAAGCGTTGTCGACATTGGAAGATAAAATGTATGAAGCCGCTAAGAACTTGGAGTTTGAGAAGGCGGCTCAGTTGCGCGATCAGCTAGAGCAGTTGAAGCACTCGGCAATCGATACCGGACAAGACTAGCCTCTAAAATATTGGATCGGTCTGTTGGAGCGGTCTTGCAAAGGCCGCGATGGGTTAATCATCTCATCTTCGACAAGACTCCAACAACCAATAAAAAACCCCGCAAAAGCGAGGTTTTTATAACACAGAGACCGACTATCGCTTAGCGATACCCTCTTTACCAGGGAAGTCAGGTGCACACTCTCGTGCGTTCGGCATCTTCAGCCAAAGTCGTAGGAGATGACGCTTCTTATCTTCCTCTTCGTAATCTTCAAAGCCAGTACGAGAGTGGAAAATTGTATAGTTATTAGCAAACTGAATATCACCCGGTTCCATCATCATATCCAAGCGGATATCGGGGTCATTCAAGATCGAATCAACCAGATCAAAGGCTTCTACCTCTACTGGTGACAGTGGCAGTCCAGCTTTCTCTTGTGCAATTTCAATGTACTGGCGCAGATGCATCGCACTCAGTTTGCCTTTGTAGTAACTGAAAATTGGTACCGGGCCGGCATCACCATTATTGATGTGCTCCATTAGGAAATGGCGGTGCAACAGGCCAAGGTACTCGGTATGGTTTTCTAGAATCTCATTGAAAAGAGTAATGGCGCTAGACAAGCTGCTCATGCCGCCGGATTTGGCTTTGCGAAGACTTAATAGTCCGACAACGTCAGAGAGGTCTGCGTGGTAGGGTAGATACTCATTGGTTTCATAAACACGGACCGATTTAGGATCTTTTGCACCGATATCTTTCACGTGGCCGATCATATCGCCTTTGATGTTCTGTGATACAGGGATACCCATATGAAGGCCAAGGCCGTAGTAGATAATTGCGGTCTCTTCGTCAGTGTAACGCTCAATAGGTAGGCCGCGGATAAGTATGAAGCCTTTGCCATCCTCAAGCTCGGTATTGAAGTAGTTGATCTCTTCCGCAAGCTCGGTGATCGGGAAATCTTCTTTAGTGAAGTTAGGTGTAGTTAGGCCTTTCGCTTTGACTGCGGCAAGTCCTTTTTCAAGAATGGCGATTGACTCATCGGACCAGTGGTAGATCCAAGATCCATCATCTTTTATATCTTTGCCTTTCCAAGCTGATGGGCCTTCGAATTTCTCTTTAAGAATGACTGACACTCTAAATTCCTCTGTACGAAATAGTATTAATTATTGTGATAAAGCTAAGGCCAATAGATTAGGCCAAGTATTAGAAATAACTGCTGTTACAATTATGATTGTTTAAGTCTATAACAATATTCAACTTTTGTATGGGGTATAAGTTGGAGCGGTCTTGAAAAGGCCGCGATAGGGTATCGTCTCATCTTCGATAAGACTCCAACAGAAGAGCACAAAAAAGCCCCGCTGATGCGAGGCTTAATGTCTGGTACGACCGGGCAGATTCGAACTGCCGACCCCTACCATGTCAAGGTAGTGCTCTAACCAACTGAGCTACGGTCGTATTTGGCTGCGTATTTTATGGTGTGAAATTTATTCTGCAAGTAGTAAAGTGATGGATGCAGATTATTTTTTTATAACTTTCCCTTTTTTACATGATTCAACTATTCTGAATCTATAAACACTGATACTAGAGGTCTGTTTTGGATAATGTGAATGATTCTCGGCGACCTGCCGAGTTGTCTGATGGTTTAATTGTTGTAGCTTTGGGGGCATCTGCTGGTGGCCTTGAGGCGATTACAGCCCTTCTAAGAAGCTCCCAACCCAATAACATTTAGCCTTTGTTATTGCCCAGCATATGGCGCCTCAGCATCGCAGTCTGTTGGTTGAGTTGCTCTCTAAAAACTGTGATTACGAAGTGGTTGGCGCTGAAGATGGGGTCGAGATTAAACCCAGCACTGTCTACGTTAATACTCCCAATACCGATATCTCAGTGGTTGATGGTCGATTACATATCTCGTTACCTTCTGATGATGTGGGTGCTAAGCCCTCTATCGATAAGCTATTTAAATCGCTAGCTATCAACTACGGAAGCCGATCCATTGCCGTGGTTCTCTCGGGTACCGGCTCTGATGGTACGCAGGGATTCCGTGAAGTGCGTGATGCAGGTGGTATTACGATTGCTCAACAACCGGATACGGCTAAGTACAATGGCATGCCAAATTCAGCGATCCGTGCGCGTTTGGCTGATCTAATCCTTTCCCCAGAAGAGATTGCTAATTACCTATCCGACAGTCACCACCGTCCTGAGGTGTTGAAGTCTGTTGGTAAAGATGAAGAGACGGTTGTCTCAGTCGACACTCTTATTGAGCGTATTTTGACAGAGACTGGCCTGGATTTCCGTCAATACAAACGCGCAACGCTTGAGCGCCAACTTCAGCGCCGTATGTCAGCGTTAAGGCTCAACTCTATCGATGATTATTTTGCGCATGTAGACAAAGACCCTGATGAGTTGGAGGTAGTTCAGCGTAGCTTTCTGATCTCTGTCACCAGCTTCTTTCGTGATGAAGAGGCGTTTGAAGCACTTGGTAAAGTTCTTGATAACATCATTAAACAAGCAGAACAGAGTGGTTCCATTCGTATTTGGGTTCCTGCTTGTGCTACCGGTGAAGAGGTCTACACCATCGCCATTATGTTGGCGGAGCGTCTAGGGGCAACTCTAAGAGGATTTAACGTTAAAATCTTTGCTACTGATATCAACGAGCTCAATCTAGATGTCGCTAGGCAGGGTGTCTATGTCGATGCTGCGGTAGAAAACCTTACACCTGAAGTGTTAAGTACCTATTTTGATCTAGAGGCTAATAAGTATCGGATTAAAAAGTGGGTTAGAGACATGTGTATGTTTGCTAGGCATGATCTAGTAAAAGACCCCTCTTTCCTCAGAATGAATCTTGTAAGTTGCCGTAACTTAATGATTTATTTGAATAACCCTCTGCAGGATCAGTTGGTCAATAATTTCCACTACGCTCTTAACCCTGGTGGCTACCTATTCTTAGGAAAGTCTGAATCCATAGGTTCAACGGGTGACAAACTGTTCGATTTTGTAGATAAATCGAACAAGCTCTACAAGCGTAAACCAGGTGCCGTCTCTTATGGTCGCTTCTCTGGTGCATTGGTGAAAGGTATTAACAATACGGTTCAGTCATTAAAAAACACCAATAATCCAACGCCAGCTCACCGGATAGAGGAGAAGGTCTTTTCAGCACTGATCGACAGTTTTGCCCCTCCTAGTATCCAGTTGAGTGATCAGTTCCAACCAATTAAGTACTTTGGGGATATCTCTCCCTACCTAAAAATCAATCCAGGTAAAGCTAACTTTGACATAGTCAGTCTGTCACATCCTCAGATACAGACCGAGGTTCGCGCTTTGATCAATAGGGTCTCCCGTGGCGAGCAGGACAAAATTGATCACATCGTGCGATTTAAGTTTCCTGATGATGTTACCTCTACCGTTAATATTTCGGTTCAACGCGTGGTTGATAACATCAGTGAAACTCAGGCCTACCTCATGAGTTTCAACCGTATTGTAGAGACTCCTGCCGTCAGCACCGATAATCCACCTAAGGCTTCTGCGGATGCGGGAGTGGTTGAAGAGTTAGAAGAGGAGTTACAACGTACTCGCGATCACCTTCAGGCTGTTGTTGAAGAGCTTGAGACATCAAATGAAGAGCTTCAGGCTCTAAATGAAGAGCTGCAAGCGTCGACCGAGGAGCTGCAGGCTTCTAATGAAGAGTTGGAAACGACTAACGAGGAGTTGCAAGCCACCAACGAAGAGTTAACTACCGTTAACGACGAGTTACAGGCTAAATCGATTCTGTTGACTGACAGTAATGAAACCCTAGTGAATATTCAGCGTTCATTGGATATGGGTTTGATCGTGGTGGATACTGATCATCGCGTCGCTCGATTCACACCGCAAGCCGTTCGACTCTTCGGTATTTTGCCGGACGATGTAGGCCATAAGTTGACTAAGCTGCCTCGTCACATTGATGTTCCAGATTTTGAAAAGCTTCTGGATAATGTCATCCAGACAGGCTCTCCTGTGCGCCGGGAGTTGGAAAGTAAGGGTGAAAAATACCTTATGAACATCAGCCCATATCGCCGTGATCAAGGAATTATTTCGGGGGCTGTATTGACCTTTACCGAAACCACCAAATTGAGTGAATCGATTGATCATGCCTCTCTCGTAGATGCCATGTTAAATGAGGTCGGTAAAGTTATTTCAGAAGGCGTTATGATCCTAGCACCAGGCTTTGCAAAGATCCTGCATGTATCTCAGCGCTTAGAGCAGATCACAATGCGTAACTCTGATGTTCTCTTAAGAGATTCTGAAACCTTCCTAGATATCGTTGATCATGGTGATAGGGAGCGTGTCGCTAATCACTACAAGGACAGTGAGACGCAAGGCTGGGACATGACCTACAAGATCAAACGTCGAGATGGCTCAATCGTCAAAGTTCATGACGTTGCTAAACGTGAAGAGGTTGATGCCCATGAGCACGATATCATCACTTCAATCATTAGGGTTATTGACTAGTGCTTGACTAATTAACCCTATGATTCTAAAAATGAAAGCCTCGGCAGTGCCGGGGCTTTTTTATAACTAAAAAAAACAGGGTTTTACCATGAAAAAAACACTTCTACTCGCTGCAGCTTTAGTTTCAACTTCAGCGTTCGCTGACACTCAACGTCTCGCAATTCATGTTGATGAAAACGATCCTAAAGTAATGAACTTAGCACTAAACAATGCGCAAAATGTTAAAGCTTACTATTCAGCGAAAGGTGATGATGTGATTGTTGAACTGGTTGCCTATGGCCCTGGTTTAAACATGTATCTTGAAAATTCGCCGGTAAAAGAGCGTCTGGAAACTCTAGGTATGGATGAGAGTTTCAAGTTTTCGGCGTGTAATAACACTTATACAAAAATGAGCAAGAAAGCTGGCAAGGATTTGGTGTTGCTGAGTGAAGCCAAAAAAGTACCCTCTGGCGTCGTGCGTTTGATGGAGCTTCAGAAAGAGGGTTATGCTTACTTACGCCCTTAACGCTAAGGGGCTTCGGCCCCTCTATTGAGATTTCACATGCAGCTTCTGATTGCTGATGACAGCCCAACGTTTAGGGCGCAGCTTGAATTTGTAGCCAGACAAATTGGCCATAACCCTAGTGTTTTTGAAACCGGTGACCAGTTGTGGGAGCACATTCAATCACATGGGCTCACTCCCTCTCTACTACTACTCGATTGGGAGATGCCAGGTCTGCCAGGCCCAGACCTCTGTGAAAAGATACGCTTAGCTTATCCCCATCTAGCAAATCACATCATTCTTGTAACCAGTCGAGACGAGACAACCAGTCTTGTTGATGGTCTCTCTTCAGGGGCCGATGATTACGTAACCAAACCGATTAATCGTGATGAGCTAGCGGCTCGCTTGTCCGTTGGGCAGCGAAATATTCTGCTTAGACAGCAGTTGCTAACCATTAATGAGCAACGCATTGCCGCTGAAAAGCTTTCCTCTGTAGCACAGCTAGCCAGCGGGGCGGCACATGAGATCAATAACCCCTTAGCGTTTGTGCGATCTAATTTGGATTATGTTTCGAGTCAAACATCACTACTATCAACACTGAATGAGCTGCTTAACTCCTCTGAGACCAGCTTGCCTCAGTTAAGAGATTGGTTTAACAGGCACCACTTCTCTGAATTGATTGATGAACTCGAAGAGGTTTCCCGTGAGTCACTGCAGGGGGTAACCAGAATACAATCGATAGTCGAGGGGTTGCTCAGATTCAACTCCGAACAGGGTTTGCAGCGACAGTCTGTTGATCTGAATAGTTTGCTGACTCAGCTTCTACCTAAAGGAGCTACATTGTCGCTTCCTGAAGCCTTGTTTGTTGTGGCCGATCCAAAACAGTTAGAGAAGATGTTTGCCGCTGTAATAGAGAATGCTGTGTTGGCGTCTCAAGAGGTGAGCACGATCAGGATACAAGGTCGCTTAGTGGGTGGTGAGATAGAGATATCGGTTAAAGACAGCGGTGTTGGCATGAGTGATGAGCAGAGAGCGAGAGCCTTTGATCCCTTCTATACCACGCGATCTATTGGATCTGGATTAGGGTTGGGGTTGAGTTTGGCGCAGGGTATTGCACGACAACACAATGCTGAATTAACGCTAGACAGTCAGTTGGGCATAGGTACTACCGTGATCTATCGTTGTCATGCTGCCTAAAGAGATCTATCGCGGCCATGATGAGTTTGGCACTGTCATTGTTTTGGATGATGGAAACTGTCGCTATTTGAGCTTTGGTGAAACCGATGAGCAGAGCTGTATCCTTAAACAGTCTCCAGAAGTGCCTCAATATGCCTTTATAAGGGCGATGATCTATCCTCTTCTATATCTTTCTCCTAACCGTGCTCTCTCGCTAGGTTTGGGAGCGGGCTCTCTGAATGGGGCGCTTCACTCCATTTTGCCAAATGTGAAACAGGAGATTGTTGAGATCAGTCCTGAGGTGGTTGAGGTTGCTCACAGGTACTTCTATCTGCCTCGGTCTAAACGAATCAACATTGAGGTGTCTGATGCCTATGAATATCTGCAAAGACCAGTAAAACGTAAGTTTGATCTGATCACTGCGGATTTATACACCTCTGAGGGATTAAATGAGATTCAAGTTGAAGCGGTGTTTATCGATGCGGCAGTGGCACGATTAAGTCAAAAGGGTTGGTTGGTGCTTAACTGTTGGAGTGATCATCGTGAAGTGGAGATTTTAGACAGGCTGCGTGAACGATTCGATACTCTTTTTAGTTGTACTACAGGCGATGGTAACTGGGTTCTTTTTGCGACGAACGGGCCCGTTGATGTTAGCAGCTCTCAGATGAAGAGTCGGATTAAAGAGCTGAGTTCACGTGCTGGCTTTGCTGTAAACACCATCGCTAAACGAGTCAGACAAATCGTCTAAATGCTTGTTTTTTCTATCCTGATTGAGACAATGGGAGATCTTAATCAGGGAGAGTGAATGGATCAGTCATACGCCAGTCAAAACCGACCAGAACCGGGTTTGGTTATGCTTCACTCAAACCGTCAAGAGACTCTGAAATCAGTCTTGGTTGAGTGGCTTGCCAATCATCCGTTGGATCTTTTCGATAAAGAGGAGATGCTGGTTCAAAGCAACGGTATTGGACAGTGGATTAAGTTTGCCCTAGCTGAAGATAGAGAGCAGGGCGGTGTGGGTATTGCCGCTAACATCCAATTCTCTCTACCCTCTATGTTTATCTGGCGCGCTTATCGAGCGGTACTGGGTGAAGAAGCCGTTCCTAAAGTCTCTCCATTTGATAAACCACGCTTAAGCTGGCGTCTATTCAGATTACTCAATCGCTTACCTCAAACCGCACCTTTCGAACCTCTCATTCAGTTTCTGAAGGACGACTCTGATCAACAGAGGCGTTGGCAGTTGGCACAGCAGTTGGCGGATCTTTACGATCAATATCAGATCTATCGTGGCGATTGGCTGAACCATTGGGCAGAGGGTGGTGAGCAGGTTACTGACGCCCAAAATCGTTCATTACCCCTTGCGGCGGATGATTGCTGGCAGTCGCTTTTATGGCAATTCATCTGTGACGATTTGGGTTTAGAACAATCACTCTCGCGGCCTGTTGTACACCAACGCTTTTTGCAAATCTGCTCAGAAGGTCATGTTGATCGGACAAAACTGCCTAAACGATTGATCATATTTGGCGTCTCGTCGCTGCCTAAACAAGCCCTAGAGGCGATTGATGCCTTATCACAGCATATCCAGATTCTTTTCTGTGTTCTTAATCCTTGTAAGCACTACTGGGCCGATATCATTGATGGTCGCGACCTGTTAACGGCTAAGAATCGAAGACAGTTAGAAAAACCTGCAGAGGATCTATTCGCCATTGAGCATCCATCCCAGCCACTGCTAGCGGCCTGGGGTAAACAGGGGCGCGATTTTGTTCGTCTGTTGGATCTCTATGATGAGAGTCACTCTTTCCAGAGTCAGTTTGGTTTAAATCGAATCGATCTATTTGAAGATGAAGCCACACCTAACAGTTTGTTGCACCAAATACAGCATGACATACTCGAGCTAGAGTCACCTCAGTTCGAACCTAGGGTATTAGCCAGTGGTGATCAAAGTTTGCGTTTTGTTGAAGCTTACAGCGCACAACGTGAGGTAGATATCCTGCAAGATCAATTGATCAGTGCGTTGAGGGATGATCCAAGCTTGCGACCACGCGATATCTTGGTGATGGTACCGAATGTCGATGATTATCGTGCTCAGATCGAAAGCGTGTTTGGCCGACTTTCAACCATTGATGAACGCTTCATCCCCTTTAGCATTAGTGATCAAAGTCGCTCTTCAACCCACTCCATGATTGGTGCGCTCGAGCGTCTATTGACACTAAACACCCAACGCATGGGCGTTACGGTCCTATTTGAGTTGTTAGATGTGCCCGCAATACGGCGTAAGTTCCAATTTGACACTGAGTCTTTAGCGACACTTCAAGAGTGGATCAATGATGCGGGTGTTCGATGGGGATTAAATGCACAACATCGATCCCTATTGGGTGTCACTACTGGAATAGAGCAGAACTCTTGGTTGTTTGGTCTGCGCCGATTGCTGACCGGTTATGCCTTAGGCGAATCTGACGGGGTTCGAGGCGTGGTACCTCTTACGTCAGTTAAAGGGGTCAGTGCCAATGCTGTAGGATCGCTGGCACAACTGTTAAGGGTGTTTTCTGAGTGGGCCAGTTTTATCGAGAATCACCATACACTTGATCTGTGGGTGGAACGAATCGAGCGCCTGATGACGCAGATATTCGATTGCATCGAACCTGATGAACAGATGATTGAGTCGTCGCTGTTGACTGAACTTAAGGCGATACAGGAGCGAGCCGCCTCAGCTGAGGTGTCAGAACCTGTCCCGCTCCATCTATTCAGTCAGCTTCTGCTTGATGCTTTGGATGCCCCAGATCTTAACCGTCGGTTTATGTCCGGCGGCGTCACTTTTGCGACTCTCATGCCAATGCGTGCGATTCCCTTTAAACGGATCTATCTACTGGGTATGCAGGACGGTGCTTACCCTCGACCCCAGGTTAGAAACGACTTTGATTTAATGGCGCGCTCGTCACTCTTTAGACCAGGTGATCGTTCTCGCAGGGACGATGATCGATACCTCTTTCTTGAAGCCTTGCTATCAGCGAGGGAGTCGCTTTCAATCAGTTGGGTAGGGCGCAGTGCGGTGGACAATAGTGAACGACCTCCCTCGGTCTTGGTCGCTCAGCTGCGTGATTTTATTGATGCGCATTGGGTCAATCCTGACAAGGCAGTAAAGGTATTAGAACTGTTAACCGACAAACACCCTCTGCAGCCATTCGCACAGGACTATTTTGATCAAAACTCTGCCTTAATCACCTTTGCTCATGAGTGGCAGGCAGTGCATCAGCCTGATTCAGAGCTGAGCTCGGTTGCTGCATCGGTTGAGCTAGATCTGCAGCTGTCCATTGACGAGCTCAATCGTTTTTACAAAGCACCTGCCCGATACTACTACCATTCACTGATTGGAACCTCACTGCCACTCCCGAAAGAGCAGTCACAGGAGAGTGAACCCTTCGTGATCTCTAAGCTTGATGATCATCTGCTCAAATCGGCGGCATTAGAACTGCTCGGATACCCCAACAAAGAGGATCGTGAGGTCAAGATAGAGTCTGTTGTCGATCGGTTAAAAGATCTGGGCACCTTGCCCTGGGGTGGTTACGCGGAAAAACCAGTTAGGGCCATAAAGAGCCACCTTGGATCGATCTGTCGACATCTTGATTGGCTCACCGATCGATACGACTGGCAGCAGCAGGACAGTCTTAAGCTTCATCTTGCGTTGAGCGGTGCCACCATTACCGGTGAAACTGGTGCTCTGTATCAGCTAGAAAAGCAGTGGGCCACTGTGGTTAAGCTAAGTGGTGCAGCCATTGAGAAAGGAACGGTCAAACAGGATCGCATGTTGGGCAGTTGGCCAAAACACCTTCTCTTAAATGCCTGCTTAGGGCCTACGACCACTTATTTCATTGGTCCTGATGCTGTGACCTACCTTAAAGTGGTTGAGTCTCATGAAGCGACCCGGTTGCTTGAAGCCTTAGATCAGGCGCGTCGAGAGATGCTTGAAAGCCCTAAACCGATCGCGGCTAGAACCTCGCTGGTTCTGTTAAATAAGGGCGAGTCACAGGCGGCCACTCAGTTTGAGGGTGAGTTCACCTTTAATGAACGGCAACGTGAGCCTGAATTGGCTCAACTCTGGGAGAGTTATGAACAGATTAAAGAGGCTGGATTAGCAGAATTCGCGGCGCGCCTCTACTCGCCACTGATTGATTACAGTGATATTTGGCGCGAGGGTAGCCGATGATCCCTATGCCACTGAACCCACTAGAGTTCCCATTCTCAGGCGCATCCTTGATCGAAGCGAGTGCGGGAACTGGTAAAACCTATACCTTGGCGGCCCTCTATGTTCGCTTGGTGCTTGGTCATGGCGATGATCGCGCTTTCCAAAGAGAGCTGCTACCACCCGAAATTTTGGTCGTAACCTTTACCAATGCCGCGACACTCGAGTTGCGAGACCGTATTCGCAGTAACTTAAGCACGACTGCTCGGGTGTTTAGGGAACTAGAGCAGAGTGACGATCACTTTACCTCTGCGTTAATCCAGAGTTATCCCCCTGAGGAGTGGGAAGGCTGCGCATTGAAATTGGAACGCGCCGCTGACTGGATGGATGAAGCGGCAATCTTCACCATTCATGGTTGGGCACAACGCATGCTGACAGCGCATGCGTTCGACTCAAATACTCTGTTTGATCTACAACTGGGTGATGATGGCTTGGCCCAACTCGAAGAGGCGTGTCGAGATTACTGGCGTATTCACTGTTCCGTGTTAGAGCCCAGAGTGGCTGAACAGATAGGGACTCTCTTGAAGTCACCAGAGGCTCTCTACGGTTGGATCTATCGATCACTGTCAAGCGATGCCAAACTGCACTGGAAAGGGGAACCTCTTGATAAGAGTGTTGATCCTCGCACTGTCGCTCAGTCCATCAATGAGTGGCTTAACGACTTAGAGAGCTGTAGCACTAAACTGCTGACTATTTGGCGCGACAATATTGATGAGATTGAAGCATCACTGAGAGGCCAGTTTGAGGCTAAACACTTTAATGGTGGGCGAGTTAAAGAGCCTGGTTTCAGTGATCAGCTTCTGGCGATGCGACAGTGGGCCATTGATGGAGAGGTGCCTGACAGTCCGGATTCACTGATTCAATATTTGACCTTTGAAGGCAAACTAAACAAAGGCAAGCCTCTGCCTGATCACCCAGCAGTGGATCTACTCTCTGCCTATACAGACCGTCTTCAGCGTCGTCCAAAACTCGAACCCATTTTACTGCACGCCTTACACTGGGTATCAGAGCGTTTTACGCTGCTCAAAGAGAGCACAGGTGCCCTCGATTTTGATGATCTTTTAGTCCTTCTAGAGAGGGGGCTTAAAGGGCCACTGGGGAGTAACTTAGCTTCCAGAGTCCGTACACAGTATCCAGTCGCGTTGATAGATGAGTTTCAAGATACCGACCCACTGCAGTTCAGTATATTCAGTACGCTTTATCAAAATGTTGATGATTGCGCGTGGATCATGATTGGAGATCCAAAACAGGCCATCTACAGTTTTAGGGGGGCTGATATTCATACCTATCTCGAGGCGAGAGAGGGGAGCCAAGATAAACTCTATACCCTTGGCACCAACTATCGTTCGAGTGAATCGGTCATTTCTGCGGTTAATGGACTCTTTGTCGATGCTGATCTCAAAGAGAAGGGGGCTTTTCTCTTCAGAGACGCCAGTGGTGTGAATCATCTGCCGTTTTATCCGGTTAACGCCAACGGCTTAAAGAGCAGCCTAACCTCAAATAATCAGAGGCTCGATGGTCTACATCTGATCTGCTTGGACGATGGCGAGAGCGTGAATAAGCCTCGTTATCATCAAACGCTGGCCACTCATACCGCAAGCAAAATCGCCTCGTTACTGAATCGGTCAGATTCGGGCGAACTATCAATGGGTGATGAGCCTATACAGCCTGACGATATTGCCGTGCTGGTAAGAAATTTCACTGAAGCTAAAGTGGTAAGAACAGCACTCGATCAATCGGGTATCTCTTCAGTCTATCTGTCTGATAAAGAGAGTGTGTTTGAGTCACAAGAGGCGGAAGATCTTTGGCGAATTCTAAATGCTATTGCTCATCCACGGTCAAAATCTTTAATCATGGCCGCGTTAGCCTCGCCGGTCCTCTGCCTAACACGTGACCAACTCTTACATCTGAATCAATCTGAGTCTGAGTGGGTCGATATCAGTCAGATCTTTGTTGAGCTCAATCAGATCTGGAAGCGAACTAATATTGCGGCCGTCATTCGAGCTCTGATCACCGAATTTGATCTACCTCGTAAATTGAGAGCGACTCGAGGCAGTAGGGTAGAGAGAAGTTTAACGAATCTATTGCACCTGGCTGAATTGCTTCAAAAACAGGTATCGGTTGTGGATGGTGAGCTGGGTATTATTCGTTACTTAGGCGAGCAGATCGTCAATCCGAGTGGTACAGGTGAGGAGCAGCTCATTCGCATGGAATCGGACTCCGGGCGAGTTCAAGTGATCACCATGCACAAATCCAAAGGGCTAGAGTATCCGATTGTATTTATCCCCTTTGGTGTCAGCAGCCAGTCCGTAAAGGTGAGTGATAAGGGCTTAACCTATCGTCTTAATGGGCAAAAAGTTCAAGAACTGAATAAAGATACTCAGAAGCAAGAGAAGCCATTCAGTGAACGGGAGATGCTTGAAGAGGAGGTGCGGCTGATGTACGTCGCACTCACTCGAGCAAAATATGCCTGTTGGATAGGCTTGGGTGCTGTTGACGGTTTTGAGAAATCCGCAATGGCAAGCCTTCTTGGAATCAACGAGGCACTTCCTAAAAAACCGTCCAAAGAGGATCTCTACGGCGCACTCAGCCAGGCCATTCTCAATGTGACCCAGCGAGATGGGTTTTTTCTGGAATCGGTCTCTGATCAAGTTGAACAAAGAGAGGTTAAAACGGATCGTCTGTTCTCACCCGAATGCCAACATTTATCTCTACCCGTTAATCGTGAATCTTGGTGGATGACCAGTTACTCTGCCATCGCAAGTCGCACTCAATCTCATGCAGTCGACTCTAAGATCGAAGAGAATTTGTTGGATCAATCGATTGCTGAAATGGAGCCGTTCGATCATTTAATTCGCTTTGATCAAGCCAAGACCGGAACCATTCACGCCTTTGAGCGTGGTGCGATTCCAGGTAATTTTTTGCATGAAGTATTAGAGCGAGCAGCAGAGCAGGGTTTTTCTCAAACCGCGACCCATTCCGATCTCATAAAGAGTGCTGTTTGCATTGAGCAACAGCCAAGTCGATGGCATCAGAGTGGATTGATGATAGAGCAATGGCTTGAATCGATGCTAACCGCACCCATTGATCTTGGCTTTGAGCTGACACTTGCAGGCTTATCTCACTACCAAGCTGAGATGGAGTTTATCTTCAGTGCCCATCATCTCTCTGTCGCGGAACTGGATCAGCTCTGTATTGAGTCAATCTATCCTGAGTTAGAGCGGCCGAGATTGGAACAGCAGACGATCAATGGCCTGTTAAAAGGGTTCATTGATCTTACATTTGAAGTGAATGGGCAGTACTGGGTATGTGATTATAAATCCAACTGGCTAGGACCTGATGCCTCCCATTACACTGAGTCTAAGATGCAAGAGGCGCTGGTGGAGCATCGTTATGATCTGCAGTTGATGATCTACCTGCTCGCCCTGCATCGACAGCTGTTGGCCCGCGATGTTGAGTATAGAGAGAATCCAGTCAAAGGATTTAATGAGAAAGTGGGCGGGGCGCTCTACCTCTATCTTCGTGGTGTACCCGAGGGAGAGGGGTGTTTAGCAATCAAGCCAACCTATGAACAGATCGAGCGTCTGGATCGGTTGTTTAAACAGGGAGCAGACAGTGCAGCAAGTTGATTTATGGTCTGACTCAAACACTGATTTGAATCTAGATCAGATCTTAGAGCTTTGGTTGGAAGCAGGTTGGATTCGTTCTATTGATATGGAACTCGCACTTCACCTATCGGAACTGTATGACAATCAATCGGCATGGGCGGGTTTAGCCTTAGTCTTAGTCAGTCATCAGCTAGGGCGTGGGCACAGTTGTGTCGATGTTCACTCCCTCTATAAGGATCCCGATCGTTACCTAGCACTTCCACCGGAGTTTGCAAAATTAGCCGGTATACCTTTACCCAGTGAGCTGTTTAAGCGACTAACAAAGAGTGAGTGGCTTACCGCAGTTCATCAGAGTCCGTTGATGGGTCTGCCTGATGAGAATACCCCCCTAGTATTTGAACATGAGCGTCTCTACTTAAGGCGCATGTGGCAGGTAGAGTCTCGTGTTGCAGAGCGGTTAAAACAGCGTCTATCGAAACCCTCCAGCAACACGGACTCGTTAGAAAAGTATCTGAACCAACTGTTTCCGAACGATGATGCCAGCATTGATTGGCAGCGAGAGGCCTGTGCAAAGTCTGCAATTAAGCGTTTTGCAGTTATTACCGGTGGTCCAGGTACCGGTAAAACGACGACAGTGGTTAAATTGCTGGCGCTACTTAAACGTCTAGCGGATGACCAAGGTGATACCTTTGACATTGCACTTGCAGCGCCAACTGGCAAAGCGGCGGCACGTTTGTCATCCTCAATTGGGAGTGCGCTTGAGCGCCTTCCAGAAGGTTTTGGAGAGGGGTTACACGCTCAGGTTGATACGGTCCACCGACTCATTGGTGTCTCTTCGACTGGTCGAAGAAATCGTTATTATAAGGGTCACACTTTGGCGGTTGATCTGTTAGTTGTAGACGAAGCATCCATGTTGGATATTGAGCTGTTCGATGCGCTACTTGATGCATTAAGTGATCGCACACAGCTTATTCTGCTCGGCGATAAAGATCAGTTAGCCTCAGTTGAGGCTGGATCTGTCTTGGCAGACCTCTGTCGTGTTGAGAGTGACACAAACCCAGAAGGCTTTGTTAGCCAGCTTAAAATCAGTCACCGCTTCAACAGTGAGTCTGGCATTGGTCAGCTTGCAAAAGCCGTCAACCAGGGGTCTTTAACTGACTATCAAGCTGTTTGGCGACAGACCTACAGCGATATTCACTATCAAACGGGAGCTAACCTGCGTAAGCAGATCGCTGATCGAGTCTTAAGTAGCGATCCACAGATACCGGGTTATACGAGCTACTTAGGAAAACTCACTCAGCCATGTTGTGACCCACTTGAGGTGCTTAGGCTGTTTGACCACTTTAGGTTATTGACCCCTCTGCGTCGTGGACCAGAGGGTGTTGAATCGCTTAACCATATTTGTGAGACCCTATTAGCCAGCAAAGGGCTAATCGATCTGAGTCAAGAGTGGTATATCGGCCGTCCAGTAATGGTTACTGCCAATGATTACGCGGTAGGTTTAGCGAACGGCGATGTGGGTGTCTGTTTAGAGCGAGAGGGTAAGCCTAGCGTGGCGTTTATCAACGAATCCGGAGATGCGGTACGATGGATCGACCCCCTTCGTTTAGAGTCGGTAGAGACGGCCTACGCCATGACGGTGCACAAATCACAGGGCTCAGAGTTTAAACACGTCGCGTATCTGTCACCTAGTCGAGCGAACCCTGTATTAAGTAGAGAGCTTCTCTACACCGCGATTACACGAGCCAGCGCTCAATTTACACTGATAGAGATGAACAGCAGTGTGACACAGCAGACCATTAGTACACAGACCGATAGGGCCAGTGGGCTTTATCATCGCTTAACCGATTAAAGAGCTGACTCAATCTCTTCTAAAGAGGGAATAGCATCCGCTGTTCCTGGGCGTGTCACCTGTATCGCCGCACCGGTAACCGCAAAGTGAAGTGATGCCTTCAGATCCCCCGTTTGGTCATAGCGCGCGAGGAAAAGCCCCAGAAAAGTATCACCGGCCCCTGTCGTATCAACGGCGTCGACAGCGGGTGAAGGCATTATAAATTCATCCTCTGAGCCTATATATCGAACACCACGACTACCCAGTGTCACTAGAATATGTTCAACGCCGCACTCTTTAATCGGGCGGTTCAATGCGCGCTCTAAATCCTTGGCCTCAATCTCATTGACGACCAACATATTGATTAACGGGAGCATCACTAGGGTCTTATCTGCGTCGAAGGGGGCTGCTGAATAGCAGAGCTTCATCCCTTTAGCCTTTGCGCATTTCATGAAGTGTTCAGTTTGCGAGGTCTCGTTTTGACAGAGCGCCCAATCAGACGCGGTTGCATCCTTTAAGCCCTCATCTACCATCTGTTCGGTAATAGCAAAGTTAGCACCTGGGTAGACAAGGATTTGATTCTCAGCCGACTCTTCATCGACCATAACAATGCCATGACCTGTTGGCGTTTCCGACATAAATAGGTGGGTCGTATCGATATTTAACGCTTCTAATTGGTCGAAGTATCGTTTATCTGCAGGGTGCATCGCACCTATATGCTTAACGCGACCACCCGCTTTAGCAATGGCAACACTCTGGTTGGCACCCTTGCCACCCAACCCCTGTGTAAAGTTATTGGCTGCGAGTGTTTCACCCGGCCTAACTAGGTGGGGCAGTGAGTAGAAGTAATCTATGTTGACTGAGCCTAGGTTGTAAATGGCCATTCACGAATCCTTAATGAGTTCAGCCAACGATATCTAAAAACCTACTTAGTGCAAAGCTTTTGAGTCAATGCAGCGACTCGGCGACCAAAAATTAGGATCACAGAGAAGGCAATCGGCCAAGCAACCAGATAAGCGTAGCCCCAACGAGCCATAAAACCTTCATCTAAACCGGTATTCACCGTGGTAATCACAAAGGTCATGATCGTTACCATCACCAGAGACATTAACACTGATTGAACAAGAGGAGCGCGTTTTTTAGGAAACATAGATAAGCCTATTAATTAGTAAATTCTAATATTGGCAATGATACGGGATTAGCTTGTAAATATTAAGAGCAGAATTCTACATATCTAAGAGATTAAGACCTACTTAAACAGTTAAATGCTCAATAGCTTTAATTTTCAAGATAAGAGAAAATATAGGCTAATAGATACAAATGGAGCCTAAGGGTGGAAAACCAAGAAACCCCGTCAACCTACCAACAACTGCGTACCGATATTTTAGAGGGCAATATAGAGCCTGAATCGAAGTTATCGATTGCTGTCTTAGCTAACCGTTATGGATCCAGTGCGGCTCCGGTTCGTGAGGCACTCTCAAGGCTCGCCGCAGAGGGGTTGGTAACTCGTCGTGGTCAGCGTGGTTATTGGGCTGCACCTATTTCAGCGGATGAGTTTGTTGAGGTGAGTCGTCTGCGGGAAATGCTTGAAGTGGATGCTTTTAAGCAGTCGATCAAGCTAGGTGATCTCGATTGGGAGGCGGCCATTGCAGGAGCACGCCACCGCGAATTAGCGGTTAAGTCACAGTCTGCTGGGCAAGAAGATGATCAGGTACTTGCGCGTACTCGTGAGAATCGCCGTTTTCACATGGCACTCATTAGCGCCTGTCCCTCTGAGTGGCAGTTACGCTTCATCTCGACGCTGTATGACCAGGGTGAACGCTTTCGCCGTTTGGCATTAACCAGCCAGCCATTGAATCAACCATCAGGTAAAGATGAGCACGAAGAGCTAATGAATGCCGCATTTGCGCGAGACATTAAAACGGCTACAGAGCTACTCAGACTCCACATCCGTTCATCCAATGAGAAGGTGATGAATACGCTCTTTCCAGAGCGGTAGAGACCAAAAAAGCGCCCTAGGGCGCTTTTTTTAGATCATCACGCAGAATCAATCTTTTGGCACTAGAAGCTGTACACCAGCCGCTGTGTTTGAGATTGGAGCGATCAAGACGTTAACCAACTCGTCTACAGGGCCAGAACAAGCCCCACGCATTGCTAACCACATAGCCAACTCGACGCCTTGAGCACCGGCAATTTCTGTAAGTTCATCATTGGTGTAGTGGGTCAGTGACTCTGGATCAGTGACCAGTTTATCCATACACATCTGGTCGAACTCAGTATTTAGGTAGCCTGCGCGTTCACCATCTAGCTGGTGCGATAGACCACCTGTACCAAGAACAACAACCGTCTGGTCGCTATCCCATGAGCGAATAGCATCACCAATCGCTTTACCAAAAGCATATGAGCGTGATGGTTTAGGCATAGGGTGACGTTCACAGTTAATGGCGATGGGAATCACCTTAGTGCCTTTGTAGGTATGGCCTGGGTATAGGACAGACATAGGAACTGTCGCGCCGTGATCCACTTTGATATCCTGACAGACAGTCGGATCAAAGTCGTTTTCGATCAGGTGGTTAACGATGTGCCAAGATAGATCTGATTCACCGGTTAGAGGTGGGATTGGTTTGATACCCCAGCCTTCATCAGCGTTGTGGTACTCGTCTGCACAGCCGATAGAGAAGGTTGGCTTTTTGTCTAAGAACATCTCTAGACCGTGATCGTTGTAGAACAGTACAGCGATGTCTGGCTTGTTCTCGTTGATCCATTCGCGAACTGGTACATAAGCAGCAAATAGGTCTTTCCAGTAAGGGGTGTCCTCAATGCCGCGATCAACCGCAACACCAATAGCAGGAACGTGTGATGTGCCAATAGCACCTAAGATTTTAGCCATTCGTTTTGCCCACTCCCTGACTGTCTAAATAAGCTTGGAACTCTTCAGTCGTCTGGCCGGTCATGATGCCGCCAACGTCCTGTACGTTAAGGCCAAGCGTGCCTGCAAATTTTGCAAGGTAGTAGATACTGCCGCCATTACGTAGTAGAGCGATGATGTCGCGCTTCAGGATCGCCTCTTTCTGTGCAGGGGTCAGCTTAAACTTATCGCAGTAAGCCGCTTCGTCTTGACGAAACTCTTCGCGACAGCTCTCCTCGTTGAAAGAGAAACACATCTTATTAAGGTTGTAGCCGAGTTTTGCTGCTACGCCATCAAATTTATATGTTCCTTCAATGATCGGTTCAATCATAAGAACTCCTTATCGTTCCCAGTACAAACGCATTGGGTTATCGATCAATAGTTTACGCTGTAGCTCTTCAGTTACGGCGATCTGTGGAATCACATCAACCAGTGCACCATCATCAGGTGTGTGTGATTTCATGTTCGGGTGCGGCCAGTCTGTACCCCAAAGTACGCGATCTGGGAAAGCTTCAACGAGTGCACGCATGAACGGCACAACGTCAGAGTAGTCCGGTGCCTGTAGCGTCAAACGCTCAGGACAGCTGACTTTCGTCCACACCTTATCGTTGTTACGCATTAGATCCATGAAACGCTGGAAGTCAGGGTGATCAACACCATTAGCCACGTCTGGGCGACCCATGTGGTCAACCACGATGGTTGTGTTTAGCTCGTTAAGGAACGGGATTAGATCTTCTAGATCTGGCGCTTCAAAGTAGACAACGATGTGCCAGCCTAATGGTTTGATCTTCTCAGCGATCGATAGGAACCACTCTTTAGGGGTTGTATCGACTAGACGTTTCACGAAGTTAAAACGAACACCGCGGACACCCGCTCTGTCCATCGCTTCAAGTTCTTCTACCGTGATCGCTGGGTTAACGACCGCTACACCGCGTGCTAGATCGCCCGCAGTCTCAAGTGCGTCAACCAGTGCTGCATTGTCTGTACCGTGACAAGAAGCCTGAACGATCACGTTACGACTGAAACCAAGGTAATCACGCAGAGCAAAGAGTTGATCTTTTGATGCATCGCAAGGTGTGTATTTACGCTTGGGGTGGTAGGGGAATTTATCCGCAGGACCAAATACGTGGCAGTGAGCATCCACAGCACCAGCAGGCGCTACAAAGTCAGGCTTTTTAGGGTTGTCGTGAAACGGGCGGTAATCTGCATCCATGATCTTTATTCCTAATTATTCAGCGAAAACTTCGCCATCAAATAGTTTTCGCGCTGTGCGTAATAGTGCAGCGCTTTTCGGTTGGCCATCCTGATCGATATCAATAACAACCGTCATTTCTCCGATCGGGTGCTCAACGGCTAAGGTTTTTCTATTGCCTTCAGGTAGGGTGGCTACTGAAGCGGCAGGAGAGTTCGGCAAAATAGCTGCGGTAGCAACGCTGACTGCACCCAATACACCGATAGAAGCGTGGCAACGATGCGGGATAAAGGTACGAGTCGATAGAGCACCACCGTCTTTCGCTTCACTGACCATGCTCATCTTAGGTACAGACTTCTCAGTCACATCGCCAAGATTCATCATTGGGCCCGCTTGTAGGCGTATCGCTTCAAGCTTGGCGCGAAGGTCGCTATTAGCTTCTAACTCTTCACGAGACTCGCTGCCACTAATTCCCATGTCTGATGCTCGCATCACGACAACCGGCATGCCGTTATCGATTAAAGTGCACTCGACACCGTCGATCAGATCAACCGCATTACCTGTAGGAAGAAGCGCACCACATGAGGATCCTGCAGTATCAAGGAACTCAAGTGGCACAGCAGCGGATGTACCAGGTACACCATCGATCTTCGAGTCGCCCTTATAGGACACCTGACCGTTTGGTGTGGCTACTGTCGCAATAGCGATCTGACCTGTGTTCTCCATAAAGATGCGAACCTGAGTCTCATCGCCAGTCGCTTTCACTAGACCGCGTTCAATGGCAAACGGGCCAATGCCCGCAAGGATGTTGCCGCAGTTCTGTGCATCGGTAACAATCGCTTGATCAACAAATACCTGCAAGAAGAGGTAATCGACATCCGCGTCGTCACGTTGCGAGGCACTAACCACTGCAACTTTTGAAGTCAGTGGGTCAGCTCCACCCAAGCCATCAATCTGGCGTGAATCTGGAGAGCCCATCATGCCAAGAAGAAACGCGTCTCGTGCGGCAGTATCTGAAGGTAGGTCGCTTTTTAAGAAGTAACCGCCTTTGGATGTACCGCCGCGCATCCACATGCAGCTAATGCCATTAGACATACTTAAGGCCTTTCTCTTCTAGGCGAGGGCGCATGTTGTAGATATCAAGACCTAGTTCACCATTGGCCATACGAACGCGCTTCTCCTCTTCGCGAGCTTCACGCGCTAGGGCCTCTTTAAGAACCTCTTCGGCCTCGTCGCGGCGAACAACACATACGCCGTCATCGTCAGCAACGATGATATCGCCTGGGTAGATCAATGCTTCAGCACAGACCAGAGGGATGTTCACTGAGCCTAGAGTCTCTTTGATGGTGCCTTTGGCGTAAACCGCTTTAGACCAGACTGGGAAATCCATCTCTTTAAGGATCGCAGTATCACGAACACCGCCGTCAATGATAAGGCCCTGTACGCCGCGCGATTTCGCTGAGGTCGCCAGTAGGTCACCAAAGAAGCCATCAACAGAAGGTGAGGTGGGTGCAAACACCATGATGTCACCAGGTTTACACTGCTCAATAGCCACGTGCATCATCCAGTTATCACCGGCAGCACCAGAGATTGTCACTGCACTGCCTGCAATAGAGCGACCAGAGTAGATTGGGCGCATGTAGTGGGCTAATAGACCACGACGACCCTGAGCTTCATGAACGGTTGCAACGCCCAATTTAGCTAGTCCTGCGATTACTTCTGAATCAGCACGTTCAATATGTTGAACAACTACGTTCTCTGCCATGTTCCTCTCCTTAAACCTTCAAGCGACTGAATACACGTTGAGCGTTACCCGAGAAGATCATCTCTTTCTGCTCAGCATTCACTTTGGTTGTCGCATCGATGTATTGTTTAGTGTCATCGAAGTAGTGACCTGTCTCAGGATCGATTCCACGAACCGCACCAATCATCTCAGACGCAAACAGAATGTTTTCAGTTGGAATAACGTCAAGAAGGCAGTCGATCCCTTTCTGGTGGTAGACACAGGTATCAAAGAAGACGTTATTCAAAACGCGCTCTTCAAGCTCAAAACCTTTATCCAATGCCATACCGCGGAAACGTCCCCAGTGGTAAGGAACTGCACCACCACCGTGAGGGATGATGATCTTAAGCGTTGGGAAGTCTTTAAATACATCAGACATCATCAGTTGCTGGAATGCAGTGGTATCTGCGCCTAGGTAGTGTGAGCCTGTCGTATCGAAGTTGTGGTTACAGGCAGCTGATACGTGGATCATTGCTGGAATGTCGTACTCACACATCTTCTCGTAGATAGGGTAGAACTCACGAGCCGAAAGACGACTGCCGTTCCAGTGGCCACCTGATGGATCTGGGTTAAGGTTAATACCAATAAAGCCCATCTCTTCAACGGTACGTACGATCTCTGGTACAGACTTAGCAGGATCAACACCCGGTGACTGAGGAAGCTGTGCCACAGGGACAAAGTTCTCTGGGAATAGGTCACAAACACGACGAATGAGGTCGTTTTGGTTTTCAGTCCAGAACTTAGAGGTGTGTTCATTACCCACATGATGAGCCATCCAGCTGGCACGCGGTGAGAAGATAGTCAGATCAGTGCCACGCTCTTGCTGAAGTTTTAACTGATTATTGATGATCGACTCGCGGATCTCATCATCAGTAACACCAAAGTCGCCTTTTTCACCGACAAAATCTGGATTCTTTTCTACTTCTGCTTTTTGAGCTTCACGCCAAGCGCCAACACCAGGTGGTGTGGTTGTGTAGTGACCATGGCAATCGATAATCATGTCTCAAACGTCCTTTTATAATGAATTGGATTTCTATGTTTCTATCCTCTCTATATCGTCTTTTTTAAGCTATTTAGTTTTTACTTTTTAGGTATTTGTTTTTGATATAGGTATTTAAATCACATCAGGTTACAATGACCCTTATGTTCAAGAATCTTCCTAACATACGACATCTTCGGGTATTCATTGAGGTCTCCAATGCAGGAGGCATAAGTCAGGCTGCAGAGCGTGTCTTTCTCTCTCAACCTGCGATGACTCAAGCCATTGCGAAGTTAGAACGCTTGCTGGGTGTAAAGCTGTTTGAACGCCAGTCCAGCGGGATGTATCTGACGGAAGCGGGTGAAATCTGGGAGGCTAGGGTGAATAGCGCCTTTGCTGTCCTAAGGCTGGGTCTGGCCGATGCGCTGTCGTCTATGTCGAATCGTCGAATGGAGACCATTGAACGCATCATGACCCAGCTGACGACGACCCAATTAAAAGCACTTGTCGCGGTTACTGATGCACAAAACTACAGTGTGGCCGGTCGAAATCTGGGTGTCTCACAATCGTCACTTCATCGATCAGCTCGTGAACTTGAGTCACTCATGGGGCTGTCGCTGTTCGAAAAGACCAGTACCGGCATTGCGGCAACACGAGCGGCCAAAGTGTTCTCTAAATCAACCAAGTTGGCCATTTCAGAGATTCATCAAGGACTTCAAGAGTTGTCAGGCCTTGGTGATGGTCGTGAAGTGGGGCGGATGCGCATCGGCAGCATGCCATTAGCACGTACCTCGCTGCTGCCCAAAGCGATAAATGAATTTACCAAAGCTTATCCTGGTATCACTTTAGAGTTGGTCGATGGGCCCTATGAAGATCTTTTAGCCCATATACTTCAGGGGGATGTGGATCTTTTGGTCGGTGCGTTGCGTTTCCCGATCCCAACCAGTGATATCGTTCAAGAAGAACTCATAGCGCCTCCATTAGCGATTGTGGCACGCAAAGGGCATCCCGCTCTTAATATCGATCAGATTACCCGTGAGGATCTTCTTAACTATGGTTGGGTTATCCCTAGAAGTGGTGCGCCAACTCGCAATCTTTTTGAGGAGCTCATCCTACAAGGTGAGGAGAGAGAAGGTCTATCCATCGTCGAAACCAGTTCCCATGTGTTAATTCGAGAGCTGTTACTTGGGGGTGATCGACTCACGTTAATCTCTCAGCATCAGTTGGAGTTTGAGTTATCCAAAGGGGATTTGGCGGTGCTGCCTTTTGAAATGTCAGGTACAAAACGCCCCATCGGCATTACCCGTCGCAGCTCATGGAACCCCACTAATGCCCAGCAAAAATTTATCGATCTACTGCGGCTGGCCGTATCTTAGAAGCGGTTTGCTCTAAACTTGCATTCACATTTTTGAATGACGTCTAGAATTTTTAACGGTTCTATGAAAGATCCATTTTGATAATCTTAGGGACAATATTTATCCATTCGAATTAGGGAGACACTAATGAGAGTTTGTGTTGCAGGCGCTATGGGCGCTTTTGGTCTAAAACACTTAGATGCATTGAGTAACATTGAAGATGTTGTTGTGACGTCAGTGGTTGGTACTAAACCTGATGCCATTGCTGAGTTTGCTAAAGAGCGTGGAATCGCACACGCAACAACAGATCTTGCTGAATCACTGGCACGTGATGATGTTGATGCGGTCATTCTTGCAACACCGACTCAAATGCACGCTTCACAGTCTATTCAGTGTCTTGAAGCAGGCAAGCACGTCATGGTTGAGATTCCGATGGCGGATAACATTGAAGACTCAATCAAACTGGTTGAGACACAAAAGCGCACGGGTTTGGTAGCCATGTCGGGTCAGACTCGCCGCTTCAACCCAAGCCACCAGTGGATTCATAACAAAATCCAAGCGGGTGAGCTGAAGATTCAACAGATGGATGTTCAAACTTACTTCTTCCGTCGTTCTAACAAGAACGCTCTGGGTAAGGCGCGCTCATGGACGGATCACCTGCTTTGGCACCACGCTTGTCACACCGTGGATCTATTCCAGTACCAGACTGGCGAGAAGTGTACAAAAGTACAAGCGATGCAGGGCCCAATTCACCCAGAACTTAACATTGCAATGGACATGTCGATTGGTATGAAGTCAGAGAGCGGTGCACTGTGTACACTCTCTCTATCTTTTAATAACGACGGTCCATTTGGTACTTTCTTCCGTTACATCTGTGACAAGGGTACATACATCGCCCGTTACGATGATTTGGTAGATGGTAACGAGAACCCAATTGATCTCTCTGGCGTTGCTGTTTCGAACAACGGCATCGAACTTCAGGATCGTGAATTCATTGCGGCGATTCGCGAAGGTCGCGAGCCAAACTCAAGCGTTCAGCAGGTATTGCCAGCAATGGAGACACTACACCAGCTAGAGCAGCTTTTGGATTAAGTGTTAGCTTATCGTTAAAAAGGCCGCTGTTGCGGCCTTTTTGTTGTCTTCTGTTTCTGGAAGACGCTGAGAGAGCAGGTGACAGGCTGAAGGCCAGTCACTGGCACGAAGATGTCAAGGCAAGCACCGGTGACTGGCTATCAGCCTGTCATCCGCCCTCAAATTACGCTCCGGTCTACAGCACAAACGCCAAAACAGTGTTCAGCGTCGCATAGGACGCTACCGTAGTCAGCAGCAATGAGCTGGCAGCCGTCTTTGCAGCGCCATAAGGTGCAGCGAGAATAGGGTAGATGGTGAACATGGGTGAAGCGGTGATGACCATCAGAGCTATCTGCCACTGACGATCGAAGTCCCACCAGAGGGTAATCAGCAGAAGGGCCAGAGCAGGTTGAATCAACAGTTTTGCCCCTGCAATCATTCCTAAAGTACTCAAATCATCGCGAATAGAGTTTCCTACTAAAGAGCCTCCAATAACGATCAGTGCTGCGCCACCAGCCGCTTTTGCGAGCACCCCTAAGCTTTCGTCGATGAACAACGGCAGTTGAAAGCCGCTCAACGATAAAATTAAGCCAACCGCTATTGCGATGAGTATCGGGTTGTTGATCAGGCGTTTAAAAATTGAGCTTAGTGAGCCTAACAGCGTTTTGTCTCTATGATCAGCTGAGAAGTACTCAGTAGTCAGGAGCGCTAAAGGCAGCACCACTAGATTTTCGACCAGTATACAGACAACCAATACTTGAGCGGCCATATCGGGCATGACCTGCAGCAGAATAGGGTAGCCAACAAAAATACTGTTGGGCATAGCGGCCCCAATGGCTAATGCTGATGACTGTTTAGCGTCACCCTGTCTGACGCTCCGAATCAGACCCAACGAAATGAAGAAGGTAGCGACTGCGGCAATAGCGTAAATCGATACGTAATCGCTATTAAAGATATCAGCAGGGCTATTCTTAGATAAATTGCCCACAATGATCGCCGGTATGCAAAAAACCAAAACAAAGCGGGCTATCCCAGGGATAGCCTCCTTAGACAGTGCGTTATATTTAACGGCTAAAAACCCAAGAGCCATTAACGTAAAGAGCGGTGCGGTAATCCCGAGAACGTTCATCATCTAAACCTGTCATCAAAGAGGTTCTATCTTATCGAGCCCTGAGACTTGGTGGTAGCGATTCGCCCCTGATTACCATAAAATCAATAATCTATTCGAAAAAGTGATGGCTAATGCAAGTTCGAGATTACAACCGCAATAACTGGTTCAAGAACCGTCGAAGCCTGTTTAGGTTGCTGATTAATGCGTTGCTGTTGATATCATTAGCACTTTCACTTTTAACTCTGCTTCAGCAGCTTTTCACAGATTCATTGACGGGCTCCTACTTTTACCCGCTCACTCTCTCTTTGTTAGTCATCCAATATTTTGTGCACCGTATTCATTTAAGCTGGGGAGGAGCTGTAGCTTTCCTTACTATGGGAGCGGGTTCAATATCGCTAGCCTTAGTGTCGGATGATATAGCATTAGCCTATTTGTCAGGTGCGCTTTTGCCAGTATTGCTTCGCTTTGTATTGGCTCAAAAATGGGTATTACTCTTCATACCTATCTGGCTCTCTCTCCTCTTATTTATTCACTCCTATCGAGTACAAGAGGAGCTGATTTCTGAGCTCTATACCCATCTAATAACGCTCTCTTACTCCTTGCTGGTCTATGGTTCAGTAGCGGTGCTGTTTAATCGTATCTACTCTCTTGTTTTTTATAAAGAGTGTAAAGAAAACAGCGACTTAACGTCTGAATTTATAGACAATTATCAAATTCATCAGCATTTTGATTGGCTCAAAAATAAGAATCCTGACGGTGTTGTAAGAGTCTATGGTGTCTACATTAAAAATATCTTGGATAGTGTAGGAAAAAGTTCAGAAAGTTCGATTGAATTTAAAGAGAGCGTTACTCAATTTAATCAGTTGTTAAGGGAAGTTTGTCCTGCAGGTGCATCCATTGGCAGGCTTGATAACGGGGTTTACGTTCTGATGTCAGAGCGACGGTTTTGGGACGCATTTGAGCGTGGACTTCGTCAGTTAAAAAAAGAGGCAACGGATCTCTCGCCGATTGTTGTTTCAACCGATACCCCTAATGACTCAACTGATCTGGATAGTGCACTGCATAACTTGGATACAGTATTTGTGCGTGCCACCAAAGAGAAGACAGATTTTGCTCGATTCAATTTGAAAGATCGTGATCATCTTAACGGCCAAACAGATATTCAATCTTATGAAGTCTCTCAGGCATTTGCTAACCATGAGATACAGATGTTCTTTCAGCCTAAGGTCGATATTAAAGATAACAATAGACTGGTAGGTGCGGAGGCACTGGTCCGCTGGATTCACCCTGAGAAAGGTTTGCTAACACCAAAAGATTTTGTCGATCTTCTTGAGTCCTCCCCATACAGGCTTACATTTATAAACAGTGTCGTTGAGCAATCCGCACATTTTTGTGAAACGATGAAACAGTCGGGTCTACCGATCTCGGTTTCATTTAACTTAAGCGCTAATGATCTTCAGGATTTGCGTGTCACCTACGAGTTGAGTCAGGTCCAAGAAAAGTACGGTTTTAGTGCCGGAGAGTTACAGATTGAGCTATCTGAACAGGAGACAGACGTCTCTTTGGATAACTTAAAGCGCTCCTTAGATGCCGTGAAAGAGCTAGGTTATTCAATCGCTTTGGATGATTTCGGTACCGGTATGAGCTCACTCGCCTATTTTCAAAACCTACCCGCCGATACCATCAAACTAGATAGAGCCTTTATCAAAGACATTCATCTAAACCCCTCGTCTGAGCATTTAACGAAAATGGTCGTATATTTGTCCAAAGCGGAGGGGCTGACAGTCGTAGCAGAAGGGGTTGAGAACGCCTCGGAGGCAGATAGACTGCTTAAATTAGGTGTTGATCAGGTGCAGGGGTTCCTATTTGGTAAACCGATGCCGGCTACTGAGTTTCTTCAATACTACGGCTTAGAATTAGTTGAAGATGATGTTTAAAAAGCGGCATATATCTTGCTAGTTTTTATCTAACTCTTTCCAATCGTTAATGGTTTAAACCTAATCTATATGTGGTCTTAATGAATAGAAAAGTCATCACAACAACACCTTACTCTGGTCAGAAACCAGGTACGTCTGGCCTTCGAAAAAAGGTTAAAGTATTTCAACAACCTAACTACTTAGAGAATTTTGTTCAGGCTGTTTTTGACTCATTAGAGAGCTGTCAAGGCCAATCACTCGTGATCGGCGGTGACGGTCGCTATTTCAACCGTGAGGCGATTCAAACCATTATTAAAATGGCGATCGCCAATGGCTTTGAAACCTTAATCGTGGGTCAAGCAGGAATTCTTTCAACGCCAGCAGCCAGCTGTGTGATCCGTAAATATGGTGCAATCGGTGGATTGGTGTTGTCAGCCAGTCACAACCCAGGTGGTCCTGATGAAGACTTTGGCATTAAATTTAATCGTGCCAACGGTGGCCCTGCAAGTGAGACCCAGACGGACAGTATTCACCAAACGACGGAAACCATTACTCGATACTTTACGATTGATGCTGAACCTGTAGATCTTGATAGTGTTGGAGAGGTTAGCATTGGAAATGCGCTGATTAAGGTGATTGATCCTGTCACAGATTATGCCGATCTGATGGAGGAGTTGTTTGATTTTAAAATCATGAAACAGCTCTTGAGCGGTTCAAATTTCACATTTCGTTTCGATGCCATGCATGCCGTGACTGGGCCTTATGCACAAGAGATATTCATCAACCGGTTGGGTGCACCAAAAGAGAGCGTTATTAACGCGATTCCAAAAGAGGATTTTGGTGGTCATCACCCCGACCCCAATCTTGTTCATGCAGCCGAACTGGTCAAACAAGTCAATGAACAAGGGTTAGATTTCGGTGCCGCTTCGGACGGGGACGGCGATAGAAATATGATCATTGGCAACCATTTTTATGTAAACCCTTGTGACAGTTTGGCTGTTTTAGCCGCGAACGCACAAAAGATTCCCGCCTATGAAGATGGATTAAAGGGTGTCGCTCGCTCAATGCCAACCAGTCGTGCAGTTGACCGTGTGGCTGAAAAACTCGGTATCAACTGTTATGAGACTCCTACCGGTTGGAAATTCTTTGGCAACCTGATGGATGATGGCCGTATCAGCTTCTGTGGTGAGGAGAGTTTTGGTACCAGTTCAGATCATGTTCGCGAGAAAGATGGACTTTGGGCTGTTCTATGCTGGATCAATATTCTGGCCGCGACCGGTCAATCGGTCTCTGAACTGGTTAAGGATCATTGGTCTCTATTCGGAAGGGATCTATTTACTCGCCATGACTATGAATCAATCGATTCAGACAGTGCAGCCAATATGATGCAGCAGCTAACAGCCTCTTTAGGTAGTCTTGCAGGAGGGGCATTTGATGGCGTTACCGTGACTCTGGCAGATCAATTCAGCTACTCAGACCCTGTTGACGGCTCCGTCAGTCATAATCAAGGTGTGCGTATATTGTTCGATAACGGAGGTCGTATCGTTGTTCGGCTATCTGGAACCGGCACGGCCGGTGCTACGCTACGTGTCTATCTTGATCAGTTCACTCAGGATGAGTCGATTACTGACACACAAGCAGCTTTGAAACCTTTAATCGAGTTGGCGAATCAGTTGATCGGTATTAAGCAATTTACAGGACGCACAGAACCTGACGTTATTACTTGATAGGCAGTTAGAGCTCATAACCACATATAAAGAGAGTAAACAGATGAAGTATCTCCACACCATGGTTCGAGTAAGTAATATTGAAACTTCTTTAGCTTTCTACTGCGATGCATTGGGCATGGTTGAGATATCACGCAAAGAGAGTGAGAAGGGTCGCTTTACATTGATCTTTCTAGCGGCAAATGAGGATGAGCAGCAGGGTAGAGCTGAGCAGACGCCATTGCTGGAGTTAACCTATAACTGGGATAAAGAGGTTTACTCAGGTGGTCGCAATTTTGGTCATCTGGCCTACAGTGTGGAAAATATCTACGACACCTGTGCGCATCTGGAGAACATGGGTATAACAATCAATCGACCGCCAAGGGATGGTCGCATGGCATTTGTTCGCTCACCTGATGGAATCTCGATTGAGTTATTGCAAAAGGGTGAAGCTTTGCCGGCTCAAGAGCCATGGTTGAGTATGACTAACGTGGGTGAGTGGTAGGGTTTGTAGTGTAATTATAAAGTGGGGTCAGACCAGAGGTCAGACCCCGTATCCCTGGGGTTAGTATATTTCCAGGGTCTGACCTATGGTCTGACCCTACCGTATCGGCAACTTCCAGAGACCCAGCCCTGAAAATAGACTACCCTTTGGCTCTTTCGATCGCTTGTTCTAGACGATCTTGTCCCCAGAACGGCTCATCATCAACGATGTAGAAGGGGCTACCAAACACACCGGCTTCAATCGCTTCATCGGTCTCTTTGTCCAGTTGATTATCTAAGTTTTTAGACTGCTCAAGTAGAGCAGAATCGATGTTCAGCTCTTCCAGTATTTGTGCTAGAACTGACATATCAGCAATATTCAGATCCCGTTGCCAGACAGCTTGTAAAAGCGCCTGTGACAAGCTGGCAATATCTTCACCACTGTCACGGACCGCAAGCATCAATTTGGCAGCAGGTCGGCCATCTACGGGGAAGAACTGAGGCTTAAGATTGATGGTTATGCCACGTTGCTTTTGAATTCGGCCAAGTTCAGCTAAACGATAAGCTTGACGCTGTGGCGAACGCTGAGGAACAGGTACACCGCCTGTCGCAGCAAACAGGCGACCAATATCGAATGGGTGATAGACCACCTCGGCAGGAGCCTCTCTCTCTAATAGATTGCCTGCTAGACAGGTAAACGGCGAGATTGGTGATAGGTAATAATGAATGGTATGACTCATAAACGAATCCTTTTGTTTTACTGAGTTACGAATAGCAAGTCGTTGCGGATCTTAATTTAACCCTTAGCTCTCTTTAGCCACAAATGCAGGGTGTGGTTTTTCATCAATCGGCCAGTGAAGAATAACCGCCATCAAACCAAAGAAGATACCGGCCCACCAGATGTACTCATAATGACCATAAGTTTCGTAGAGATAGCCGCCTAACCAGACTCCAGAGAAACTCCCGACCTGATGACTAAAGAAGACGAAACCATACAGGGTGGCCATGTATCGTGTACCAAACATGTTCATAACGATACCGGACGTAGGTGGAACGGTTGCTAGCCACAGCAGCCCCATGACTGCACTGAAGATAAGCACCGATGTCAGCGTGATTGGGAAGATTAAGAAGAGGGCGATCGCAATCGTTCTACCACCATAAATGGCCACCAGCAGCTTCGATCGCGAGTGCTTGCGACAGATATTACCAGCCCAAAAGGCACCTGCGATATTGAACAGACCGATTAAAGAGAGAGACCAGGCACCAACCTGATGCGCAAATCCTAAATCGGACAGATAGGCTGGCATGTGCGCCGTAATAAAGGCGACGTGAAAGCCACAAACAAAAAAACCAAAAACCAGAAGCCAGTAAGATTTGTGACCAGCGGCTAATCGCACTGTTTCAGCGAATCCTTGATCGCTCTCTGTAATGACAGAGCTCTTCTTGGCATTCAGAGGAATGGCTAACAACATCATCAATATGGCGATAGCCGTTAGAATATGCAGTGAGTTGATCCAGCCAAAATCAGAGATAAACATCTGAACCAATGGAACAAGCGCAAATTGACCAGCAGAGCCACAAGCGGTGCCCAAACCGAGTACCCAGTCACGTCGTTCTGGTGGAACGGATTGAACTAAAGCAGGAAGAACGATGCCAAACGAAGTGCCGGCGACGCCAGCACCCACGAGAAACCCTAATCCTGCATTAAGCGTGAAAAGATCCGACACACCAGCTGTTAGATAAACACCTAGGGCATAGACCAGTGCGCCACCAAACAGGACGTTGCGATTTCCGAAACGGTCGGCAAGCCCGCCAGTGAAAACCGACATAATTCCCCAGCTCAGGTTTTGCAAGGCTAGGGCAAAGCCTATGATGTCACGCCCCCAGTCGGTTGAAGCCTCAATAGGACGCATGTACAAACCATAACTCGACCGTATACCAAAGGAGATCATCAATAATAGGCAGCCACTGGCGATCAGGAAAATCGTTGAAGGGGAGAGTCTCTGAGTCATGTTTGATCCAGCTTAAAGAAGAATCGCTCAATGATAGTTGCCTATCTATTTGCGGACAACTGTATAATCATCATCCAACATTAAGATAGTGACTCCATGTTTACAGCTTTTATCTCTGCTATTACTCCGGTTTTTTTGATCGCCGTCCTTGGTTTCTTTCTGGCACGAAAAACGGACTACCTAGAACACCCTGGTTTGGCCATGCTCTCCAGCCAGATCGCCTTGCCCGCTCTGGTGTTTACCTCGGTGACTCAGATGAAAGTTCCCGTCACAGAGATGGGGTATTTGATGGGAGTGACCGCTCTCTGCTTAGCGGTCGGTGCTACTCTGATCGCCATTTTTTGCAAGCTGCTTAACACCTCACCGCGCTTCTATCTCTCGACACTGGTCAACCCCAATACGGGCAATTTAGGTATTCCACTGGTCTTTGCACTGTTGGGGCCTGAGGCTCTGGCATCTGCGGTCATCATTTCAACAACTGTGACGCTTAGTCACTGGACATTAGGGACCACCGCCATGTCAGGCCAATACAATTGGCGCTCACTGGTCACCAATATGCCTCTGTTAGCACTCTTGTCAGGTGCAATCGTGGTATCGATGGATTTGACGATTCCTGTGCCTATCAGTCGTGCTTTAGATTCTATCTCCGGTATAGCCATACCGATTATGGTCATGTTGTTAGGCCGCTCATTAGCCCGTTTAAAGATAGGGGGTGCCCGTCAGGTTGGCATCATTGCAGGTTTATCCATCTACCGACCCTTGTCGGGTTTTTTGATTGCCTGGCTGGTTGTATCCCTAATTACTATCGATACCACTGCAGCGCTCTCACTGCTTATTCAGATGTCGATGCCGGTTGCTGTGATGAGTTATGTTCTAACGGTTCGATATGGCGGTCCTGTCGATCGTATTGCCGCTCTTACCATTACCAGTATTCCTGTTAGCCTTGTAATACTGGTGTTGATCTTCAACTTTCAGTCAGCACTGGTTTAAAAGGGTAGGTCTGGCTGACTCTTTCTTGCTATAATTTCACGCTTATTTTTTTGTCGATACCGACTGCCTATTTTTCGAGATCAAACTCGATATGGAGAAATGAATGAGCGCCCGCGTTGCAATAGTTATGGGGTCTAAATCAGACTGGCCAACCATGGAAGAAGCCGCCAAGATGCTAGATGTACTGGGTGTCGAGTACACCGCTGAAGTGGTATCGGCACATCGCACCCCAGATAAGATGTTCCGCTTTGCTGAACAAGCTGCCGACAATGGCATCAAAGTTATTATTGCCGGTGCTGGTGGTGCGGCTCACCTCCCAGGTATGATTGCTGCTAAAACCATTGTGCCTGTGCTGGGTGTGCCTGTGCAGAGCAAGGCATTGAGCGGCCAAGACAGTCTTCTATCCATTGTTCAGATGCCACGTGGTATTCCTGTTGGAACCCTGGCTATCGGTGGAGCAGGTGCATTTAATGCCGCGCTACTGGCCTCTCAGATGCTAGCAACAACAGATGCAGAGCTCGCCGTTCGTCTGCAAAATTGGCGTAATGAACAGAGCCAAACGGTTCTAGATAATCCAGATCCACGAGGTTAAGCATGCAGTTGCCACGTATTGTCATTGCCGGTAATGGTCAACTAGGTCAAATGCTTCAGCAAGCAGGTGCACCCCTGCAGCTTGAAGTACAACCTATTCACCCGATAGGTGATCAACTGGTCGAGTTGAATGACGACGACGTTATCTCGGTAGAGATTGAGCACTGGCCTGAGAACCCTGTCGGTAATCAGCTTAAATCTCACCCAAACTTTCGCAACGATGCGGCTCTATATCAGGTCATTGATCGTTTTCGTCAGAAATCGACCTTAGATCGCCTTAATGTCCCAACGGCCCCTTGGGTTGATTTAAACAGTGCCGATGCATCCATTGCCGAGTCGCTATCCTCTCTGGGTGAGCGTGCCGTCGTAAAGGCTCGTATGGGTGGTTACGATGGGCGTGGTCAATGGCGCTGGAAGCAGGGTGATGAGATTCTTGCTGAATGGGATGGCATTGCCATCGCTGAAGCGATGATCCCGTTCTCACATGAGGTGTCGTTAGTTGGCGCACGAAATGCACAGGGTGAGAAGGTCTTCTACCCATTGACGCGTAACTGGCACCAAGACGGCATTTTGCGTGCGAGTATTCCTGGGTTAGATAATGACCCTGCGATGCAAGCAAGTGCTGAAGGTTGGCTGGGATCGATCATGGATGACTTTGACTACATCGGCGTCATGGCGATGGAGTGTTTTGTTGTCGATGGTGAATTATTGGTTAATGAGTTAGCGCCACGTGTCCATAACTCCGGACACTGGAGCCAAGAGGGTGCTAGTGTCAGTCAGTTTGAATTGCACCTAAGAGCGCTTGCTGGTTTACCTTTGATCACCCCTGAGTTTCGTGGTGTCTCTATGATGTATAACTTGCTTGGACGAGACTGGAAAGCAGAGTGGCTGGCGGTACAGGGCGCTCATGTGCACTGGTATGGTAAAGAGATCCGTCCTGGTCGTAAGGTAGGTCATCTCAACATCGTTAGACCGACTGTTTCCGCACTAGTTGAAAGCTTGTCCGAACTCGAGCCTCACTTGGATGAGGGTGAAGCAGTGGTGGTTGAGTGGGCAAAAGCTCAGCTTAGCTAATTTAACAAGCTAATCTCTAAAACTAAAAAAGCCGCTTGAGGTATCTCAAGCGGCTTTTTTGTATCGACTGATCGATTAAGCAGTTGCTTTTGGAGCAGCCGCTTTACGAGTTGTTTTTGCAGCTGGTTTAGCCGCTTCAACTGAAGGCATGAAGTTTGAAAGATCAAAGTTTTTCATGTCGAATTTAGAAAGGTCGAACTGTGCTAGATCGAATTTCGCTAGGTCGAACTTAGAGAACTGAGCCATCGCTTCTTCTGTCATCTCTTGAGTAGACTTTTCGAAGATTTCAGTCAGTTCAGCTTTTGCAGCCATTAGAGCAGAGATCTCTTCTTCAGCAACAGTGTTTAGTTTTGCTTCCATCTCTTTAAAGAAAGCAACCTGAAGTTCTAGAGCAGCTTTTGGCTCTTTTGATTCAGTCAATGCTTTAACATGCTCAAGACCACGGTTTAGCATCTCTGTAGCAACAGTTTGCTGCATGCCGAATAGTTTTTCAGCAGTTTGTTTGTTGATTTCAGCTGCTTTAGTGAAAGGAGCCATCTGTGCTTTGAACTGGTTCATCATTTCGTTGTACATGGTGACCTCCGAGGTCTTTAAGTTTCTATCTAAAAAGTTTGTTGCACTGCAACATTTGACGCCATATTAGACATTGACTAAAAAACAATCAACACTTTTTTGTGCATTGCACAAAAATAATTATTCTGACCATCTCATATCATTCTGCGTTAAACTTATTCGTAACTTTAGATCTGTATTTGACGATTAATGAATCCATATGAACACGCTCCGATTGGAGTCTTTGATTCAGGAGTGGGCGGGTTAAGTATCTTATCCGCTTGCCTTAACAACCTACCCAATGAGTCCTACCTGTATATCGCTGACAGTGGCTATGCACCCTATGGTGATAAGAGCGATGCAGTGATCCGTGAGAGGGTGGTTCAGATCGTCTCTTACCTCATCGAGAAGGGCGCCAAGGCGATTGTGATCGCGTGTAATACAGCAACCGCTGCTGCTGTTCACGAGTGCAGAGAGCTATTCTCCTTACCGATCATTGGTGTTGAACCCGGACTAAAGCCTGCCATTAAGATGAGTCAGTCAAAACGCGTTGGCGTTCTGGCAACTCAATACACGGTAGAGAGTCAGAAGTTCCAACGATTGGTCTCCCAGCTTAAACAGCAAGCAGAGTCGATTACAGCACTTGGCTGCCCTGGATTGGTCGAATTAATTGAAAACCCAAACACCACCAATCAACAACTCAGCACACTACTAACCACTTATATTGATCAGTTTGAAGCAGCCGATATTGATACCTTAGCGCTTGGATGTACGCATTATGGATTTGTTGAGAAAGAGATCAGCGAGTTGTTCAGTCATCCAGTTAAGGTGATCGACACATCGGAATCGATCGCGCTCGAAGTTAAACGTCGTTTAACTGAACAGAAATTACTCTCTCTCTCCAATCAAGCGGGTAAATTAGAGATACTGACCACAGGACGAGACAGAGAGGCTCTCTCTGAGTTATCTAAACGTTTAATCCAATTTGAGGGGGTCGTCACCCCTGTAGAGGTATCCAAGTGATTGAGTTTATAAAAAAACTTCTCCGTTCAGACCCTGTTGAAGAGCCGGTGGCTTCGGAGTTTGAATACAAAGGGTTCAAGGTTTCAGTCAAACCGAGAAAAGTGGATGGCGGCTATGGTGTGGGTGGCATGATCTCCAAGGAGATTGATGGCCAATGGTTGGAACAGCCGTTTATTCGTGCTGACAGCATGGCATCAAAAGAGATCTGTGTAGAGGTCACCATGAACAAAGCAAAAATGACGATTGATCAGATGGGGGATGCACTGTTTAGCAAATCTGGCCATCGGTAAGGGCTTCTTCAGATTTTTCAGAGTCAGAGTGTATTACAGAATCATACATCACGACCTGATTTCGGCCTGAGTGTTTGGCTGCGTAAAGTGCTTTGTCACTATCGCTGATCAGCCCCAGCATGATCTCTTTTGTTGTCATTGTGCTGATGCCATCAAAGGTCGCAATTCCGACACTGACGGTTACTCCTAAAGAAAGATCGCTCTCTAAGAAGGTCGTTGATTCAATCACCTCTCTGAATCGCTCGAAAATCGCTTTAGGATCTGATTCAAGCGCCGTACAGCAGACAACAAACTCTTCACCGCCGTATCGTGACACTAGATCATAGGGTCTAAATGTCTCTTTCATTCGATCAGCAAACTCTTTAAGCACTCTGTCGCCAACGGGGTGTCCATAGGTATCGTTTACCCGTTTAAAAAAGTCGATATCGCAAATGGCCAGTGCTAATGGCTCACCGGTTCGTTTAGTTCGTTCAATTTCATTATCAAGATGCTCGATCAGAGAGGCGCGATTTTGCAAACCGGTCAGCTCATCATGCTCTGCCTTGTAGGCGAGCATCTCATTGGCAATATTGAGTCGATTTTGCAGCTCTAAAGTTCGTAAACCAACGCCCAGTCGTGCGCGCAACTCAACGGGTTTAGTAGGTTTGCTGATGTAGTCGTTAGCTCCGGCTTGCAGTGCAGTTGCCAAGTGCTCTTGATCGGAGTGTGCAGTGACCAACACAATGTAGGGTGGGTCATTACTCTCAAGCGCTCTGATTTTACGACAAAGCTCTATGCCATCCAGATTGGGCATCTCCCAATCAAGAACGAGCATACGTGGAGGTTCTGCTTCTGTTGTCAGAATTTCAAATGCCTCTTCACCATCCTGCGCGGTCATTACGTCAAAGCCCCAACCCTCAAGTTGGCGCTCCATCAGCATTCTTAAGACTTTATCGTCGTCGGCAATCAGTACTTTCATAATCTCTGTTAATAGATTGAATTTCATTCAGTGTAGCAGGGCATTCAGAAAGTACAGAAAATATTAAAAAATCTTTTATATTAGTTTTGCCTAATATATTATTACCGGAACTTAACCCTTATAAACGAATAGAGTGTTTGATATGCAGATCAGAAAGGCCGTTAACCTAGCAGTGACCGCGTGCACCCTAGTGACAACCATTTCACTAACGCAACTGGCTTCAGCCCAAGAGCTAGCGTTTACTGAGACCAAAATTATTCAGCAACCGATCAAGGTCGAATTCGACGGGACTGTGGAAGCGGTTAATCGAGCTATTGTTGCCGCACAAACTTCTGGTCGAATTCTAGAATTACCTTTTGATTATGGCGATTTTGTTGAGCAGGGCAGTGTGATAGCTCGCCTAACACAGAGTGAACAGCGCGCAGGGCTGGATGCTGCAAGAGCTTCTCTCAATGAAGCACAAACCGCTTTTGATGAAGCTACTCGTCAATTGGATCGTTTAACCGCACTGTTTGAGCGCAAATTGGTCGCGATCGCGCCTGTAGACAGCGCTCGCCAACAACGTGATGCAGCCAAAGCAAGACTCGATGCAGCAAAAGCTCAGGTTTCTAATGCCCGTGCTCGTTTTGATTACACTGAGGTAATCGCGCCCTATTCAGGTGTAGTGGTTAACAAGCTAGTTTCTGAAGGGGAGACGGTACAACCAGGTACACCATTGATAGAGGGGATTGCACTGGATAGATTACGTGTTCGAGTTCAAATCCCGCAAGCCAACCTGGTCGATGCCAAACAGAGTCAGTTTGTTAATGTTGTGTTGGGTGATCAGGTTGTAGAACCTGTCGATCAACGCTTAATTCCGACAGCCGATCCACTAAGTCATACCTTTACACTGCTTCTAACGTTACCAGCGGGTGACCCTGCTCAAATGCCGCTTCCAGGTGAGTTAGCACGTGTTCAATTTACCATTGATGAAGAGCCTGTGCTGACTCTGCCTAAGTCATCTATAGCGACTCGTGGTGAAGTGGAAGGTGTTTATGTGGCTTCAGGCGATTCAGCTCTCCAATTTAGATACATCAGAACCGGTCAAACTGCTGGTGAACAGGTAGAAATTATCTCTGGTCTCGCAGAGGGCGAAACCGTAGCACTTGATCCTATTAAAGCGGCCTCAATTTATAAGGAGGCGAATCGTGCAGAGTAATGACACTCAAACACTGGGCATATCGGGACGAATTGCCAAGAGTTTTTTAACGACTGAAATTACCCCGCTACTGGCGATCGTGGGTCTTCTGCTAGGTCTTTTTGCCGCGCTGGTGACACCGCGTGAGGAGGAACCACAGATCAACGTCACCTTTGCCAACGTGATGATTCCTTTTCCAGGCGCAAGTGTTGCTGAAGTAGAGTCGCTTATCACCACATCTGCAGAGCAGGTGGTGTCAGAGATCAGTGGCGTCAAAAACATCTACTCTGTTTCCAGCCCAGGCATGGCGCTGTTGACGGTTCGTTTTGAGGTCGGCGAGCCAAGAACCGATGCGATTGTCCGTCTCTATAACGCCTTCTACTCGAACAGAGATATCTTCCCGCCGAATATGGGTATTGGTGAACCGGTCATCAAACCTAAGGGCATTGATGATGTACCAGTTCTAGCTGCGACCTTATGGAGTCGTGATGAATCAGTTAGCAGTGCCGATCTATTGAACGTCGCTCATACGATTCAGTCTGAGCTTCAGCGAGTTGAAGGAACCCGCGATATCACTGTGATTGGCGGCGCTAACCGTGCCATTCAGATCGACTTCGATCCAGTCAAGATGGCGGCACTCTCGGTTACTTTGGATGATGTTCGCGCTAAGTTGCAATACGCTAATGTGACAGCCGATACTGGTGATCGCGTCAAAGCGAACAGCGCCATTCGAGTTCAAGCAGGTCAACTACTTCAGGATGTCTCAGAGGTTAAAAACCTAGTGATAAACGTTCGAAATGGCGCACCGGTTTACCTTCGCGACATTGCTAATATCTACGATGCTCCAGAACAACCGAATCAATACGTCTCTTTTGGTACTGGGCAGGCTGCAGCAGATCAGACTGCATTGACCCCTGCAATCACCATTGCCGTGGCAAAGAAACCGGGTGAGAACGCGGTTGAAGTCGCTGATGCATTGATCGATCGATTTGAAGCGATTCAGGGTATCTATGTTCCGGATAACATCGAGACAACGATTACCCGTAACTATGGTGAGACAGCTGATGATAAGGCGCAAACCCTAATCAAAAAGCTGATTTTCGCTACGCTGTCGGTCATCGTCCTAGTGCTATTTGCACTGGGTGTTCGTGAAGCTATTGTGGTGGGCATTGCCGTTATCGTCACCTTGGCTATTACACTCTTTGCCTCATGGGCATGGGGCTTTACCCTTAACCGAGTGTCGCTATTTGCGTTGATCTTCTCGATCGGCATTTTGGTTGACGATGCCATTGTCGTTGTAGAAAACATACACCGTCATATGTCGATGGGTGTTAAATCACTACGTGAAGCGATTCCCCTTGCAGTCGATGAAGTGGGTGGCCCAACAATATTGGCAACCTTTACTGTCATTGCAGCCCTACTGCCTATGGCCTTTGTCAGCGGCTTGATGGGCCCTTACATGTTGCCGATTCCGATCAACGCCTCAACAGGTATGCTGATCTCACTAGCCGTCGCCTTCATCTTGACCCCTTGGCTCTTTTTGAAGCTGTTTAGACGTCATGTTGAAACAGGTCATTCAGCGGACCATGGCCACTCTGAATCTCGCTTCAAAGGTCTATTTGTTAAGCTACTGACACCGATGCTGCGTCAGGGTAAAGGGGCGTTAAACCGCTACCTATTGCTGGTATCGATTCTGGCGATGATCGGTGGATCCGTCTACTTGGTTGTTAATCAGTCGGTCATTCTTAAGATGCTGCCCTTCGATAACAAGAGTGAGTTCCAGGTCATCGTTGATATGCCAGAGGGAACTTCTCTAGAGCAGACGCAGCGTGTCTTAACTGAGTTGGCAGATGATCTACAGGCACTTCCTGAACTGAAAGATTTCCAAATCTACTCAGGGTCTGCCTCGCCGATTAACTTCAATGGCTTAGTTCGTCAGTACTACCTGCGTTCAGCACCTCATATGGGTGACATTCAAGTGAACCTCAGTGATAAGGCGTTACGTGATCGTAAGAGTCACGAAATAGCGCTTGAAGCACGTGCTCTGCTTGCCGACACGGCTAAGCAATTCAACGCCAACGTGAAGGTCGTTGAGATGCCGCCAGGGCCTCCGGTTATGGCACCTCTAGTGGCAGAGATCTATGGTCTGGATAAGCAGGGTCAAATTGACCTAGCCAAACAAGTTCGCGCGCAATTTGAGTCTACCGAAGGGGTAGTCGATGTCGATGACAGCATTGAAGCCCAACAGACTAAAGAGATCTTCACGATTGATCGCGTTCGTGCCGCGCACTTTGGTGTAGCAGATGCGACCATTGTTGCGGCACTAAACAGTGCGATCCGCGGTGAAAGCCTGGGATACCTGCATGATGACCACTCACGCGTTCCCGTGCCATTAACGCTTAAGCTGGGTGACCAAGATAAGGCAAACATCGCTAAGATTGAGTCTATTCAAGTTCGATCAGATAAAGGCACCTTGGTCTCTTTAGCTGATGTTACTCAGCGTATCGATACGCAAGTAGAGCAGAGTGTTTACCATAAAGATCTACTGCCTGTTGTTTATGTCACCGGTGATGTGGCAGGTGATACTGATAGCCCGCTCTATGGTCTGTTTGAGATTGAATCGAAGCTGGATGACGTCGCACCCAGTGGTAATCCTATTGATCGTTTCTTCTTCTCAGAACCTTCTGATCCCTATGAGTGGAGCTTGAAGTGGGATGGCGAATGGCAGATCACTTTTGAGACCTTCCGTGACATGGGTATTGCCTACTCAGTCGGTCTGATCATGATCTACCTACTGGTCGTTGCTCAGTTCCGTTCATACGGTATTCCATTGATCATTATGGCTCCGATTCCTTTAACGATTATCGGAATCATGCCTGGTCATGCGATATTGGGACAGCAGTTCACAGCGCCCTCTATGATCGGAATGATCGCACTCGCTGGCATCATTGTCCGCAACTCCATACTCCTGGTGGATTTCATTCAGCAACAAGTGAAAGAGGGCATGAGCTTCCAAGAAGCAACGATTAATGCGGCTGCAGTTCGCTCGTTACCCATTGCACTGACCGCAGTCGCTGCGATGATGGGTGGCTTCTTCATCATTGATGATCCAATCTTCGGTGGTCTTGCAGTTTCATTGATCTTCGGTTTGATGGTATCAACCATACTGACCTTAGTCGTAATTCCGGTGGTCTACTACCACTACCACTGGAAGAAACACGCTTAATTGATGTTTGAATTGAAAACCCGGCTTTTGCCGGGTTTTTTATTTTGCAAAAGTTGGCACGCCATTTGCTTTATCTAATCAATCGCACCAACAATAAGAAGGGGATTGGTATGCAACTTACACAAAACGAATCAAATTACTTAGCAAGCTTTGAACTGGAAACACTGATGATGGACGCTAAGGATCTGCAACAAGCCATGATTCAAGAGATCGCTATTCTTAGTGATAAAGGTAACTACTCAACCAGAGCCATTAAACGAAGCTCACTGCGTCTATTAGCTTATCAAACGGCTTTGTATAGCCAACAAAACTCTATAGAGCGATATGCACGAGTTCGTGCACCGCTTTTGGTTCATTAAACCTGTTGAACGATCAAAGTTTTCTATGCTGACACGATATGAAACCTAGAATGAACGTTTCGGAAATCACTCTGTGACAATCAATAAATACTTCAGCGACTTCTCCCTAACTCGGCGATCAAAGATAATTGCCGCGTGGATCACACTGGCTAGTGTCGTTACCTCAGTGGTAATTAACTACATAGCGAGAGATCTGATGGGCAAAACCCACGGGTTAGATTCGTATGTCATTCCAGCGCTGATTCCGTTGTTTATAGCACCTGTGTGCTCTATGTTCATACTTGCGACCTACGAGCGCCTGCTGAAATACAAAGACGAGTTGCGCATATCGAAGGAGCGGATGCTAGAACAGCAAAAAGAGCTGTTTGCCGTGGTTGGCCATGAACTCAGGACGCCCGTTGCGGCCATTAGCATGGTTGGGCAGGATTCTGATTTAGATGACAAGTCTGCTCGTGAGCAGATCGGAGAAATTAGTGAAAGCTTGCTTTCGGTTCTCGAAGATCTTCGCGTAGTCGTTGCGCCAGAACGCGCGCTGGAAACAAAAAATCAAGAGCGATGTGATCCAGTCCGAACAATCAATCGAGCACTAACCTCGCTTTCACAGCTAATGAAACAGAGCTCCGTAGAACTACGCTTGAACATCGACAAGCCTGAGGGCGTCAACTTTTTGCTTCACGCGCAACCGCTGCGTCAGGTCGTGACAAATCTTACCAAAAACGCGACCATCCATTCGGGCGGCAGTGTTGTCCAAGTGAGTTTTGATTATCAATCAGATGCGGATGGAACCATTCTCGGCGCTTTGATTGTTGAGGATGATGGTCGTGGTATCCCTGAAGTGCTTCGTGAGCAGGTTTTTGAGCCTTTTGGTCGAGGCGATACTGAGCGCGATGGATCGGGTTTAGGTCTGTTTATTGTCAAACAGATCGCTTCATTAATGAACGGCACGCTCGATTACTCCACCAGCAAACTCGGCGGAGCCTGTTTTACGCTGATCTTCCCGATGACATAGGTTGAAGCTGAGGAGAAACCGCAAGCTAGCGCTGTTTCGCTTGAAGGACTTCGAATCCTACTCGCTGAGGATGATGCCATGCTCAGGATGTTGACTGAAAAGTCGCTGGGTAAACTCGGTGCTCAAATAGCGAGCTTTGATAATGGGCAGAAAGCGTTGGCGGCTTTCGAATCTGATCAATTTGATCTGGTTTTGACGGACTTGATGATGCCCATGATGAACGGTCATGAGCTGACTAAGTCTCTGCGAGATCTTGGAGCGAAAATCCCAATTATTGGTGTGACTGCGGCTGTAATCGGTGATGAGACTGATGAGTGGCTAAAAGATGGCGCAAACGCGTTTATCTCGAAACCGATTACGCCAGAAAAGCTACAAAACGCTTTAGATATGATTGGATTTACTCCTGGCGGGGCGACCTGACAGGGTCATTAATCAATGGCGACTAAGTGCCGTCAAAATACAAAAAAGAGAGCCGTAGCTCTCTTTTTTAAAATGACTGCAATCTGCGATGCAAATTGCAGTGGTCTTTAAGTGCTGATTATGCTTTAGCAGACATGAACTTTTTAAGTTCTTCGAACATTGGAGCTGAAGCGTAATCTTCTACGCTCTGTTCCATCAATTCAGTCAATTCAGCTTTAGCGGCTGCAAGTGCTGCGATCTCTTTCTCAGCAACTTCAGTCATTTTAGCTTCAGCATCTTTTAGGTATTTAACTTGAAGTTCTAGAGCCGCTTTTGGATCTTTTACTTCAGTTAACGATTTCATCTGCGATAGAGAAGCGTTAACAACTTCTGTCACGTATGAAGATTGAAGGCCGATTAGGGCTTCAGCAGTCTTCTTGTTGATCTCAGCCATTGCCATCATTGGCTTCATGCTATCTTTTAGTTCGTTCATCATGAGATATACTCCTTAATTAATTTATTGTGCAGTGCACCATAAGCTCAATATATTGTGGTTTATCATAAGTGTCAAACATTTTTGTGCAGTGCAACAAAAAATTTTAAGGCTCTCACACTGCGGTTTCTGTCACGAATAGGTATCATGGCGCTAACATAAGGATACCTATATGCAACTCTCTATACTCTTTGAAGATGACTACCTAATCGCGGTGGATAAACCCTCAGGCCTATTGGTACACCCAAGCTGGATCAGTAAGCCGGATGAGCCAACCCTAATGGGTCTTCTAAAAGAGCATTACCAGTCCGATAAACTGCATACCATCCACCGCCTCGATAGGGCCACTAGTGGGGTTATGTTGGTTGGTAAAGAGCTTGAGTCATCGAAAACAATGCAAGAGCAGTTTCAGGCCAGAGGTGTAAAAAAAGAGTACGAGTGTCTTGTAAGAGGGTGGTTTAGTGAACCCCAGGGCAGAATTGATCATGCATTGGTGCCCAAATACGATAAATATGCAGATCCCCTAGCAAGCCAGGATAAAGAGGCCAAAGAGGCGGTAACCGACTTTGAAGTCATCGCGCAAACTGAGCTGGATATTCCGGTTGGGCGCTACTCAACATCCCGCTACAGCCTTGTAGCCTGTTTCCCGCACACAGGGCGTAAGCACCAAATTCGCCGTCACATGAAGCACCATCTTCACCCCATTATTGGCGATACCAAATACGGAGAGGGGCGTCATAATCGTATGTTTCGAGACCATTTCAACCTTCATCGATTGGTATTAATGGCGAGATCGATTCAGTTTTCCCATCCAGTGACTGATGAACTGATGACAATTCATGCCGATCTACCTGTTGATATAGAGCGGTTATACGAAGCGATAGGGCTGAATAAGTCCTAATAAATCGTGTTAGAATTTACACCTTATTAGTCCAAACCTTAAGAGTTTCAGATGAGCCGTCCTGACGATATCAATGCCAAGATCCAAACTGACAATGCCACTTCATCCAGTTTAGAGAGCGCACTTAAAAATAGCCCCGTCATCGCACTGATTGGTGCCATGGATCAGGAGATTGAACGCCTAAAAAACAGTATTCAATCTTTACAAGTAAGTGAAATCGCAGGCTTTACTTTTTTTTCAGGGCAGATCGACGGTGTCGACGTGGTGCTGCTTAAATCGGGCATCGGTAAGGTCAATGCTGCAGTGGGTACCACCTTGCTGTTAGATCACTTTAAACCAAGCTGTGTGATTAACACAGGTTCTGCTGGTGGCTTTGATCCAACGTTGAAAGTAGGGGATGTGGTGATCTCTGATGAGGTTCGTCACCACGATGTTGACCTAACCGTATTTGGCTACGAGATCGGTCAAATGGCTAGAATGCCAGCCGCTTACTTAGCGGATGAACTGCTACTTAAGGTGGCTGAAGAGTCTATAGCTCAGTTTGAAAACACCGCATGTCAGCGTGGTTTAATCGCGACCGGTGATGCCTTTATGAGCGATCCAGAGCATGTTGAGAAGGTTAGAGCCAACTTTCCTACGATGAAAGCTGCAGAGATGGAAGCGGCTGCCATTGCACAGACCTGTTACCGCTTTGAGGTTCCGTTTCTAGTTATTCGGGCGTTGTCGGATATCGCAGGCCAAGAATCTAATGTCAGCTTTGATCAGTTCATCGAAACGGCATCAGAAAATTCGGCTCAGATGGTTTTAGCAATTGTTGCCAGACTTGCAAAACTAAGCTGATCCGAAGAGTAGCTGGTTGCTATTCAGCAGCCAGCTCTTTCAGATAGTTGACGACCGATTCACTGTCCCATTCGCGCTCACCGATCACCTTATCAATCACTTCGCCCTCTTTATCGAGCACCAATGTCATGGGTAATCCCTCAAGACGCAGAGTCATAAAGGCCGCTCCCGGCTCATCCAGCCAGATTTCGGGTTCTGCGCCATCAAAGTTCTCCAATACGAAGGCCTCCACCTGATCACTCATATCACCTACATTGATAGCTACCACTCGCGCGTGACCTTCAACAGCCTCCTCTAAACGCCCTAATGCAGGCATCTCACGAATGCAGGGCGGGCACCAGGTTGCCCAGAAGTTAATCAAGCGTACTTCACCTTGGTACGCATCAAGCGTGATAGGGTCACCCTCTAGGGTTTTGAAATCCAGCGGTGGAAGTTGCGCGGCCTGTGAAGTGATCGAACAAATCGATAAAAACATTCCTAGCGTATAGGACTTAATAGTGTGTAAGCTCATAGTTATTAATACGAATCATATAGAGAATAAGGATCATATCATGGCAAACGTTGCTTTTATTGGCTTAGGTACAATGGGTTACCCAATGGCAGGGCATCTTACTAAGGCGGGACATGAAGTCACTGTATACAACCGAACCTTTGCTAAAGCAGAAGCCTGGGTCAGCGAATACGCAGGTAAAGCAGCTAAAACCCCACAAGCAGCCGCTGAAGGCTGTGACATTGTATTTGTGTGTGTCGGTAATGATGATGACCTATACCAGGTTACAACGGGCGACGAGGGTGCCATTAAAGGCATGAAGACTGGTGCAATTCTTGTTGATCACACCACGGCATCCGCTGAAGCGGCTAGAACACTCAATACGGTCTGCCGTGAACAGGGATTGGGATTCATTGATGCTCCTGTGTCTGGCGGACAGGCGGGCGCTGAAAATGGCGTGCTTAGTGTGATGTGTGGTGGTGATTCAGAGGTCTACAAACAGGTTGAACCAGTTATTGATGCTTATGCTAAATCACAAAGCTTGTTGGGTGATGCTGGAGCAGGGCAGTTGGCTAAGATGATGAACCAGATCTGTATTGCAGGTTTGGTGCAGGGGTTAGCTGAAGCGATCCACTTCGGCCAGAAGAGTGGCCTTGATGTTGCCGCCGTTATTGATGTTATACAGCACGGGGCAGCCGGTTCTTGGCAGATGGTTAATCGTCACCAAACAATGATCGATGAAAAGTATGACTACGGTTTCGCTGTTGATTGGATGCGTAAAGACTTAGGTATTGTCCTTAATGAAGCGCGCAGCAATGGCGCACGCCTTCCTGTGACAGCGATTGTGGATCAATTCTATTCGGAAGTTCAGGCGCTGGGAGGCAATCGTTGGGATACCAGCAGTCTGCTGAAGCGACTGCAGTCGATGGATAAATAGTTGTATATATCTTGCAGGAATTGATTTAGATCAATAAAATGCACTCTGTCTTAAACAAACAAATTAATGAGGTTTAGTCAGATGGGCTCAATCGATAAATACAACATGATTTCTCTAGCTCCAAGCCTAGTGATCATCGGTGCAATGCTTGTTATGACAGTTGTCGGCATTAAGCTTCTAAAAGGTGCAATTGCTAAAGATGCGGCGAAAGCTGGCGAATAAGCGACCTAGTTAAAAAAACCGCCTTCATTGGCGGTTTTTTTATCTCTGATTGATCATCGACTCTGCATTATCCACCCAGGCCTCTGGCACAACAAACAGCCTTTCCACTAACTGTCTTGAACGGCCTTTGCCCAACACCACGAACAGTTGTTGTGGTCGGTCGATCACACTCTTTGCTCTCTTTAACAGGTTGCTTTTACTCACTGCGATGTCATGGATATGTGAAGGGGAGGTCAACCATTCAGATCTCGATGGCATTAAAAAACGAACTGCGTCTGGGTATTCATCTAAAAAGCCTTCCAATTCGTTGATGCAAAGCCAGCGGCCACGAGAATGCTGCGGGTGAATGTTATCCGGTATCTTCGATTGGTTATCGCTGACATGGTAGAAGAGCCAGCCAAATATTTGTGCATAGCTCTCAACCGCCGAATCGACCCCTAACGATTGCAGAGTGCGTTTTGCTGGCTCAGACTCAAGAAGTTTTAACTGCTTGTTTTCTATATGTGTGATTTTTCTATCCAGAGAGTCCGTCAGACTAGGACCTAAATAGTCACTCATCTGACCGCTACTCCCAACACGAAGATAAAATTTTATGGCGACCTCTATATGCTGCCAAGCGCCATCTTTGCAGACTAGAAAATCTGCTTCGCCTAAGGTTTTCTTATCCCCAATTATTTGAATATGACTTTTTAAATCAGTTATTTGAGAAAATGTTTTAAGATGAAGCTCGAATAGGTCCTCAAAGTGAACACCTAGCCTGTGATGATGTTTAAGCTTCGGAATCAAGGAAGGTTTAATAGCGAGAGAGTCACGTCTAAACTTGTTTTCACCCACCAGTGTTTGGGCTTGGCTTAACCAGGCAAGTTCACTCGCTGTCTGCTCTGTTGTGTAGACGATCTTTTTCATAAAACACGCTGGCTGAATTTTAAATTCAAATTAACATTCTAGCGGCCAATACGGTACTCTATAGTCTCAATTTTAGTGAGCGAGTTAAGGAGCAGGGAATGGCTTTAATGACTAAACGTCAAGCTCTAGAAGCTGAAGCGGAAGCACGAATGGAGAAAACCACTCGTAGTCCACGTCTCTCTGATACGGATATTAATTACATCCTCATCAACGGTGCACAAATAGCACTGAGCAAAATGAAACGTGCCGATGCCTATGATGATCGTCTCTACTATCATGCGCAAATCAGTGCTTACCTTGAGGTGTCACTTTCACGTGGCGCAGGGATCACAGATGACACACGTGATGATCTAAACAACCTCTATAAAGAGGCTACTTACATCTACATGGAATCTAAGCGACACAGCACTAAGGATTAATTGATTGACGCCCTTTGATCCTAAAGCCTTCTTAGCAACACTCCCTAACAAACCTGGCTGTTATCAGATGTACGACAGTTCTGGTGAGCTGTTGTATGTCGGTAAAGCAAAGAACTTAAAGAACCGTGTCTCAAGCTATTTCAGAGAGACTGGACTCTCTATTAAGACCCAAGCATTAGTCAGCAAAATTCAATCCATTGAGATTACGTCAACCGGTTCTGAGACAGAAGCACTGCTGCTAGAGCAGAATTTAATTAAGCAGTATCGACCGCCTTACAACATATTGTTGCGTGATGATAAGTCTTACCCCTACATATTGATCACCGATAAAGACGAATTTCCAGCCGTTAGGTATCAACGCGGAAAACGTTCTCCCAACGGTTCACTATTTGGCCCTTTTCCTAGCGGTGGGGCGGTAAAAGAGAGTCTGAACCTTCTACAAAAGCTGTTTAAAGTACGTCAGTGTGACGACAGTTTTTTCCGTAACCGCTCTAGACCCTGCCTGCAGTACCAAATAGAGCGCTGCAGCGCTCCTTGTGTGGGTTTAGTTGACGATGCGGATTATCAGCGTGACGTGCGTCATACCAAGCTTTTTTTGCAGGGTAAAAATCCAAAAGTGATGAGTGAGCTCGCATCCGAAATGGAGGCTGCCTCTCGTCAATTAGCGTTCGAAAAAGCCGCTCAGCTTCGGGATCAATTGGCTCGCTTGCAGCACGTACAAGAGCAGCAGACCGTTATCGGTCAAAAAGGTGAGGCGGATGTCTTTGGCGTAGCCGTTCAACCTGGCGGCGTTTGCGTACACGTTCTTTTTGTCCGTCAGGGGCGAGTTATTGGCTCCAAAGTGTATTATCCCCGAATTGCTATCGAAGACAGTGCAGAGGATGTCTTAAGCGCTTTTATTGCTCAGTTTTACTTGGCTGGCGGGCGCGAGATACCAGAGTCTATTATTACGGCGATTGAACTGCCCGAGTCTAACCTTCTCAGTGAAGCTCTTAGTCAAATGCGCGAACGTAAAGTCTCTATTACTAGTAAAGTGCGTTCTGATCGCAACAGTTGGCTTAAGTTAGCTCAGCAAAATGCCGAACAGAATTTACAGTCACAGCTGGCCAATAAACAAAATATCTATAACCGATTCCTAGATCTTCAGTCAGCGCTAGGCATGGAGGAGATCCCCTCAAGACTTGAGTGTTTCGACATCAGCCACTCCAGTGGAGAGGCTACTGTGGCCTCTTGTGTAGTGTTTGATCGCAATGGCCCGCTGAAACGTGACTATCGTAAATATAATATCGAAGGTATTACTGGGGGTGATGACTACGCCGCCATGAACCAAGCCTTGCACCGTCGTTTTGAAAAGGCGACCAGTGCGGATGCAATACTCCCTGATATCCTGGTTATTGACGGGGGTAAAGGACAGGTAGCTCAGGCTGTTGAGGTGCTTAATGAGCTCAATATTCAAGGGATCAAGGTAATTGGTATCGCGAAAGGCCCAACACGTAAAGCGGGCTTTGAAATTCTGATTGATGCCGAAACAGGCAGCGAGAATATATTGCAGTCTGACTCTCTTGCGCTTCATTTGTTGCAACACATCCGTGACGAATCCCACCGATTTGCCATCACGGGTCACCGTGCGCGTCGTGCTAAAGCGAGAAAGCAGTCACTACTCGAAGGCATTGATGGCGTCGGCCCTAAACGCCGTAGAGAGCTACTGAAACATTTCGGAAGTGCGAAAGCGGTTGAGTCAGCAAGTGTTGAAGAAATCGCAAAAGTCTCTAGTATTAGTAATAGTCTTGCAGAGACGATCTATCTCGCTCTGCACCCCGATAGCTAAAGGTGCTTCTCTGCATGAATCTACCCAACGTATTAACTCTGTTACGTATTGTTTTAATTCCATTTTTCATCATTGCATACTACTGGCCGACACCTTTTGCCGGTTGGATATCAGCAGGAATCTTTGCCTTAGCGGCCGTTACTGATTGGTTGGATGGTTATCTCGCTCGCAAATGGCAGCAAGAGAGCAGCTTTGGGGCATTCCTTGACCCTGTGGCCGATAAGTTAATGGTCGCTGCGGCTTTGATTTTACTGGTCGATACCTATGGACGTCTCTTTTCTGATTGGCCTGCCATTCTCTCGATTCCAGCCATCATCATAGTCGGTCGTGAAATCGTGATCTCTGCATTGCGTGAATGGATGGCTGAAATAGGGGAGCGCGCTCAGGTTGCCGTCTCTATGATTGGTAAAGCTAAAACAGCCCTTCAAATGCTAGCCATCTTTATCATGATTGGTGCTGCGCCCGGAACGACTCTGGCCTGGATCGGGGTCGGTATTCTCTATGCTGCTGCGCTACTAACGCTATGGTCTATGTTTGTCTACCTGCGTGCTGCTTGGCCACACCTTAAACCTAATCAGTGATAGGCCTTAAAGTCGAGTAAGTGGTTATTTTTTAAGCAGATCTAATTTCAATCTAGCGATTGACAGGGTGGGTGAAGCGTCTATAATACGCGCCACTTGTTCAGCAAGTGCGGGAATAGCTCAGTTGGTAGAGCGCAACCTTGCCAAGGTTGAGGTCGCGAGTTCGAGCCTCGTTTCCCGCTCCAATATGGCGAGTTGGCAGAGCGGTGATGCAAATGATTGCAAATCATTACTAGGCCGGTTCGACTCCGGTGCTCGCCTCCATATTCTCTTCCTAAAGATCTCTCTTTAGGGATGTATCAAACGATACACATCATCAATGCCCTGGTGGTGGAATTGGTAGACACAGCAGACTTAAAATCTGCCGGCCGTTAGGCTGTACCGGTTCAAGTCCGGTCCGGGGCACCATTTTTATCTACTTTTTCTTGTCTACTTTCAACTTCTTGCTAAACTGAATTTACTTTTAACATTCTTATTAAGCAGTTGAGATATGTCCAAAAAAACCATCCTTTGCATTGACGATGACTCGTTTACCCTTGCTCAGATCCGTGATGCTTTGGAGTCTGATTATAAATTGGTCTGTGCAGTTGATCCTGAAGTGGGACTTTCGTTAGCGGTCAAACGCCAACCCGATCTGATTCTGCTTGATGTCAATATGCCGGGAATGAATGGATTAGAGTTGGCTGATCTGCTCGACAAAATCACTATGACCAGCAATATACCCGTGATTTTCCTGAGTGCATTTGCTAGCCCTGAGATACAGGAGCGTGCAGAGCAGTTAGATGCGAAGGCGTTTTTAACTAAGCCATGTAACGGTCGTTACATTAAAGAGATGGTCGCTAAGTTTTTAGAGACTGAGTAGACATCTTGTTAGATCGCACTCTCTAAGCTGAGTAGCGATCTAACATCTCCTGCGAGCTTAACGGTTTGCTGAAAAAGTAGCCTTGAATGTAATCGCAACCCAGCTCTTTGAGAGCAAGCAGTTGCTCCTCTTGTTCCACACCCTCAGCGATCACTTTGATACCCAATGATTTGGACATTTGAATAATGGCCTTACAGACGGAGAGGTTTCGTCTGTTTTCGGGTAGCCCGTCGATGAAAATTTTATCAATTTTCAGGTAATCAATTTTAAAGTCCAGAAGATATGATAACGCAGAGTAACCGGTACCGAAGTCATCCAACGCCAGCTCAATCTGATTTTGTGAACAGTACCCCATTAAATCATTGAGCTTTTCAGACGGAAGAAAGAGCGAGCCTTCCGTCAATTCAAGCCGTAACTTGAGTAGTTTTCCTTGGTTTAAGTTAGAGAGGAGATTGATGATATCTGAACTACTATCTTCACCTGTATTAAGGCTTCGTGCAGAGACGTTCACAGAGAAAACAGGCAAAGGGTCGATAACGGTTTGCCACTGCTGAGCGGCCTCAATCATCTTATGAAAAACTCGCTCATCCAACTGCGCAATAATACCTATCTCTTCTGCAATTTGAATAAACTCATCTGGTGAAATCTGGCCATAGTAGGGGTGATGCCACCGCGCTAAGGCTTCAACACTGTATAGCTGCTCTGTATCACAACTAATAATTGGCTGATACATCACCTCAATTTGTTCGTCTGCAACCGCCTGTTTTAGATCTGCGATCAGTGTTTGACGCCTAATCGAAGCGGTCGTCATTTCAGGTGAATAGAAAACAAATTGATTGTCTCCGAGCTGTTTTGCTCGATAGAGCGCCTGCTCAGTAAACTTCAGCAGGTCGGTTGCATCAAGCGCATCTGATGGAAATTCAGCCGCACCAATACAGCAGGAGATATCGTATTGCTGATTTTGATAGAAAAATGGTGCTTGAATGTTGGATCGAATTTTAATCGCTAAATCGACTATGTTGGTTTTATTCTTTTGATTATCGATGAGCAACAGGAACTCATCACTACCGACTCGCGCCACTATGTCATGGTCAGACACATTATTATGAATGCATTCAGCAACATGAATCAGTATCGCATCGCCGCAACCATGACCGTAACTGTCATTAAACGATTTAAACCGATCTATATCCAGTGCAAGTAGTGTGTAGCGGTGCCCAGTATTAGCCTCGTGAATAGATGAATTCAAACAACCCACAAAGTAATTACGATTAGGTAGTCCAGTCAGGGCATCATAGTTTGTGTGTTGCCAGATGAGCTTTTCACGACGCTTATCTTTGGTGATGTCTCGACCAAAACCAATCAACCCGACAATTTTTCCATCACTGTTCCTAAGGGGTAACTTTGAACAAAGATTAAATGTCTCACCGCCCTTAGGCCAGGTTTCAGTATAGAGTTTGGCAAGCAGTGGCTCACCAGTCTGCATAAGGTCCAACTCTTCCTGTCTCATCGCTTCTGCATGTTCAGCAGTGTAAAAGTCAAAATCACTCTTGCCCAGTATTTGGTCAACCTCTTTTAGCCCATAATGTAGGGCTAGGTTCCTATTTGCGTAAATCAAGGTTGACGAGAGATCTTTAATAAATACCTGATCGAAACAGTTTTCTAGTATCACGTTCAACAGTGGCTGATCCCTGAACCACTCAGTCGTTAGGGAATCCACAATTTGTGTTGTGTAGCGCGACATATAATCAGCCTTGATGGTTAACTACCTTAAGCATAGTCGATTATTAGAAAGTTGCTTACCTCTTTGCTAAGAGAAAGAATATTGTCTATTCGCGCTGGTCACTAATGGCTGCGGTGGGAACTCATTTGGTAGTAGGGGTGCATCAAATAGATAACCTTGTCCCTCTTCACACCCCATATTTACGAGCATTCTGTACTGCTCTTTAGTCTCTATACCCTCAGCGACTACCACCAGATCAAAGGTATGCGCTAAAGCAATGATTGCTTGAACTAAGCGTCGCGATTTTTCAGAAAAAGTCATCTGATCGATAAAGCATCGATCAATTTTTAACGTATCCAAAGGTAAATTTTGAAGATAAGAGAGAGAAGAGAAACCTGTCCCAAAATCATCCATCGCAATGGATATGCCTAATTGACGAATCTCATTAAGAACTGAGATTGCATAGTCGACATTAGAGATGAACATAGACTCTGTAATCTCAATTTGAATTTGAGAGGGTGAGACGCCATGTTTGACCAATGTTGATTGCACAAATGATATAAAGTTTGGGTTGAATAGCTGAATAGGCGATGCGTTTATCGCCAATGTAAAGTCCATGCCGACTCGTCCCGATTTAAGCCAGCTGTTAAGTTGTTTGACTGACTCATCAAACGCCCATTCACCAATTTCATTGATCATGCCAATTCGCTCCGCAATGGGAATGAACAGCTCTGGTGAAATTTTGCCAAGGTTGCTATTTTCCCATCTTAATAACGCCTCAGCGCCGATGACAGATCCTTTGCTGATCGAAACCTTAGGTTGGTAAGTTAGATAGAGCTCTTTATTGATGATGGCACGTCTCAATTCAGATTCAATCTTTGCTTCGTGATTGTTCGAGTCATCCATCTGTTGGTCGTAGGCATCATAATCTAGGCCGCTATTAAGACAGGGAACAGCCAGTACCGCTCTCCGGATTAATTCACCGGGTTGTTTAATCAGTCCTTTAGATACAGCGAATCCAATTCGGACAGAAAGTTTATAGTGCAGTGTGCCGATTTCATGAATACCGGTTAACAATCGATGCATGCGTCTTGCGAATTGCTCTTCGAAAGCAGGGTCAATTTCAGTCTCTTTAATCGCGATAAATTGATTGGCATTCCAAGCACCGATCATTGCGACCTGATTAGCAGCTGACTCCGATATAAGCTTGGCGAGCGTTTGCATGGCTCGATCGTATATCTCATAGCCGTACGTTTTTGCTAAAGCATCCGCTCCATCTATTTCAATAAAGTAGGCCGTTAAGTCCTTCTCTAGCGCAAACTCTTCAAAGATATGTTTCTGAATTGCTCTTCGGTTAGGCAATCCAGTGGTTTCATCGGTGTAACCCAGGGCTTTCAGAGAGGCAATATCATCATCCGCTATGTAAGCATTGATATAAGTTGAGTCAGAGGCTGTTCTAACCGAACCCAATGTCGTTTTTAGAATATTGCTGATGCGTTCAATAATCAGCTGATGATCAAAGGGTTTATTTAAAAACTCGACCGCCCCTAATGCCAGCGCTTTTGTGCGGGTCTCCATATCAGTTTGCGCGGTTAGCACTATGATGGGAGGCCGTTTGTTGGGCATTGCTTCGTCCAATTGTTGCATGACTTCAAAGCCATTCATGCCAGGCATTCGAATATCTAGAAGTATCAGGTCTGGCAGGCTCTGTTTTGTCTCTTGAAGAACCTGTAAGGGGTCTGTTAAAGACCTTAGGTGGGTAAAACCCTGATCCTCTAATAGATCTTCTAAAAGAAGTACGTTCGCTTCGTTGTCATCAACTATGAGGATATTGGCGTCAAGAATGTTTTCGCGGCTCATTTAATTTACCTCCTCAAAGTAGTCATCAATTAGGTCGTAAAATTTAGGTATATCGATCGGCTTGGTTAGGTAGTGATCAAATCCCTCGTTTAAGCCTCGTTTAACATCGTTTGGCATAGCATTGGCCGATAGCGCGATGCAGGGAGTGCCCTCCAAACTTGGCTCCTGTTTGAGGCGTTTTAATAACTGAAATCCATCCATTCCCGGCATATTGATATCAAGAATAATAAGATCAGGCCGATGGGTTTTAGCCATCTCTAAACCCAGGAAGGGCTCATGAGCAACGACAAGATTTATGCTTTCAAAATCTTCAAAAATATCCTGCATGAGTCGCTGATTGGCTGGATTATCTTCAACGTAAAGAACAACCTTTTCTGATTGGCTCGCTAGATCAGTATTGAGTTGATCATTTTGTACCTTGCCGGATGTGAATGAGTCACTCTTAACCTGGCAGTTAGCCAGTGGTAGCGTTACAGTGAAGGTACTTCCGGTGTGATCGCTTTTCACATCGATCGTACCATTCATATATTCGACAACCTTTCTTGTTAGCGCTAGCCCGACACCGGTTCCCTCTATGCCAGAGTTTTCTGCATTGCTTCGATTGAATGGCTCAAATATATGATCAATCTGATCATCGCTGATACCGATCCCGGTATCCTGAACATGCACGAGTACTGATTGGTCAACCACCTCCCAAGACAACTCAACTGAACCTTGTTGGCGGTTGTATTTAATGGCGTTGGAGAGCAGGTTGATCAGTACCTGTTTGAGTCTGGTGTAGTCTGCCATCGCCTCAATATGCTGTGCGTTAGCTTTAACCAGAATAGAGATACCACTCTTGTCCGCTAGTGGCTGCAGCACCTCTAGGGTTTCATTGGCAACGCTATCGACCAGCGTAGGTTCTAGTGAAATTGAGAGCTTACCCGCTTCAATTTTGGCAAGATCTAAAATGTCATTGATCAGTGTCAGAAGATGCTTACCACTCGAGTTGATTTGGTGCACATGTTTTGACTGCTTCTCATTGAGAGGGGTCTTTCTATTAGCTTGGAGCAGTTCTGAGAAGCCAATGATTGAGTTCAGTGGTGTTCTTAACTCATGGCTCATAGAGCTTAAGAATTCACTCTTAGCACGGCTTGCATCTTCGATTAGATCCTTCGCTGCTTCAAGCTCCGCTGTGAAACGTTCCCGCTCATTCATCTGACGGTAGAGCTGAATCAGTAAAGAGCAGGTGGCAACAAAGGGTTCTAACCAATTGACCAGCTCATCATTCAGCTCTGATTCTGAGTTGGCAATGGCGATCATGTCTAGCGTTTTATCACCTTGTTTAATAGGCATTCCTAGCAAATTATGCAGAGGAGGGTGTCCATCAGGTAGACCGCGTCGACCCGGTGCTGTGGCGGGTGATTCTGTTAAGACCACCTCGCCTTGAGCAAACACACGACCTAACAGGGATTTCGTGTTAGTTACCCGACTCGAACCTGCTAAGAATTTTTGCATCAAACTTTTCGACTCTTTACCCCAGGAGAGATCAGTTAAAGAGTGAACGATCAGTTCAGGTTCTGACTTGCTTGGATCCACCTCACCAATCAGCGCATATTCGCTATTGGTTAACTCGCGTAATGACTCCTGCAGAAAAGACCATATAGAGTTACCACTGATCAGCGCTTCATAATCAGTTAGACCTTTATGAAGCTTATCCAACAGCATGCTTTGTCGCTCTAACTCACGCTCTTTGCGCTTAGTTTCACGAAGATCCGTCACTATCCCAATGAACTCATTTTGAGATTGGTCATCAATAACCACTTCACTGACGGCCAGATGTATGGGTATCAGCTCGCCACTTTTACTGATGGCTGATACTTCACGACCTTCACCGATCACCGAACTGTTGTGAGTGGCATTTTGGCGCTTATCACGGTCGTAATGTTTTAGGTATCCATCATGGTGTTTAGCAATATCCTTAGGCATCAACATTGATATGTTTTGACCTACAAGCTCGTCGATAGAGTAGCCAAATAGAGATTCAGCTTTTTTGTTAGCATCCTCGATAATGCCGCGGTGACTGATCCGAATAACGGCAGCGGCTGCATTCGATACAAGGCTTGATTGCCTAGCCAATTCACGGCGAAGAAGATCACGTGAACTAATAATCTCTCTGTTTTTCTCTTCGTTATCTTTTTGTCGCACATGTAAGGCGATGAGAGCCTCAGCCTGCAGGGCAAAAGAGTTTAGAAGCTCCTTCTGCTCCTCAGTAAACTGGCGTGGCTTTGTATCAATGACACAGAACGAACCTAGACAGAAACCATTAGTGTCGTGTATTGGGGTGCCGCAATAGAAGCGTATGTTTGGCGCTCCGATCACCAGTGGATTATCATGAAAGTCAGGATGTTCAAGGGCATTACGCACCTCGAGTAGTTTGTGATCGTGAACCACATGGGAACAAAAAGCTTCATCACGACCGGTTTCACAAACATCTAATCCGTAAATGGATTTAAACCACTGTCGCTTACTATCTATTATTGAGACAGCGCAGATAGGGGTATTAAAAATATGAGCCGCCTGAGCTGTAAGCTGATCGAAATAGAGGTCACTGGGCGTATCGAGTAGACCAATGGATTTTAAGCTAGCAATGCGTTGAGTTTCATCTTCAGGGTGAGCGGCGATTCTCATAAAACACCTTTTATCAATCGGTTTAAAGTTCACCCAAACTGCATGTGTCGTAAATTCACATATAAGGTGTTTATTAACAAATTAGTACAAAAATAAAAAAGTGCTAAAAATTTTGAGGTAATTATGTCTAAGATCTCTCTTCTTGGGATTGGCCTAATGGGCTTGCCTATGGCAAAGCGCTTGTTGAGTGAGGGTGTAGAGTTAACCGTCTGGAACAGAACGCAAGAGAAATGCTTGTCCTTAAAAGAGGATGGCGCCGCTGTTGCCGAAGACCTTAGCGAAGTCGCACAGAGCGATATCATTATTACCATGCTAGCTGATGGCCAGGTCGTCGAAGAGGTTATCTCTATGCTACTGCCTCAACTCACGAAACAGCATCTGGTGATCGATATGAGCTCAACATCGCAAAAAGAGGTCATCAGCATCGCTGACAAAGTTGAATCAACCGGTGCACGTTTCATAGATGCACCTGTGTCAGGAGGAGTGAAAGGCGCCGAAGAGGGTACACTGGCCATTATGGCAGGAAGTCGTGATGAGCGAACATTCGAAGAGGCCAATGTCGTTTTTTCATCAATGGGGCGAGCCACAAGAGTAGGGGATGTAGGATCTGGTCAGCTATCTAAACTGGCCAATCAGGCTATAGTAGGCGGTACCATCGCTATTGTATCGGAGGCTGTATTGCTGCTGGAACGAGCAGGCGTTGATTCTGAAGCCTTTAGACGCGCACTGTCAGGCGGGTTTGCTGATAGCACCATCCTTCAGTTACACGGTAAGCGTATGAGCGAACGAACATTTGAACCGGGCGGCAAAGTCACAACTCAACTCAAAGATGAGAAAAATGTTCTCGAAGCTGCGCAATCATTGAACTTAGAGCTGCCTGTTACAAAAGCCATTTATGAGCGGTATCAAGATCTTTCTGAGAATATGGGTAAAGGTGACTTAGATCACTCTGCGCTTTTCCTACAGTTACTCAAAATTAATAATTTAGGCTAGAATGCAATAAAACACTCTAGGGGAAATAGCATGCAGGGCAGTAAAGTCGTAAGTAAAAGCGCTTTGAAAGTGTATGTCCGTATGCATGATGGGGCCCGTCTAGTCGGAGCATTCTATCTAGCCCCAGGGGAGCGACTTCAAGATATTATGAATGATGACCGCTCCTTCATCCCACTCTACCTAGACGACACCAAAGAGAACAACCCGGTTGTGATGATATCTAAACGTTATGTCTCTCAAGTTGAAGAGATAAAGGACAGTAGAGACAATTCATCAACAACCACGAACACCAATCGTCCGATGAACTTTACCCTAGCGGATGAGCAAAACTCGCCTGACTCATTAAAAAAATTAGAGCTCGAGTAGCGATTGGCATAATTCCTGCTATGTTTTAACTAAAGTTATTAGTTAAAGCAGTGACCATTGAAGCAGAATCGATCAAACAATCATCAAATCGAGTCAGACACGCAATATACAAAGTTGTGTAAAGCCTTTGATTCACTCGATGAATCTCAATTTGATATTGTCATAGACTCTAGTACTGAGAAGGTTCATTTAGATGCCAGGGCTCAGCAGTTTTTTGTCTTATCAACACCTCTACCTCTGAATCAGTTCGACGCTTATTTCACCCCAGCTAATAAACTCATTGAAACGGCACCAATACGGTCTGGCACCAACTTTCGATACAGAGGAATTGATAAAGAGGTGCATTATCTGTCAGCCTATGAAACGAGAACAGAAACTGCGCCTCATTTAAAACATATTCGCTTTAAGCGTATCGATCTCTTTGATCCATCAAAACTGACCGAAATCGAAGAGAAATTGATCAATCAGAGACAATTGTTCGCCATCATCTCTCACGAGATGAGAACGCCTGTCGCTACCCTGCAAATGCTTATTGAAGATCTAGAGCAGGGTGCTCCTAGTCCAAAACATACAGAACAGATGAAAAATACCGTTGATCATCTGATGTCTGTACTGCAGGACATGACGCAAGCCGTTAATCCTGAAAGGGCGCTGCCAATAAGCAAGACAGCATTCCATCCTAATCAGCTATTAATCGATGCTCACTCACAGTTGACAAGGTTAGCTGAGCTCAACGGCATGGTTGTGAAATTAGAGCTCATAGATAACAAAAATATAAGGCTTGAGTCAGATAAACAACGCATAAAAATCATAGCGTTAAATCTGATAAAGAATGCAATACATCACTCTAAAGGCAGCACAATTAATGTGAAGGTTGAGTGGATACAAAGAGTAGATAAGGGTTACTTGGTGCTCACTGTATCTGACGATGGCCAAGGAATACCGAAAGAGGCAACCAATAAGATATTTGAGCCGTTTGAAAGGCTGGGCACAAAGGTTGATGGCAGTGGCCTTGGTTTGTTTATTGTAAGGCAATCACTCAACGAGCTGCATGGCGACGTTGATGTCGATCGAAATGAGCAGGGTGGCGCTCGTTTTGTTGTCAAGATACCTATGGTTGATCTTAATGCAAAGCAGTCTGAGCCAGTGTTTAGACAAGAATCTAAAGATACTGGAGATCTGCTTAAGCGCCTTAACCTACTGGTCGTTGAGGACGACCCCATCATAAGAATGGTCTCTAAAAACCTACTGGGTAAATTAGTAAACCAGGTGGATGTCGCGGAAAATGGCCATCTAGGATACGAAATGGCGACTCGCAAAGAGTATGACCTCATTCTAAGTGATTTCTTTATGCCGGTACTGGATGGCCGGCAAATGATCCAAAAGCTAAGAAAAGAGGGTGTGTCTGTACCCATAGTGGCAGTGACTGCCGCCGTCATGGGGCAGGAGTCTGAGGCACTACTCGATGCCGGTGCGAATAAAGTCATCGCAAAACCCATATCAATGAATACCTTTCTGGAAGTTGTTGAGCAGTGTGTTGCTAGATAACAGCTCGTCTTATCTATATAGTACGTATTTTAAATATGTATTATGTATCAAATGACCAGTATAAAACGCGAACAAGTCTACGAAATTGCCGACGAACTGCTAAGGCAGGGCATCAAACCCACCCAACAAAATGTCAGAGACAGACTCGGGTCTGGCTCATTAACCACAATTAACAAAGCACTCAATGAGTGGTGGAGCGGGTTAGGGCAGAGATTAGACGCGCAAGCCAGTGGCTACGATCTTCCAGAGCCTGTTATTAAGCTCGCCAGCAAGATCTGGACGGATGCGATTGCCTACGCAAACCGAGCCAGTGAAAGCAAGCACAAAGAGGCTGACGAAGAGCGCAAGAAACTCACAGAAGAGCTGTCAACAATTGACAGTAAATATACCCAACAAATAGTTGATTTAAATACTATTATTAGCGAAAGAAATAACGAGATCAGCAAGCTTAAAATGGAATTGAACCAGGCTGTAACCAATCTTGGTAATGAGCGAGATCAGTCATACAGGGCAGCCAAAGCCTTAATGGATGCTGAGACCAAGCTAAAGCAATCCGAAGCGGGCGTACACAACAATGAGGGCTTGCTTGAAGCACAAGTACGGTTGAAAATACAGGCCGAAGAGATTGCGCGCCTTAATGCTGAAGTGTTGAGATTATCGACAGAAAACGCGCAGCTGAAGCTTAAATAGAGACCGGAAATAGCATGCTCATTCACGTTAAACCCTGTGCGGACACCGATAAGCTCAAGAAAATTGTTACGAACAGCAATCCTGGAGACAATATCAATGTCTCTAGCTTGCAGCAATTTGAGCAGCTCAAAGGTCTAATCATTGATGCAAGGGCGATAGATCTTAAGCTATCACTGATTGATGATGATGGTTATGTGCTAAAACAGATCTCCACTAAGCGTCGAGATATCCAGAGTAGCGCCGCAAAGAGCCCAGGCTTCACAGCACGCCAAATGTCCGTTATCTCTGCGCTAGAGCGCGTCATGACGCTTCTCGACAAGGAGGGGATCAACCTAATCGGCTACAGTGACGAGCTGGTCGCAACCATTGCAGATGACTCATCATTGCAAACTGGTGAGCTTGCTATCGACATAGACACCAAGGGCATCTACAAAGGCGCTTTGTAAGGTTCTTATTCGCTTTGTGGCAAAAGATAGAGGTAGGGATCTCCTGCCTTTTATTTATAATACTATATTTAACATAATATATATTATACGTATCTTTATATATGGTTATTGCAGTAGCTATGTTTAGGTAATTATTCGCTAACCTAATACTGAAAGACCGATAAAAACCATCAGATCAACACATCTAATAGCGCCTAAAAAGAATCAATCACCACCCTTAAGGCTTAATAAGCACTGAAAACCGATTGACCCCAACCAAACCATTGGCTGTTGATAGTTGTGTTAATCAATCTGAGGATCACTTGTGTGCAAACAATCACATTCAGAGCTTGTAGCGCCTTCCGTCATATATTTGCGTAAGGGTTAAAAACAGTTGAGCTTATCTAACCTTTAACGAAAATTGCCTTATCTCCTTTATTTAAATATTTAAAAACAGCTGTTTACCGAACAAAACAATAATCAACCTTATTTTTATACCCCTTTATCTTCGCGCGTATCTAAGCCTGCTAACCGCCGTTATTTGGCTCTATTAAAATGATTCATGATGCTTTTAGGTGAGGATTGATACGGTTTTTCAGTGTGGATAACTTTTATGAACTGCTTTAAATCAGGTATGATTAATCCCTTATTTTTATTAAGGAATTTCCGATGTCAGACTCATACCCAGCTTGCCCTGAATGCTCCTCTCCATATGCCTATGAAGATCAAGGACAACTTGTCTGCCCTGAATGCGGATATGAGTGGGATCCCAATGCAGCGGCTGAGTCTGAAGACCTGCTGATTGTTAAAGATGCAAACGGTAATCAGCTGCAAGAAGGTGATTCTGTAACCTTGATTAAAGATCTTAAAGTCAAAGGTGGTGGTACAGAGAAAGTTGGCACTAAATTCCAAGTTCGACGTTTAGTAGACGGGGATCACAATATCGATTGTGGCAAATTGATGCTGAAATCAGAGTTCGTTAAAAAGGCCTAAAGTATTAAGGTGTCAGGCTTTTGGCCTGACACCCTGCCCTGACTGTTTAATTCCCAGTTTCAACACCCCTATTGGGATCTCTAATCCACTCAGACCAGGATCCTGGGTAGACACTGACTGGTGGCAGTCCCGCCAACTCAATGCAGAAACGACTTAAACAAGCGGTTACACCAGAACCACACATCAGGATTGGATCCTGCGCTTTATAGTCACCCAGCTTGTGGCGATAGATCTGTTGTAGTTGGTCTGCAGATAGAAATTGTCCTTCAGCGTTGTAGTTATCAGACAGTGGAATGTTCTTTGCATTTGGTACATGCCCAGCAACCGGATCAATGGGCTCTACCTCACCTCTGAAGCGCTCTGCAGCACGGACATCGGCAATAATACGATCCTGCAGTTTAGAAGCCTTAATAACATCATCAACATCAACAACGGATTCCAAGCTCTCCTTAACCGTTAAATCACCCTTTTGATTTCTAGGTGGCGCTTCTGTTGTGACCTTTCCGCCCTGCTGTTTCCAAGCGTTAATGTCACCTTCAAGAATGGCTACAGACTCATGACCTATCCATCGACACATCCACCAGAAACGAGCCGCAAACAGACCAGCCGAATTATCATAGGCAATCAGCTGTGTATTCTCAGAAACACCACAGGACCTTAGAAACTGTGCAAACGACTCCTTTGATGGCAATGGGTGTCTTCCGCTTGTGGCCGTGATTGGAGAGGACATGACCTCATCTAAGTTAACGTAGAAAGCACCTTCAATATGCTCTTCATCGTACTCTTGCTGCCCTGCTTCTGGATTCATCAGATCAAAACGGCAGTCAAAAATAACCGTTTCACAATCCAACGGAATCAACTCTTTCGTACTCATTAACGTCGTCAAAGGGTTAGTCACTTTCTGTTCCCTGCTCTATGATAAATGGATAAGAAATTTAACATTTGATTAATCTCTTCGTGTTAAGTTAAAGCAAATAGATTGAGGTGTATATGGGTATTATTGCTGGATTTTTTGATTTCATTCTGAGCTATCTACCAGGCGTCATTCTTCTGATTTTTGTCTCTGGTCTTATCTTGCTTTATGTCAGTGATCGTCATCAGGTTGACCACACCATTCGTCGTAACTACCCCGTTGTTGGGCGACTACGTTACATGTTTGAGGAGATGGGCGTCTTTTTCAGGCAGTATTTCTTTGCTCAAGATCGTGAGGAGATGCCCTTTAACCGTGCCGATAGAACTTGGGTGTATCAGGCGGCAAAGCAGGAATCTACTCTTCAAGCCTTTGGTTCTACGCGCCTTCAACATGAAGGGGATGTTCTCTTTGCGAACTCGATCTTTCCCTACACGGGCAATGAAGAGCCTCAACAACAGGTATTTGGCCCCTACTGTCCCAACCCCTACGCCACAGACAAGGTGTTTCATATTTCAGGTATGAGCTTTGGTGCTATTTCAAAACCCGCTGTCAAAGCGCTCGTTGCAGGCGCACGTGAAGCCGGTATTTGGATTAACACGGGTGAAGGAGGAGCTTCCACAGAGCATCTTCAAGGTGGAGCGGATGTGGTCTACCAAATTGGTACCGCAAAGTATGGCGTACGTAACTCAGATGGCTCATTAAGTGAAGAGAAGCTGAAGGTCGTTGCAGAAAACTCAAATGTTAAAATGTTTGAGATTAAGCTCTCTCAGGGCGCCAAGCCCGGTAAAGGCGGCATACTCCCGGCTGACAAAGTGACTGCTGAGATTGCTGCACAGCGAGGCATTCCTGAGGGTAAAGCCAGCATTTCCCCGCCTACCCATCAAGAAATTCAGAATTATGACGACCTTTACAATTTCATTAGGCACGTCAGATTAGTGACCGAAAAACCCGTAGGCATCAAACTCTGTGTGGGTAATATTTCAGAGTTCAGGGAGATGCTTACCGCCTTAACGAGTAGAGCTTCGGCGGCTGCCGCAGATATAGCTGATAGCCAATCAAAGCAAAGCGCGTTTGATGATGTGATTAACGCCTATGCCCCTGATTTTATCACTCTAGATGGGGGTAACGGCGGTACAGGGGCAGCGCCCATGTCTCTTATCGATGCCGCGGGTATGAACTTGCAAGAATCACTCCCCTTAGTCTCTAACATTCTGACTGAGTTAAACCTAAAAGAACGGATAAAATTGGTCGCCTCAGGCAAGTTGATTACTCCTGTTGATGTAGCTTGGGCCCTTTGTGCCGGTGCAGATGCTGTCACAACAGCCCGAGGCTTCATGTTCTCGTTGGGATGTATACAAGCTTTGCAGTGTCATAAAAACTCCTGTCCAACCGGAATCACGACGCATGATAAGCGACTTCAAGCGGGTCTAGATCCCGTCAACAAATCAGTTCGTGTTGCTGCTTATGCTAAAGAGATGCACAAAGAGCTTGAGACCATCGCTAAGAGCTGTGGGGTCTCTTCCCCCTCTAAACTGAGCCGAAAAAATGCTCTGATCTACACCTCTAATCAACACGCTAAGCCAATGGATGAAGTGTATCGATAGTTTTTGACCTGATATTGATTTTGATCATACATCTAATCCTTGATACACATTAGAATTATCTAATATTAATCAATTAAAGGGGCTTTCATGTCGAATCGCAAAGTCGATACCGTCATCATTGGTGCTGGAACGGCTGGTTTATACGCTCTTTCAGAAGTCAAAAAGAGCGGTCGTTCCTGGCTGTTGATTCAGGGTGGTGAAGATGGAACCACTTGCGCTCGCGTTGGCTGCATGCCTTCGAAAGTACTGTTAAAAACCGCTGAGTTATTCAGTAGTAGAGATCAGTTTGAAAGCCAAGGTATTTTAGGCAGCTCGCATCTTGAGTTGGATCCTGTCGCTGTAATGACGCACCTTAGGAAGATGCGCGACATGTTCACAAATGGTGTACGCGGACGCACCACTGAGAGAATGGATGATAACCATTTAATCCGTGGTTATGCTGAATTCACAGGTAAAAATAGCCTTAGGGCTAACGGCCAAGATATCACGTTTAATAATGCTATCGTCGCTACTGGGTCATCCCCTGTTATACCTAAACCTTGGCAGGACTTTGCTAACCTATACACGACAGACACTTTTTTTGAGATCGAGAAACTCCCCTCATCAATTGCCATCATAGGGATGGGTGCTATAGGCCTAGAAATGGGTCAAGCTTTAAGTCAATTGGGTGTTCGTGTTGCAGGTTTTGATCAAGCTCAAACGGTTGCCGGAATTCAAGATAATGAACTACTCGAGGATGCACTAGAATCACTATCCACGTATTTCCCAATCCACCTTGGGGAGCCCGTGACCCTTAATCAAAATGATTCTGGCGGTGTCAATGTTATATGCAACGGCATTGAAGAGTCGTTTGATGCGGTCTTGCTCGCACTGGGTCGACGCTCAAACAGTTTGAAAATGAACCTTGAAGCAGCGGGAGCAGCTATCTTAGATGGACAGGTGAGCTTTAATGAGCAGACAATGGGCGTCGAGGGTACATCACTTTATATTGCAGGTGATGCAACCTCAGAACGCGCGGTTATGCATGAAGCTGCTGATGAAGGTCTGATTGCAGGCTATAACGCTAATCAAACAACCGCTAAAAGGTTTAAACGCAAAACAGCGCTTGGCATTGTCTTTACACAGCCAAACATTGCACGTGTCGGCAATTTAGTCGAGGATGAAACGACTCTCTCTTCTCTCGTTAAACTGACAGCTAACGGGCGAGCAAAGGTTAAACACGCCACTGTTGGCGGTATAAAGATAATCGCAGATAGAGAGACAGGGACTATTAGAGGGGCCGAGATTGTCTCGGTTGATGGTGAGCATCTGGCCCATTTAATGGCCTGGGCGATTGAGCAAAAACAGACAGCAATGCAGCTATCCAAAATGCCGACATACCATCCTGTGGTCGAAGAGGCTCTATCAGCCTGTATCGACTCACTCACTCATCAATTAAATCCTAACAAGAGCATAGCCGAGCAAAAATTAAGCATTTTGGATTAATGGGTTGTTCTATGCAGTTCAGATACCCTCTCCTCTAGGGTTTGGGTATCTATCTGCATCAACAGATCCCAGCTTAAGCGGCGGTACTTGTAAGTCGGTAGTTTAAAGCCATATTCATCAAGAATGTGCCCATTCATAATCGATGGCTGTGAGCGGTAGTCGGCCCATATTTTACCGGGGCAGTTTGGATCAAAACGAAAATTGATCTGAAGTGCGAATTTCGCTCCCTCGCCATTCACCCATGAAGATATAGTCGTCAGGATATCTTTACCATCTTCATCGATCTGCTCCGTGATCCATACATCGTTCAGGTTACATTGGCTGTTAGTTAAGCTATCAACATTAAAAACCGCTTGATCCGTTAGCGACTCACAGATTTGTCTATTCATAAGCACCTCTAAATTCGTCCAATATCTCTGTTGATCAATTTAGCCAATCATTAAGCAATCAGCGTGCCAACTTTATTCATTTAAAGAGGGATAGAACTGATTGACGCTCTAGACCGATCGGTCTAGTATGGTTAAAAAATGGCCAAACACTTTGATATGAACGATTTAAGCGCTAAAGAGAAACTGCTACGTATAGGCACCGAGCTAATGACCTCACAGGGTTTTGCTTCAACGCCGCTCGACAAGCTACTTAAACAGTCCGGGGTACCAAAGGGCTCTTTCTATCACCACTTTGGTTCTAAAACTGGCTTTGGGTTAGCGGTAATCGAAAGTTACAACGAATTCTTTAAGCATAAACTGAATAAGCAGTTTCTAAATGCCGATCTATCCCCTATTGAGCGATTAAAAGCCTTTGTTACCTCCGCCGCTAATGGGATGCAGAAGTACAACTTTCAACGAGGCTGTTTGATTGGCAATTTAGGGCAAGAGATCAGCGCGTTGGATGATGATTTTCGAAATGCGATTGAATCGATTTTTAATCAATGGGCTGGCTTAACACGCGATCTATTTGAACTAGGTAAACAAGCGGGCCAAGTTGATCGAAGTGCCGATTCTTCTCAACTCGCCCAAGCGTTTTGGATCGGTTGGGAAGGTGCTGTGTTGCAAGCAAAACTTCAGCAGTCAGCCACCCCGCTCTACCTGTTTTTTAATCAATTTATATCCAGTCGAACCTTTCTAGAGGAGTATCCATTCGATGAAAGCCATTCTCATTAACAAAGACGAAACAGCTGGTTACACCTGCAAACTCTCTGAGGTAGATGAAGCGCAGCTTCCAGAGGGTGATGTTCTGGTGCAAGTTGAGTACTCAACCCTTAACTATAAAGATGGTTTAGCCATTACGGGTAAAGCGCCTGTAGTCCGTCGTTTTCCAATGGTTGCCGGAATTGATTTTGCTGGCACAGTTATCGAAAGCACAAACAGTCGTTTCCAAGCCGGCGATCAAGTCATTTTGAATGGCTGGGGTGTTGGCGAAACCCACTGGGGTGGTCTAGCAGAGAAAGCGCGAGTGAAAGCCGATTGGCTAATCAAGAAACCTGAAGCACTCAGCGCAGCCCAAACAATGGCCATTGGCACGGCAGGTTACACTGCAATGCTCTGTGTACAAGCGATTCAATCAGCAGGTATTACACCCGAGTCGGGTACGGTGCTAGTGACCGGGGCGAATGGCGGTGTCGGTAGCTTTGCGCTTCGCATTTTGAAACAACTTGGGTACACCACCTGTGCATCAACAGGACGCTCTGAAGAGGCCGAGTATCTTAAAACGTTGGGTGCATCTGAAATTATTGATCGTGCCGAGCTCTCTGAGCCGGGAAAACCTCTGCAAGCTGAACGCTGGGCAGCGGTTATCGATAGCGTGGGCAGTCATACTTTGGCGAATGCCTGTGCTCAAACCCAATGGGGTGGCGCTGTGGCTGCCTGTGGCCTGGCACAGGGCATGGATCTGAAAATGACCGTTGCACCGTTCATCTTACGTGGTGTATCTCTATTGGGTGTCGACAGTGTGATGCAACCCATCGCTCAGCGTGAATCCGCTTGGGCGGCTCTTGCAGAGATTATCAATCAAGATGACCTTAACACCATGACCAACGAGATCACTCTAGATCAGGTCATCGAAACAGGGGCTGCTCTACTGGAAGGTAAAGTGCGTGGCCGCGTTGCAGTGAAGATTTAAATCATGGAAAACAGATCACTCATCTATGTTATGGACCCCATGTGCTCCTGGTGCTGGGCCTTTTCAAAGACGTTAGAAAACTGGCTGCAACAGCATCCCGATCTCGACGTACTTTGGGTGATGGGTGGTCTGGCACCAGACTCTGATGAGCCTATGCCGCAATCGATGCGTGAGGCGATCGCATCGACCTGGCAACGGATTGAGTCTCAAACAGGTACTCGCTTCAACTACGATTTTTGGACTCGCAATACACCAAGACGTTCAACCTACCCTAGCTGTCGAGCCGTCATAGCGGCAGGTGAGCTTCATCCAGAGGGTCGGCAATTGATGAGCCAAGCCATTCAAAAGGCCTACTATTTGGATGCTAAAAACCCCTCTGAAACAAGCACCCTGCTTGAGTGCGCAGAATCGATTGGGCTTGATGCTAGCCAGTTCGCTGAATTACTCAGCAGCGATAGGATAGAATCAAAACTGAACAGTGAACTGGAGTTTTGTAGAACCCTTGGCATTCAAGGATTTCCTGCCCTACTTCTGGTCAACGACGAGGCGGTAATACCCTTAGCCTTAGGTTATTCAACCCTCGATAAAATCGAGAAGCGTTTCCGAGAGACGCAATAAGCGTTCAATATCATCTAAGACTCTAACCCTTTAATCTACCAAACTTCTAGCTAAAACGACTCATCTCCATTAGCATTATCGATCGCGAAATTTCAGACTCTTTTATTACCCATGGAAATTATTAATTTCACACCTTACAGTGCACTCCTTGGTGGTGCCTTAATTGGCCTGTCGGCTGCCGTTCTTCTGCTTTTTAAAGGGAGGATAGCGGGTATTTCAGGGATAGCCGGTGGTGTTATTCTTCCCGAAAAAGGTGATATCCCATGGCGTATTCTATTTTTAGTCGGCTTAGTTGTAGGCGGGGTGCTTTACCAATTATTGGGCATCTCACCTGGTGTAGAGAGCATTCAGCCCGTTACTGGAAAAGTGGGTTTGATCCTTGCCGGTCTTTTGGTCGGCATCGGCTCAGCACTTGGCACTGGCTGTACCAGCGGCCATGGCATATGTGGTTTGGCTCGTAGAAGCTTTAGATCTCTTGTAGCAACGCTGATCTTTATGCTGACAGCGATGATAACAGTGTTCATTGTTCGCCATCTTGTAGGGGGCGCTTAATGAACATTAAATCCTTACTAGTCGCTTTGATATCAGGCACCCTATTTGGTCTTGGTCTCTCTGTAGCCCAGATGATCGATCCCGCCAAGGTGGTCAACTTTCTTGACGTTACAGGGCAATGGGACCCCTCATTAGCCTTTGTCATGGCAGGAGCCTTAGCTGTAAACATAGTGGCTACACCCTTGATTCTAAAGCGAAATAAACCGGTCTGCGACACACTATTCAGAACACCACTTAAGGAACAGATTGATCGCCGCCTGATACTTGGCGCGGCTCTGTTTGGCGTGGGTTGGGGAATCGCTGGCTACTGCCCAGGCCCAATGATCACCGCGGTCAGCTTTGTTAACAGTGATATTTTGATCGTGTTAACAGCTTACGTTATCGGCACACTGTTAACACGCCTGTGGATGCGCAAACGAAAATCACACCTGTCTGAGCAAGAGCGACAAGCTCAATCCTGTATTGAGTAGTAGATATTTACTCTAAACCCAGGAAACCGCCGGTTTGATGGGCCCAGAGTTGCGCATAGATCCCACCGGAATTGAGTAGCTCTTGGTGTGTCCCCTGCTCCACAATTTGCCCTTCATCGATCACAATCAGTCGATCCATTGCTGCAATGGTTGATAGACGGTGCGCAATGGCGATGACGGTCTTACCTTGCATCAATTGGTAAAGACTCTCTTGAATAGCGGCCTCCACTTCAGAGTCCAAGGCGGACGTTGCTTCGTCTAGGACCAAAATAGGCGCATCTTTAAGCAGCACACGCGCGATGGCGATGCGCTGACGCTGCCCGCCGGACAGTTTGACGCCACGTTCACCCACTTGCGCATCCAAACCACGATTACCCTCAGGGTCTGTTAGGTCATTAACGAACAGATCCGCTTGAGCCTGCTTTAAGGCTTTCAACAGCTCCTCCTCACTGGCATCAGGGCGTCCATAGAGAATGTTCTCGCGAATCGTTCGGTGCAGTAGAGATGTATCTTGAGTGACCATGCCAATCTGCGCTCGAAGCGAGTCTTGCGTCACATCGGTAATGTCGACACCGTCAATTTTAATCTGACCAGAATGCAGGTCGTAAAACCTCAACAGGAGATTAACCAGCGTTGATTTACCGGCACCTGAGCGCCCCACAATACCGACTTTCTCTCCCGGATTGATGTGTAAGCTCAATTTATTCAGCACAGGCTTTTCGACATCATAGTTGAACTGAATCGCATCAAACTCAATCTCGCCATTCACGAGCGCCAATTCAGACGCGTCAGGCTTGTCAATGATATCGATCGGTTTAGAGAGCGTTCTCATGCCGTCAACTGAGCTTCCGATATTCTCAAACAGCATGCTGATCTCCCACATAATCCAGTGAGAGATGCCACTTAATCGCAGAGAGAGACTCACCGCGATCGCTATCGCACCCACTGTAACAATTGAGTCTGACCAGAGATAAATGGAAACGCCGGCAACACTAAAGGTCAGAAGGTAATTGATGAGGTTAACCAGCACGTTAAACCCGGTCCCTAAGCGCATTTGGCTGTAGACCGTTTTTAGGAAGTCATCCATGCTCTCTTTGGCATAATCTGACTCACGCTGAGTGTGGGCAAACAGCTTTACCGTGCTTATGTTGGTGTAGCTGTCGACAATACGGCCTGTCATCACTGAACGAGCATCGGCCTGCTCAGTCGCAACCCGCTTTAACTTAGGAATAAAAAAGAGTTGAATGCCGATGTAGCAGATCAACCAAACCAGCATGGGAATCATTAGGCGCCAGTCTGATTGAGCCACCAGCACCAACATACTGATAAAGTAGACCAGCACATAGACCATCACATCCAAGAGTTTCATCACTGCTTCCCTAACGGAGAGCGCTGTCTGCATCACTTTGGTCGCTATACGACCCGCAAAGTCATTCTGATAGAAGCTGACACTCTGTTTAAGCAGGTATCGGTGAGACAGCCAGCGAATCGCCATTGGATAATTACCCAACAGTGATTGGTGCATCACCAAAGAGTGGATTAGCGTTAGCAACGGGAACAGGATCAATAGCACAGCTGCCATCATCCAGAGTTCTGAGCTCTTTTCAGAGAGCAACTCAGCTGGTGTCATGGTCGAAATCCAGTCAACCAAATCACCCATAAAACTGAATAGAACCGCCTCTAGAATCGCAATGGAAGCGGTACTTAACGACAGGATTAACAGCGGAATCTCAAACCCTTTGGTATAAAAACGCATGAACGCAAACAGCGTTGAAGGGGGCTGTAATTCACCCTGTTCTGGGTAGGGCTGAGTAAAACGCTCAAAGAGTCGAAACACAGTAAAAACCTTAAGCTAACAGATTGAGATCGGTAAAAACTTGACCCACAAGATCAAGTCGTTAGAGTAACAGAACAGCCCATCAAACGGGTGGTATTTATACCCTTCAGTAGAGATCTACTATGAACCAAGATTCAAACACCGGCGCCATTCGTCAACGTAACCGCCAACTCATTATTAACGCTGCGGTACGTGAATTTGCCCAAAAAGGATTTTCAGGCACCACCGTTCAATCCATAGCGGATAGAGCCGAGCTTCCAAAGCCCAATGTACACTACTACTTTGGCTCTAAAGAGGCTCTCTACCAAGAGGTGTTAACACACATTCTTTCACTTTGGGATGGATCCCTCGATCTACTGGTCGCCGAAGATGATCCTAAAGCCTTCATCACGGAATATATCTCTAAAAAGATCACCTTTTCACGCGAAAACCCAGAAGCTTCGCGTATCTTTGCAGCGGAAGTGATCAACGGCGCACCGCATATGAAAAAACGCTTCGGTAAGCAGTACCATGAGTGGTTTACCGGCCGTTGTGACATCATCAAACAGTGGCAATCAACAGGCAAGGTTAATCCTGACCTCTCTGCAGAGCATCTACTCTTTATCATCTGGGCATCTACCCAACACTACGCCGATTACGAACTTCAAGTGAAGGCCGCTCTGGGGCAAAGACGACTCAATTTAGAGGTCTATGATCAGGCTGAGAAAACGCTAACGGCATTGGTTCTTGCAGGTATGCAGATCAGCTAAACGCCTTAGTTAAGGTTGTTTTCATTCTCTTTTGGCCCAATAACCAAATTGAGCATTCACTACCAGGGAGCTGGCCATGCGCGTACTACTCGTCGAAGATGAATTGGCATTAGCTAACGCTTTAACAGAGCATCTGGAGCTGTCAGGCATGGCAGTTGATGGTTTCGATCATTTGCGCCAAGCCGAAACCGCTCTACTAACAACAGAGTACGATATTGTTCTTCTCGATCTACAGCTGGTAGACGGCGATGCCATCCCATGGCTTAAAAAGCGTCGCCAAGCAGGCCTTACAACCCCTGTCATCATCCTGACAGCGCGTGATCAAATCAGCGATCGAATTGCCGGTCTTGATGCCGGTGCCGATGACTATGTGATCAAGCCTTACGATTTGGATGAGGTCAATGCCAGAATTCAGGCGGTAACACGCCGAGGAGCCGGATTAGCGACCAATGCGGTCACCTTTGGTCGAATCACAGCCGACCTTCAAAAACACTCACTGCAGGTCGACGAGCAAGATGTCGAGCTGACGGCTCGTGAGTGGAGTATCTTAGAAACACTGATTAAACGACCCGGACACATTGTCAGCAAAGAGCAGATCGAAGATCGTCTCTACGCCTTTGGACATGAGGTAGAGAGTAATACCGTCGAGGTCTACATCAGTCGTTTACGCAAGAAACTGGGTAAAGAGCTGATTAAAACGGCACGTGGCCTTGGCTACCGTTTAGAGGCCTAGCGTGTTTCTAAAACCCAAAACCTTAGCCGCTCAGCTCGGCGTACAAATTGCACTGAGCTTGGTGCTGGTTTGGTTATTGGCAACGGTGGTCGCGCTATGGGTACTCGTTAAGGAGCTCAATTCAACCTACGATCAAAGCCTAAAAGAGACCGCACAACGTGTTTTGCCTCTCGCTATATCCGACTACCGACTTAACCAATTCGGCCTGCTTGATCTAAGACCTGAGCTAAGCTTACTGGGCACGCTCAATCTAAGCGTTGGTCCAAGAATTTTGGGCGATCAACCCGAATACCTGATGTATCAACTGCGTGACTTTAAGGGGCGAATACTGGTGCGTTCGAATAATGCGCCCATGACGCCAATGCTTGATAGTTTGCAGACAGGCTTTACCCATGGCAAAAATTTCAGCATTTATACAGCTTCATCGCTAGATGGTCGCTACCATCTTCAGGTCGCGGAGACCGTCGATCACCGCTACGGCGTCCTATTTGATACCGCCCTGCTCTTTTTACTGGTCTTTACCATTGCGCTACCATTGAGCGTTTTGCTGGTCTACATCGCAGTGAGACGACGTTTAGTGCCCGTTCAACAGTTTGCTGAGAATATGGCGACACGTAGCGGCAGTAATTTAGAGCCAATCGCACAAGCTGAGCTACCACAGGACTTTTTAGAGGTTCAAAGGGCCACTAATGCCCTACTTGATCGACTTAGAACCGCTCTGGTAGCGGAGCGTGAGTTTGCGGCCAACAGTGCACATGAGTTAAGAACCCCACTGGCTGTAGCGTCCGTTCAACTGCAGAGACTCTCTGATGAGCTTGGTTCGACGGATCAAGCTGAGCGACTCAAGATTGTTCAATCCAGCTTAGCACGCCTAACTCGTCTGATTGATAAGCTGCTTCAATTAGCGCGCGCTGAATCGGTAACCCTATACAAGGGTGAGCCAACCAATCTTGAGCTCATCGTTAAGATGATTGCCCGTGAGCTAGACCCTCGTAATGATCGAGTCGAAATCATCAGCGAATCACCGCCACTGTTAGATATCGATCCTGACGCCTTAGCCGTCATACTCAGTAACCTAGTCGAAAACGGCTTGAAGTATGCGCCCAATGAGAGCCCTGTCATCATCCGATTAGAGTCGAACGGTGCCTTTAGTGTTGAGAATTTGGCACCCGATTTAGCGCCAGAAGATCTAAACGGATTGAAGCAGAGGTTTGTTCGCGGTAATCAGAGATCTCAACCAGGCAGCGGCTTAGGCTTGGCCATAGTCGGTGCTATGGTTGATCAGTTAAATGGCGATCTGGATTTAAAAATCGCTGGAGAAGGTCGCGGCAAGCGGTTGATAGTAAAAGTAAAGATATAACCTAAAGGGCAGGCTCGCCCATCACATAGGTCTGTGCGATTGATCGATCATCCCCCAGAATAGAGAGTGCAAATAAGACATCTTCAATCTGATCAGCCCGTTTCATCCGCTCTTCGATCACCGGTGTAGAGGCCAAGTCGAGCAACACCATATCGGCCTCAAACCCTTCTGCTAAAGCGCCAATTCGATCATCCAGCCCCAATGCCTTAGCACCGGCCAGAGTGGCCATATAGAAGGCTTCTAAAGGTTTAAGAAGATGTCCCGCCATCTGCTGAATTTTATAGGCGTCACCTTGGGTGCTCAGCATAGAGAGCGACGTACCACCCCCAACATCAGTACCCATAGTCACATTAACGCCAGCCTGTTGCAGACGCTTCAAAGGAAATAACCCCGATCCTAAGAAAAGATTGGAGGATGGGCAGTGACAAATAGCGGAGCCACAGTCATGAAGACGTTGCATCTCAGCGTCATTGAGGTGAATGCCGTGAGCAAACACCGAACGATCGGTCACGAGTCCAAAGTGATCATAGGTATCTAAATAGCCCTGGCGATCAGGAAATAACTCCCCTACCCATGCGATCTCATCGACATTCTCAGAGAGATGGGTGTGTAGGTAGACATCACTATTCTCTTTCATTAGAGCACCAGCGACCTCTAATTGCGCGTCGGTCGATGTGGGTGCAAAGCGAGGTGTTACCGCGTAACCCAACCGTCCACTACCACGCCATTTGTCAATTAACGAACAGGAGTCGTCATAGGCCGATTGAGGGGTATCACACAGATCATCTGGTGCATGCCGATCCATTAAAACCTTGCCGCTGACCATACGTAGATTACGACGCAGGGATTCTGCAAAAAAGGCATCCACTGAGTTAACCGAAGAGGTCGCAAACACCAGTGCGGTTGTCGTGCCGTTCGCCAATAACTGATCGAGAAACCGTCCAGCCTGCTCAGTCGCGTAATCGATATCGCGATACTTTAATTCAACAGGGAAGGTGTATCGATTCAACCAATCCAAGAGTTGAGTCCCGTAAGCACCGATCATTTCAAGTTGTGGGTAGTGAACATGGGTATCGATAAAGCCAGGAATCAGCAGATGCCCAGGACGATGCTCGATTTGAAGATCAGAGGGGATATGCGCTCTTAGATCAGTGTAACAGCCTACCCGTTTAATCAACCCATCGACTATCCAGATAAGCCCATCTGAGTGATAGAACCACCCTTCATCCTCTTTAGGTTGAGAAGTACAACTCAGGATCTGACAACGTAAGGCCCAGGATTGACTCATAATTCACCCCGCTGTTGCTGCAGCCGAGTCATGACATCAGCCGCAACTGAAATCGCAATCTCTACCGGCAATTTAGTATGCAAATTGTGCAAGCCTATAGGCGAGTGAATGGAGTCAATGACTTCCTGAGCAATACCCCGCTGAGCAAGACGCTGTCTGAATTTCAATGCCTTAGTTTCTGAGCCTATCATGCCAGTATAGGTCGGCAGACCTCCATCGATAGCTGCCAGTAGAAGATCCAGATCCAGTTGATGATCATGGGTCATAATCAACATCCACGCATCATTCGGAATATCTCGCGCCACATCAATTGGATCTCGTTCAATGCGGGTCACACCATCAGGAATAGGCTGAACAAAGAGTTCATCTCGGTCATCGACCCAGTTAACGGCAAAATGCAGCTGCGCGAGCAAGGGCACTAACGCTTGAGCTATGTGACCGGCACCAAATAGGTAAAGAGGCTGTAGAGAGGTATTAAAAACCTCAAACAGCACCCTAACCTCTCCACCGCAGCACTGCCCAAGATTACCGGCCAGAGTGTACTCAAGTTCGTGCAGACCATCTTTCTGCTCTGTCAGTAGCTGTCGTGCGAATTCAATCGCCTGATGCTCAAGATTACCACCACCGAGTGAATCCACAGTGGCGTTACTGGTGACCAACATCTTGGCACCTGACGAACGTGGACTGGAGCCTCTCTCACCGACCTGTGTGATTAAAACAACCGGTTGCCCCCGCTTTAACAGCTCAGCAAGTTTGTAGCTCCAACGTTGAATCACAGAGAGTCCTCAAGGGTAGTAATGGCGTTTAAAATGGCCTCAGGGGTTGCCGGTGCATCTAAGGTAGGCGATATACCATAGCCGGAAATACTCGAAATTGCATCGCGAATTGCACACCAGACAGAGATGCCAAGCATAAAGGGTGGCTCACCGACTGCTTTAGATCTTGCTATGGTTGCCGCACTGTTCGGTTTATCCAGCAGTTCGATACTTAGCTTAGTGGGTCGATCACTAATCGCTGGGATCTTATAAGTAGCTGGGGAGTTTGTCAGTAGACGCCCTTCGTCATCCCACTTAAGCTCCTCACTGGTTAACCAACCCGCTCCCTGAATAAACCCTCCCTCTATCTGACCCTTGTCCAAGGCTGGATTCAATGAGTTACCCGTATCGTGCAATATATCGACACGCTCGATATGAGTGGCGCCCGTTAATCGGTCAATAATGACCTCCGAACAGGCGGCCCCATTAGCGTAGTAGAGAAATGGGTTGCCTTGTGCAGAAGCTCTGTCATACCAGATATTGGGCGTTTTGTAGAAGCCTGTGGCAGAGAGCTGAACACGATCCATATAGGCCGCTTTTACAGCCTCGGCAAACGTGATTGAACTGGCACCCCAGCTCAACAGCCCCTGTTTGAATTCAATCTCTTCGGCATTAATCGATTCGCGATTGGCAATGAATTCTGCAATCCGACTTTTCAGTGTGGTCGCTGCGTCATGGGCTGCCATACCATTCATGTCGCTACCGCTTGAAGCAGCCGTCGGTGACGTGTTGGGAACCTTGTCAGTTCGAGTGCTGCTCATCTTCACTCGATCGATCTCAATGCCCAATACTGAGGCAACCACTTGAGCCACTTTAGTGTAAAGTCCCTGCCCCATCTCAGTACCCGCCTGACTGACCAGAACGGAACCGTCTGTATAGATGTGAACAAGCACGCCCGCTTGATTGAGATGCTTAACGGTAAAGGAGATACCAAACTTGACCGGGGTTAACGCCAGCCCTTTAAGATAACGAGATGAGGCTAAGTTATGTTTAGCAATTTTCTGTCGACGACGGTCATAGTCAGCACTCTCTCTAAGGCGGGTCATGATCTCCCGCAGCGTTGTTCCGTCGACGGTTTGACCATAGTGTGTCTGCTGACCTGAATAGAGGTTCTTAAGCCGTGTATCTAAAGGATCCTGTTTACAGGCGCGTGCAATATCATCCAACATCGCTTCAGCCGTGATGACCCCCTGAGGCCCACCAAAGCCACGAAACGCCGTGTTAGAAACCTTATCGGTTCGCCAACGCTCACCACTGATTTTAGCAGCTGGGTAATAGTAGGCGTTGTCACTGTGGAACATCGCGCGATCCACAATGGCATCACTTAGATCTGGAGAGCAGCCACAGTCGCCATTAATGTCGATCTGTACCGCTTCGATTTGACCATCACTACGGAATCCCACTTGATATTGGTTGATAAAGGGGTGACGTTTCCCCGTTACCGTCATATCCGTTGATCTAGGTAGACGAAGCTTTACCGGTTTACCTAGCTTGTGCGCCGCCAGTGACGCTAAACAAGCCCAAGGAGCTGCTTGCGTCTCTTTACCTCCAAAGGCGCCTCCCATGCGTCGTACTTCAACGACAACCTCGTGGAATGGAAGGCCCAACACTTCAGAGACAAGGGTTTGCACCTCAGTCGGGTGCTGCGTAGAGCAGAGAAGATGCATACCCCCCTCCTCTGTTGGCACTGCTAAAGAGGCCTGCCCTTCAAGATAGAGATGTTCTTGGCCACCAATTCGCAATTCGCCAGAGACCTGATGTTCAGATGTGTCCATTGTGGACAGATCGCCTCTCTGCATCACATGAGGAGGACGTACTCGATACGCGTGGGACTTTGCATCTTCAATAGAGAGGATTGGCTTAGACTCTTCGTATTGAACCTCAGCCAATAATGCCGCAGAGCGTGCTTGCTTCTCATCAGTAGCTACTACGAGAAAGATCGGTTGACCATGAAAAAGCACATCGCCATCTACTAAAAGCGGGTCACCCGGAAAGACAGGACCAATATCTTTTATTCCAGGAATATCCCTGGACGTCAGCACGGTAATAACACCTGGAGCCTCTTGCACTGCACTCAGATCCATCGATAACAGACGGCCTCGGGAGATAGATGCTTGCCCGATGGCAGCAAACAGGGTGCCTTCAGGTAAGGGAGTATCATCTACGTATCGTGCTCTACCCGTCACATGCAACAACGCACTGTCGTGAGTGACTGAAACGCCTACAGGTTTCATACTGACTCCTTCGCACTGATTAGATGGAAGTGAATGACACGGGCACAGGCTTTGAGGCGATAATCAGCGCTGGCCCTGAGGTCTGATAGAGGCGTTAACTCGCCTAACGCATCAGTGACCTGATCAAGGGTAATGGATGAGGGGGCTGTACCTTCAAAAGCGGCCATAACACCCAGTGCCAAAACCGGAGTGGCTGCCATACCCCCTAACCCTATGCGCAATGAGGTTAACCGTCCCTCATGCATCCTGTAATGAGTCGCTACAGCGACGGCAGAGATATCATCATCCAGGCGCTTGGACACCTTCTCAAAATGCACTTGGGCCTGATCAGCAAGGTTGAAGTTAATCTGACTGATCACCTCATCCGAACTCAACGCGGTCTGCTTATAGCCTAAGAAGAAATGTTTTAGCGCAACCCTTCGCTCTTGTTGAACAGAGCTCAAAACCAACTCTGCATCTAAAGCGAGCATCAACGGAGCTAAATCGCCAATTGGAGAGGCATTTCCGATAGAACCACCCAAGGTCGCGCGATTACGGATCTGTTGTGATGCAAATCGACTGAGCAGCTGATCAAGAGCATTAAAATCAGACGCTTTTGCATGATCTTTAATTCGACTCAAAGTGACCGCTGCACCGACTGACCAGTGGCCACCCACAATAGTTAATTGATGTAAGGCGGCAACTCTGTCAGTACTAATAAGCGTCTCGACCTGTTCAAGCCCCTGAGTCGCCCGCAGCATACAATCAGTACCACCGGATAACAAAATGGCCTCTGGATGTTCCGATTTTAATTCACAAAGCGCCTCTAATGTTCGAGGTTGATGGAAACCGGCAACGGATGCCGTTGAGTGTTGTAACTGCTTTAGGGAATGGATTAACTCAACTTCACATTGAGCAAATCGATCATGGCTGCAATCGGCCAATTGAACCGCTTTAACAATGGGTGAATAGCCGGTGCATCGACAAAGATTGCCGCCTAGGGCTTCATCGATCGCCTCCACATCAGGATTGGATTCGTGCTTTTTCAATGCAAGTGCAGAAAGAATGAACCCTGGGGTGCAAAATCCACACTGCGATGCGTGCTGCTCTATAAATGCCTGTTGCAGTGGGTGTAGATCATCGCCTTGCGCTAGATCTTCAATCGTAATCAGCGCTTTACCAGCCAACTCAGCAGCCGGCATCAAACAGCTATTGACCGCCTCATACTTAAGCCTTTTATTATCATCTAAAGAGACAAGCACAACCGTACAGGCACCGCAGTCACCAGAGGCACACCCCTCTTTGGTCCCTGTGAGACGTTTAGATTCACGCAGGAATTCCAATAGAGTCTCGGTATTGGAAAGCGGACTATCCTGCTCAATGGAACCATTTTTCCAGTAACTGATCATATGAATGCTGCCTGAAGGGTCATATATAATAGACTTATTGTGCTAAAACCTAACCAAGTGGTCAAATAAATAAACTGACCTTGAAGTTAATTTTTATTTGATTTTTGAGTCAAATATTGGGTTCAATAGACGACTATTTTTCAATTATTAACAAGCTTTGAGATCCGCCAAAGTATGACAGACAATCTTCGCATCTGGTTATCCAATCCATTAGCCATCTACACGGGAAACGATGAGGATGCTTCTGGCGGTATTGTTGTCAGTGGCAAGACGATCGTAGAGCTGGTTGCCAAGGGTGAAACACCCGTTAATATTGATCAAACGATTGATGTCAGTGATCAGGTTCTGATTCCCGGTCTGATTAACACCCACCACCATTTCTATCAGACACTGACTCGCGCACTGCCCGCAGTGCTCAATAAAGAGCTTTTTCCTTGGCTTCAGACGCTCTACCCTGTCTGGGCCAATTTAGATCCTGAGGTTCATCGTGCCGCCACAAAACTGGCACTGGCCGAGTTACTGTTGTCCGGCTGCACAACCGCTTCTGATCACCACTATCTGTTCCCAGCCAATCTTACTGATGCCATTGATCATCAAGTTGAAATCGGCCGTGAGATGGGTGTGCGTATGGCGATGACCCGAGGCTCTATGAGTTTGGGCCAAGATCAAGGTGGATTACCGCCTAATACCGTGGTTCAAACAGAAGATGAGATCTTGCAGGATTCTGAACGCCTAGTCTCTCGCTATCACGACAGCGAACCCTATTCGATGTCACAAATCGCCTTAGCACCCTGTTCTCCCTTCTCTGTGACGACCGAGTTGATGCGTGACACGGCCAGTCTGGCCAAACAACTCAATGTACGACTCCATACGCACCTAGCAGAGACCATCGACGAGGAGAACTTCTGTGAACGCTCTTTAGGAATGCGAACGGTAGATTACCTAGAGTCTGTTGGTTGGCTATCCAGTAACACTTGGTTGGCGCACGGCATACATTTTAATGACGAAGAGATTGCCCGATTGGGTAAAGCTGGCGTCGGAGTCTGTCACTGCCCAAGCTCGAATATGATGCTGGCATCGGGCATTGCTAAAGTGAAGGAGCTTGAAGCGGCCGGTTCACCGGTAGGTTTGGGCGTCGATGGTTCTGCGTCGAACGATTGCTCGAATATGATTCAAGAAGTTCGCCAAGCCATGTACATCCAGCGCCTGCGTTACGGATCCTCTGCGGTCACCCATTTTGACGCCTATCGTTGGGGTACCAAAGGCTCAGCGCAGGTATTAGGCCGTAACGATATAGGTGAGCTCGCGGTGGGCAAAGCAGCCGACCTAGCTCTATTTAAGCTTGATGAGCCGCGCTTTAGCGGTGCTCACGATCCATTAGCCGCCCTGCTGTTGTGTGGGGCACATCGCGCAGAAGCCGTAATGGTGAATGGCGAGTGGCGCGTTAAGGCTGGTGAGTTAGTCGGTCAAGATATTGAACAGATCATGCATGAACATAAAGAGGCTGCTAATACGCTTGCGGCTCGTACGATTTCTTAGGAGAAGATAATGACACCCTTCAGCAAAGACTTTCCCGTAAGCTGGGATGAACTGCACCGAAATGCACGTGCACTGAGCTGGCGCCTTCTAGAACAAGGGCCTTGGAATGGCATTATTGCCATCACTCGCGGCGGCTTAGTACCAGCAGCCATCCTAGCTCGAGAGATGGATATTCGCATGATCGATACGATCTGTGTCCTTAGCTACTCAAACTCAGACAGTGGTGAAGCTTCTGTTCAGGGGCAGATAGAGGTACTAAAAGGCATTGAAGGTGATGGCGAGGGGATGATTTTGGTCGATGACCTGGTTGATACCGGCCGCACCGCAAAATACGTTCGCGAAATGCTTCCTAAAGCACACTTTGCAACACTCTATGCAAAACCGGCTGGCAAACCACTGGTTGATACCTTTATTACTGAGGTCAGCCAAGATACTTGGATTCGTTTCCCTTGGGATATGGTGCAAACCTTTGCACAACCACTATCAGAAGTTATCGATAAGTAACTGATTTTAAATAAAGTATTATTTTGATTGGACGTTCTATTTTACACAAATAAAACGTCTTAAAAAATCCTGCAAAATCAAAATCCTCTGCTAGGCTTAAGCTTTCATTATGTTTGGAAGGGTTTTGTATGGGTTTTAGTTACCTAGTTTCCTGCCTATCTTTGTTACTCATTAGCCAACCTCTTTGGGCTAATGAGAGCTCTCTAATGGCTGAGATAAGACTCCACCCCGTCATCTTTTTAGTCTCTGTTACACTTATCATCATTGTGCTGGCCACAATGACTCGAACCCTGCAGCTATTTCGTTCACGTGGACATAAGCAGTTTAGACAGCTTAAGCGTAAGCGTCACAAGACACAGCGACATCTTGCCATCATCGACAAACACATCTTAATGGTAAATACCGCCCCAAACGGCAAGGTGACTAAGGCATCTAGCGCCTTTTGCGATCACACGGGATATACAAAAGAACAACTTAAATCAGGCACATTAGCTCGTTTAATTCCAGACGAAAACAGCGCACGCCTTTTGCAACAACGATATCAAGAGGCAAGTCAGAAAGGGGTCGTGAGTGTTGAAACCCAAGAGAAAAATGCCTACGGTGGACTCTATTGGGTCAAGCTTCAGATCGAGCCTCAATACGACCGAAACGCTAATCTGATTGGATTCACCGAGATTCGCGAAGACATTTCGACTCAGAAAAAACTGGAAGAGCTATGGATGACGGACCAGTTAACCGGCCTCTACAATCGTTCGAGGCTAGATGAGCTATTTGAAGCAGAGCTGCGACGTGCAAACCGATACGGCACTCAATTTTCGCTGTTGCTGTTAGATATTGATCACTTCAAACAGATCAATGATACCCACGGGCATCTTGTAGGCGATGACGTTCTCTATGCCGTCGCTAACCTACTTCAGAATAATATTCGTGATGTGGATATATTGGGTCGCTGGGGCGGTGAAGAGTTTATGATCATTTTACCCAACACCAACCAATCTGAAGCGTTGATTCTTGCAGAAAAACTTAGAAACACACTAAGAGATCACCCATTCACACCCGTGAGTAAGGTAACGGCTAGTATCGGTATCAGTAGTTTTATTGCCGGTGTCGAAGCAGATGAGCTATTTAAACGGGCGGATGATGCGCTCTATCGAGCCAAAGCAAAAGGAAGGGATCGGGTAGAGTTAGGCATGGTCAGCATACCTAACCCTAATGAACAGAGTCGCGATCGCAGCGCTTAACTCCAACCCTTTATTTTGCGGTAGAGTGTAGAGGGGCTAACCTCAAGTAACGCGGCCGCTTTAGGGACATTGCCTTTACAGAGTTTGACGGCATTTTCGATGATTTTTCGCTCTAATACATCCAGAGGTTCAATCTCGTCTAAACTCTGAGCCATCACTTTCGAATAGGGTTTAGACTTCTTAGCGGATTTACTCGTTTGAACCTCTTCTGGCTCTTCTGTTTTGACGGGTTGTGGTGCCACAATCTCCTGCAGCGAATTTAACGGGGCCGGGAAATCGGCCACACCGACCATACCCCCCTCGTTTAATACAACGACATTACGAATCACATTCTGAAGTTCGCGGACATTACCTGGCCAGTGGTACTCCAGCAGTCTACGCTTAGCTTCATCTTCAAAGCCCTCGAAATACTTGGTCTCTTCACGCGCGTAACGGTTAAGGAAGAATTCGGCAATCATTAGAATATCATCACCGCGATCCCGTAACGGCGGCAGGTGAACAGGAATCACATGCAGGCGATAGTAGAGATCCTCTCTAAAACGACCCGCTTGCACCTCAACCAGAGGGTCTCGGTTCGTTGCGCAGATGAATCGAACATCGACCACCTCATCTGAATTACTTCCTACTTTTTGGATAATGCCGGTCTGAATGAATCGTAGCAATTTGGTTTGCAAATCAAGACTCATTTCACCAATTTCATCTAGAAAAAGTGTACCGCCATTGGCTTTGCTGGCTGCGCCCTCACGATTGGCACTGGCCCCAGTAAACGCACCCTTCACATGGCCAAAGATCTCACTCTCCATAAGATCTTTAGGAATAGCGGCACAGTTAATAGCAACGAAAGGACCTTCAGAACGCGCGCTCTGCTTATGCAGGGCTTCTGCAGTGAGCTCTTTACCTGAGCCACTCTCCCCTGTCACAAAGACAGATGCCTTACTGGGGCCCGCACGCTCGATAAGATGATACATATCTTGCATCGCAGGACTGGCACCAATAAAGCTATGGAAGGTCTCACGCTCCCTCTTCTCTGCCAAATCGACAGGAGCAAAGTTGAGTTTTGCCACCTGTGCAAATGCTGAGCTGATCGCTACCTTTAGTCGACGCGCATCAAAAGGTTTTTCTAGAAAATCATAGGCGCCTAAACGAATGGCATCGACGGCCACATCGATCGAGCCATGCGAGGTCATAATGATCACCAAAGAGTTAATCTGATGCTCAATAATTCGTTTAAGAAGCTCAAAGCCATCACCATCAGGCAGGCGCAGATCCAGAAGAACGACCTGATAAACCTTGGAATCAAGTGCGGTGTGAGCTTCAGCCAGTGTGGCGGCGGCATCAACTAATACCCCCTCCTTCTCAACGTACTGTGCATAGATACGTCGCAGACTGGCACTGTCTTCAACAATTAATACTTGATTCTGAGACATCAGAAATTTCCTCAATTAACTCTATTAAGCCGATAGCGATGATGAAAACCGGTTCAACTCTGCAAGGACAGATTCCAGCTGCGAGGGTACAGAAGGCACAAACTGATCAACCGTCGCTTGATCGCCAGATTTGGCTGCTTTTTCTATGCGCTCGGCGGTAGAACGAAGCGTTTCGGCACCAAAGGTTGCTGAGGTACCTTTCAGTGAATGTGCTTCGATACCTAATGTCGCTAAATCATTTTCAGACATCGCTTTACTGATGTTCTCTAAACGCTGTGAAGATTCTGATTCGAACACTTCAATAAGGCTTGGCAAGAAATCGATCGACGTGTCCTCTAAAAGACGCTCCAGTACTGCAAGATCCAGTACTTCAGAAACCTTTGAAGCAACCGCCTGATCCATTGAATCGATGATTTGTCCCATTTAACTATCTCCTTAAAATAATCCTTCTAAACAGTGAAGGCACATCAAGAGAAAGCAAGGTCCATGCCAACTCTTCTTACCGCTTATAAAAAGATCTATTCATAGTGATTCGCAAAATGCAAAAAGTCTAGATATTTGATTCAGAGCTGTTGGCACGGTTTGTGCTTACCCTCATGCAATAGGAACTAAACAGACCGAGTTTTAAAATGAATATTGCAGTATCAGTTAAGAGTAGCGAACAAGACCATTTTGATATCAATAGAATCCTAATGGTTGATGACAGCCCTACCGAACGAGCTCGCCTTGGCGCGATGTTAAAAGACCTAGGCTATGAAGTCGTTGAGGCCTGTGATGGTAAAGAGGCACTCGCACTGCTGGAGAGAGACCAATTTCAATTGATCCTCTCAGATCAAGTGATGCCAGAGATGGATGGCAAAACACTCTGTCGCACTCTGAGAAGCAACGAGCGTTACGGATCACCCTACGTCGTTATGCTGACCGCAGAGAATGATCAAAATGAGCTGGTCACCTGTATGGATGCAGGCGCGGATGATTTTTTGCGTAAACCCGCTGTTAAAGAGGAACTTCGTGTACGGCTGGCTGCAGGAGCTCGCTTGGTAAGCATGCGTAAAAGTGTCACCGACCAGAACGAGCAACTCAACGAAACCGTGACTGCACTGGAAGCTGCGCAGAAGCAAAATGAGGAAGAGTTGCAATTTGCGACGCATCTTCAAGAGGAGTATGTACCAAAGAATCAGTGGTTATCACCCACCCTAGAACTCGCTACACACTTTAAAACAGCACGTGGCATTGGTGGTGATTCAATGGGATATGTCACAACCAATAACAATCAAGTACTGATCTATCAGATCGACGTAATGGGACACGGGGTCGCATCGGCTATGCTCTCCTTTACCTTACAAAATGCCATTCAACAGATGCTGGGTTACTACATCAATCAAAGTGTCTTGCCACCACTTCATCAAATCGTTCGCAGACTGAATGAGCGCTTTCCTAGTGAGCGTTTTTCAGGCCTCTACTTCACTATGTTCCTTGGCATGATAGATGAACAAGCCAATACCCTAAGGTACTGCCAAGCAGGACACCCTCACCCCTGCGTGTTAAGCGAACAGGGTGATATGATGCAGATAAGCCGCGGCAGCTTTCCAGTTGGAATGTTTGAGTTTGCCGACTTTGAAACACGATCCCTTCCCTTTTTACCAGGTTCTTCATTGCTGTTAAGTAGTGATGGACTGTTTGATATTGTTGATGAAACAAACTCAGCCATAGGCCGTAATGCGATCGAAAACATACTGAAACGTGAACGCAGTAAAGATGCCGCAACTCAGTTAGATATCATTAAGCAATTTGCCTATGATTGGGGTAACCAAGAGACCCCAGAAGATGATGTATCGGTCATGTTGATTAAACGCTCCTCGGAAAACAACCAAGAGACAGAGTTGAACGTCCAGCCATTTCTGACCAGTTTACGCCCTACAGAGAGCGACGTAGAAAAGACACTGGATCATATCTATCTTCACTTAAAACTGCTTAATACCGATGATCTAATCCTCTCTAAGATCAGAACCGCGCTAGCTGAACTACTGAACAATTTTGTTGAACATACTGTTTGGCCTGAAGATTATGTGGAGCTTCCAATAGAGATCATCACAACGACCTCTAAAAGCTGGATTGAGTTCAATATTCAAGAATATTCCGTTGAGCTTCCTCATCTATGCCCACCTAAGCCCTATTCAGGTGAATCAGAGTCAGGGCGTGGCCAACACATCATGATGAGTTGGATCGATCAAATCAGCTGTAAGCGTGCCAATGATGCAAACCTATGGCGACTGCGTTTTAAAAACAGCTAATAACGTCACTCAAAATAAGCCGCATCTATTGCGGCTTATTCATTTCCAGCACTGATCTCTCTATAATCTGAGCACATTTTGAACCGATGGAATTGACGTGAAACCTCTTTTGATTGCCGTTGCCGGTGCTTCTGGATCTGGGAAAACCACCGTAGCTAACGCCCTGTTGCAGGGCATTCAATCACAGGGATTAACGGCCACGCTGTTTAGTCAGGACAATTTCTACAACCCTATTGGTCACCCGCTCAGTAATTACGATGAGCCTCAAGCGCTAGAGCTTGATCTATTGGCCAAAAAACTCAACGAGCTTAAACAGGGGTTGGCGACCGAAATTCCGACCTATGATTTTGTCGTTCACAGACGCCAACAAGAGACTTTGATCATTGAACCACTGGATGTGATTTTGGTCGAGGGGCTTTTTCTACTGTCACAACCGAATTTAGTCTCAGCCTTTGATATCAAAATCTACTTAGATGTCCCTCAAGAGATCTGCTTCCAACGCCGTTTTGAACGAGATCAAATTGAACGAGGTCGTGAACCTGACGACATTCGTCGTCAATACAACGACCAAGTGCGACCTGGATTCGAACGTCACATTGCCCCATATCGCGATCAAGCCGATATTAGAATTGACGCCCTCCCCTCAGATGTGAAAAGTTTTATTAAAAATAGACTAAATCTGCCTCGATAATCGGAACAAACCCCTAAGTTGGCACACCTATTGCTAAGGATATATAGGTACATAATTAACTTAGGAGTTACCGATGAGTTTTACAGTCAGTTCTTACGATTCAGCTAACGTCGTTCACATGCCAGAGAAACTTACTATGGCTAATGCGAACAGCGTTAAACAGCAGCTTACCGAGATGATCGAACAGGGAAAAACCAACCTTGTCATCGATTTGGCAGGCATGAGCTTTACCGATTCAAGTGGTTTAGCCGTGCTAGTCGCTGTCTACAAAAACATTCAAAAATTGGGTGGTTCAGCGGTGATCTTGTCGCCTCAACCAGCCGTGCAATCTCTGTTAGAACTGACACGCCTGCAAGAGCTATTCGAGATCTATCAGGATCCGAATGCTGCCATTGAGCGAGTCAGCAAAGCGGCTTAACCAATGTACGAAGCCCTTCGAGAACACCTAGACTCCGCCGTGCTGACATTGGCGGAGTCAAAAGGATCAGAGCTACCCAATGCACTTATTGAGTCGCGCATCACCTCAATTATCTTCTATAAGGCGGCCATTGAGTTGATTGAACGGTTCAATAATGGACAGATAAACATCTTGGAAAAACTTCCAGAAAATGTCCGTCGTTCGCTCCTTACGCCCAACTGCATGATGAGTTATGAGCACTGGCTAGATGCCATTTCTAATCTGCATCTTGAGCTAGAGAAGGTCTACTACAGTGATACCCATTTAACGCACGAATCTTTGGCTGATATTCACCGCAATGCGATCGATATTGAGCAGTTTGTTCTCAGTGCGCCCTTTAACGGCAGAGCCAGCCTGTTAATGCCAGGATTAATAAAACGGGACCAGAAACTTAAATGTTTAGCGGCACCCTTTTTAGTCTTTAAGAGGCTAGGTTTACTGACTCCGTTGAAATCGGTTGTGAACGGATAGGAGTGATCATGAAAAAATATGACGGCATCAAGCTGGGTTCATTGGTCAGCTTACTCCTGTCTGGTTGCAGCCAACAGCCGATACAAAACGAAAACGAGACGATCTATTTTTCGCACTCGTTGCCGAATATCGCCACTCCCTTAAAGCCTCAACCAGTCGTCAACATTGTGCTACCGATCATCTACTTCGCCAACGACAGTTATGAAGTGACGCCAACCGAGAGGGTCAAACTCAAAGAGTTTGTTGAGACACTGGGTGAGCAACGTCCGTCAATCATTTTGAATGGGCATACCGATTGGAATCGCAGTGACCAATACAACGATCAGTTGGGGCTGAATCGATCCGAGTCCGTCCTACTAACATTGGTTGATATTGGCTACCCAGCTGAAAAACTGGCCACAGCCTCCATGGGCGAATCCCAACCCGTTGCAGACAATCAAACCGAACAGGGCCGTCAACTGAATCGACGAGTCACTCTATCACTATTCTAATAGAGCCAAATCATGACACGAGAAGAAGCGATTGCACGTGATCTAAAGCGCAATGTATGGACAGTCATGGGGCTGCCGTTTGATTGCACAACAGAGCAAGAGACGACAGATCATCTGATTGATGCGATGCTAAAAGAGGAGCGCTGCTTCTTCACAACACCGAACCTAAATTTTGCAATCACTGCACAAAATGATTCGCAATTTAGGGATTCAGTCATTAACTCAGATTGGGTGGTCGCGGATGGTATGCCGCTTATCTGGATTGCAAAAACTCTAGGTATTCCTTTGCCGGAACGCGTCGCTGGCTCTTCAGTGTTTGAAAGGGTTAGGCAAGAGTATAGAAACCCACATCGCCCCATCCGACTGGTCTTTTTCGGAGGCCCTGATGGAACAGCAGCTGAAGCGTTTAAAAAGATCGCGGTAGACAACAGCAGCATGGAAGTCGTTGGTTTTTACAGCCCCGGCTTTGGCTCGATGGATGAGATGAGTGATCCTGAGATAATCAAACAGATCAATCAGACAGATGCGGATCTTTTAATTGTTGCGTTAGGAGCAAAACGAGGCCAGCAATGGATCGAACTAAACCGCCACAATCTTGATGTTCCGGTCATTTCACACCTGGGCGCGGTCATCAATTTTGTTGCAGGAACGGTTAACAGGGCCCCTCTTTGGATACAACGTAGCGGTTTAGAGTGGTTATGGCGTATATGGGAGGAGACGAGTCTATTTAAGCGGTATTGGCATGATGGTCGCGCATTTATTTGGCAATACCTCACAAAAATACGTCCCTATAAAAAACTAATGCAGAAGCAGTCTCAGCTACCGCAGATACCTTTGGAGTTTAGTTATCTAAACGACTCAAACACCCTACAAATATCGGGTGATGCACTTCACAGAAACTTATCAAATCTTAGAAGTGCATTAATTGAGTTAATTGAAGAGGAGAGAGTTCGGGTCATCGATCTCAAAGGCCTATCTCGGCTGGATGGTTCATTCATCGCCCTGCTACAACTGGTGCAAAAGCAGATCAATATAAACGGTCACAGCTTGACGCTTAAAAACCTTGATTCAGTTCATCTGCAACAGTTTGAATACGCTTGCGTATCTGATCAATTCACTATTATTCAACATCCAAGCCCAGTGGATGACGCTTCACTAGCGCCCACTCAATCATAGCGATCAATAACACCAGTGCAGTTGAGATAAGATAAACGTTTACGACCATATCAAGATGGGTAAAAGGGTCTTTCTCCTGTAAAAACTCTACCAATAAGATCACTGCGACAATCCCAACTCCGGGCAACCAAGAGTAGGCTAGATTTCTTAGCAGTCGATAGAGTCTGAACCGAACTATCTTCTTAGAGGGGTTTATTAGGGCAAAGCAGAGGTAATAACTGAATGTGTGGAACGCGCCAACACTGAGCATCAGCAGGCCAAGGTAATCCAGATAGTAGGTTTCATAAATTGCCTTCCCTACAACGAATTCGATGCCAAAAAAGATAAGCAACAGCATCACCGATCTCATTAAGTATTCAACAATCAGCACAACGACCAATGGCTGATTCTTCAACTCACCAGCCTCCGCTTTTTCCATAGTCTGTAGATTAGACGCTCGAGGTGGTCCGATGACGGATAGATATCCTAGAATGAATAAAAATTTCGACAGAGCTCTCATCTAATTCCTCTCTATGTGGCACACAAATTGCATTAACTAACTGGGTGAAAACCCATTACTTGCGAAGTGATAAGCAATTTACAGGCCAACTTGAGAAATATTATGAGTAAACAGACACTGTTAATGATCAGCATAGAGCTTCCCTACCCCGCTAATAGTGGTGGGCGAGTCAAGAGTTGGAATATGCTGAAGTACCTAACCAACCACTACTCTGTTGCCCTGGCCTGCCCACTTAAATATGGGAGTGAACATGTAACTGAATTTTCGCAGTTGGTCGATCTAGATAAGTTACTCTACGAAAAGGTTGAAGAACCCCGTTCGCCTAAAAACTTGATTAAGAGCTATCTTAAAGCGATCCCTCTTAATGTCTTAAGATCAGGCTCAAAAAAATTGAAAGAGCGTATTGCAGAGATCGCGAACGATTACGAAGTCATGTTGATTGATCACTACGAAGCCGCTCAATACATACCCGACCATTTCAGAGGCAAAGTGATATTTCATGCTCATAACGCCACCTACCTAATGTGGGATCGTTATGGCAAAGAGGGTAATAATTGGGTTATGCGTACCATCGCAAATTGCGAAGCCAAACGCGTTGCAAAGTTTGAATCTGAAATCTGTCGTCGATCTGATCTATTTTTTGCATCACCCAACGATATAGACAATCTCTCCAAAATTGGTGCAGATACCAATATTGCAAGAGAGACCTACCACCTTGGGGATGACACACAACTTGCTCTCCCTAGCATCAAATTTGAAGAGACAGAGAAGCGACTTCTCTATGTAGGCACACTCAGTTGGGAGGCTAATGTTGATGGCTTACTCTGGTTTATTGAACAAGTGTGGCCAGAGATAAAGGCCAACAATCCTAACCTGATTCTAGACATCGCTGGTGGTAACCCTGCACAACGTCTTGTCGACAGAGTTGCACAGGTCCAAGGCATTCAATTGCTAGGCTTTGTCGATGACCTAGAGCCACTGTTCAAGCGCTCTCGTGTGTTTATTGCACCGCTTACTTTTGGCTCAGGTATAAAAGTCAAAGTGCTCAACTCAATGTGCAGAGGACTTCCCATTTCAACCACATCGGTGGGTGCCGAAGGCATTGATGCGGACCACTTAACCCACCTATGCATAGACGATACCGCTGCAGATATGGCGAACTCAATTGATCGTTTGCTGCATGATCAAAAGCTATGGGAGACACTGGAACAAAAGAGTCGTGAGCGGGTACGTGAAAAGTACACCTGGGATAGGGTTCTAGGTTTCATGGTCAACGAAATTAACCTGCTATCGGCTTAATCAACCCTGTGTTCATCTCGACTCGAGCCCTTATCACCTTTGCACTGGCTGTCATCTTCTATACAGCGTTTAAGGGTGCCTATTACTTTATGGCCAATAGATTACAGGAGGTCGGTTTTCTCCTAACCTTTATTCTATTTGGCTACTCTGCACTGGTTGCAGCACTGAACGTTAAAGAGCAAAACCTTCGATGGAGTTTTTGGGTGTTCACCACCCTGCTATTTGTGGCTTACACCTTTGTGCTACCGGCCTATCAATTCTCTGTGAATGCTGGTGTGTCAATGCTACCCAGCATGATGGCATCACGTGAATTTCTGATTGTGTTTATTGCCCCTACTCTCTACTTCTTGTACCGAATTGGTTACAAAGTTGAGGACATTAATAGAGTCGTTCTGTTGGTGTTTGCTGCCATTGTTTTTAGTTATGTATTTCACTATTTCCGTATCGATCTTGAAGCTGCCTACAACTCCTCTGACCCAACTATAAAAGGGATGACAACGCATGACGAGCATCGAGGATATCGATTAAAAGCGCCACAGGTAGCTCTATTTCTAACGACCATAATTTCAGCCTATCTAATGGTGACTTCCGAAAGCTTAAGAGCAAAATTGGGTTGGGGCATCACATTTTGTGTTTCCGTTTGGATATGGTCCATTATTCAAGCAAGAGCACCAACGGCAATGATGATTCTGGGTGTTCTTCTCTATCACCTATGGTTTGCAAGAAAGCCACGCATGGGATTGCTTTTCCTGGGTATGGCTCTAATCATTCCGCTTTATACACTGGCCATTCAACAATATTTTGCCGTTATGGAAGGGGCCGATGATGGTGTTCGCTATCGCTCCTACATGATTGCTCTTAACACTGTGATGGACCATCCATTTTTTGGATTTGGTCAACAAAGTGCAGCGACAATCACAGAGCAAGAGATCTTTTGGTATAAGTTCTACAGCTCAGATCTCGGTTTAATAGGTGTGGCATTTAAATTTGGCATAACGGGTGCTTTGCTCTATGTGGCACTGATGATCTATACACTCAAGAAAGCAGTGACTACCAACTGGTTAATTATTCAGCATACGGGGAAAGCTAACATATTTTTTGTTGCATCCATTGCGAAACTAATTACCGATATTTTCAACTCTTTACTGTCCGTGCACTATATTTATATCCATGGTCTAGCCCATGCATCAATAATCATTGCCCTGAGTGTCATCTATAGACTCGAGTATCAGAATCACAGATAGACACTATAGAAACTGGCGAATGCATAGAGAGTCTCTATTTATCAATCCACTCTTCAAAAGTCTGAGATGTAACCTCATCACCAGAAATGGGCTTTGCTTGAACCTTTCCAACTCGGGCTTTGTATTCAGAAAGTGCAGCGTTCATTTTTCTTAGAATGACGAGCCCAATTACAAAGAAGAGGCCTAAAAATAGCACCCCTACAAAAGCTAATACGGTCCACTTTTTTCGGCTCGGGTATGACTTGTAAAGCGGTGGATTAGCAGGCTGTATCATCTCAAAAGGATAATTCTCTCGAGCATGGATCATCGATTCGACACCCAACTGTGCTTCTAATAAACGATAAATAGAACGTTGCACTTCGATATTATTTACCTCACTCAGACGGCGTTCTAAATAGTCACGACGAGAATTCATTGTCTCTACAGAGCGCTGTTTAATAAACGCATTAAAATCAGCAAGGTAGTGATTAACAATCTCTGCAGAATAATCGGATGAGTGAGTGGTCGCATAAACGGTCAAGAGACCACTTTTTTCATCATGAGAGTGGCCAACGTGCTCTTCCCTAAAAATCTTAGTGGCAACTCGATAATCTGGAACAAACCCCTCACGAAATGAGGCAGATTCTGCATTCCATTCGTTGGGAAACAACATCGGCAGCAGTCCGCGCTTATCAATAAAATACTTTGTAAACTCAAAGCTATTTAACTTAGCTAACAAGCGATCAAGTTCATTACTAGGTGCAACATCAATAATGAAGTCGTGCTCTAATAATTCTAAGGCATCGCTACCTCGATAACTTTCTGGGGCTACGCCACCTGGATTTTCATTGATATTCACAGCCGCGATTCCTGATGCGGTAAACTTATCATCCACAAACTTTGATAAACCAAAGACAGCAGCTGCTGAAAAAATGGCCGCGATCAACAGACGATATTTCGAGCGGAGTACAGCGTCTAAATACTCTAAAAGATCCACCTGTTGATCGATATGAATAGGTGGTTCATTTGTGTTCTTCATAATTAATTACCCTTAAAAAGATAACTGACGCTTGAGGCTGATAAGGTCAATTTATAGAACAGATCGACCCAAGATTGTGTGAACTCTCGACCATTGATTCGATCGACACTCAACGGCACATAGATAGTAGACCCTGGAGTCACTTTGACGTTTGAAGCGCTACCTAACCAGCCCCAACTCGATGCTTTAGAACGAACACTCATCACCTCTCCATTAGCTTGTACCACAAAAGCATGCTCATGCTGCGCTAACTCTTTCATACCACCGCTTAGATTGATGTAGTCCAATGAGGCTCTATCTTTTCGATATTTGTGTGACGTTGGAAAATAGACCTGACCGACGACAGAGACCTCATCTTGGTATTTTGGAACCCTAATGCGATCTCCAGACTCTAGAACCACATCAGACAGCTCTGAGCAGTTTTTAACAGCGGCCTCCATATCAACCACCATACGTCCTACTGCACGCTTAGGAGCCAGTTGCTTGATGATTTTCAAAGTTTCCTCTGCGCCGTTGTTTTCGGGCTGTTTATCCTGTTTTTGGTAACCTGGTGAAAGATGTACATCCGCTAACAGATCATCAAGCTCGCCCATCATGCGATCAAGTGCCTGTTGTTCACGAAGACGGACAGATTCACGCGTAAATACCGTACCGAAGAGATAAGCGTCCTCTGTAAAGCCACCGGCTCTCTGCAATAATCCACAGAGTGTTTCACGCTTATCAACGGTGTATGTGCCCGGGAATAGAACTTCACCTTCGATGGTCACCTCTTTACGGTTACTGATCCATTCAGGTTTTTGTCTGATGACCAGATGATCCGAGGGTATCAACACAGTGGTTAAATCTTCGCTTATACCTTCTCTTTGAATTAAAGAGACATCGTATTGATCTATGCGCGAATAATCGCCTTTGATAATTGAGCGACGGGCTAGCGTTGCCTCTGAGTTGAATGCTTGCTCTTTTAGGCCACCTGCAGCAACCACAAGATCCTCAATACGCATTCCAGCCACTAGGGGATAGAGGCCAGGAGAACGTACTGATCCGCTCACTTTAACCACTTGTGTAGGAGTATTGATCGAAGCTTGCTGGCGAAGCTTCTCAAGTAGACCTTTTAAAATCTCAGATCGTTTACTGTCTCGGCCAAACAAGAAGAGTTCATCCCCTGCTTTCAATTTAGGGTTATAGCGATTCTCTGTTAAATCCAACGCTGTCACATCCACCTTTAAGCTGTCAGCATCGGTGCGCGACAAAATTACATAGGAGCGATCACTACCTACCTGGAAGCCACCAGCATACTCAATCAAATCGGTTAAGCGCATCTCATTGGCGATTGGATAGGTGCCGCCATGACGAACGAACCCTTTGATCCGAACCAGAGGTGAAAGCTCTGATGCAGACGCCTCGCGCTCCATTCTCTTAACCAGATTATTGAGTTGATCTGCACGCTGATCGTGCGTATTGAAAACGACAATTCGATCTCGCGCCTGCAAAGTCAAATTATCTTCTGAAAATGGGTTAGAGAGTGCATTACCTAAATTAAAATAGAGTACCTCTGTTCTCTTGCTAACAGGATTTTCTCTCTCTACCAGTGCGGTTGATAAGTCAGCGCCCTGTTTAAGAGTGGCAACATCCTTAATCAGATCAGTGACTTTAATACCGCTTCGCCACTGCATTGCACCGGGTTTAAGCAGATGACCATCAAGCAACACAACATTTTCAACACGATCTATCACTGGTAGCACCTTAACCAGATCGCCATTGATCAGACGAATATCCCCACCCTGCTTCGTCATATCGGCAGAGATCAACTCATAGGACTCGCTTGAACCTATACGTTCTATCATAACGGTGCTTTTGGCAGCCGTCGGCAACAGTCCACCAGCCAGTTTGAGCAAGTCAGTAACGCTCTGCTCTTCCTCGATTTCATAGATTGCTGGTCGATGCACTTCTCCCGCAATACCTGCCGTCATTCCGATAGGTTTGATAAAGATGATGTCCCCTTGGCGCAGATAAGCATTTCCGCTGTCATCACCCCGTAGAAGCAGATCATAGAGATCAAAATCTGCAACAACCCGCCCCTGACGCTTCACCTGAATGGAGCGCAGTGAGCCGGTTCGTTTAATACCCCCAGCCTGAATCAACGTATTCAGTAGAGAACTCATACCACTCACCGTGTAGGTGCCTGGTTGATTGACTTCACCGACCATTAGAACCTGAATGGAGTGAAGCTCAGCTAGCGTTACGATACTTTTCACACCGACTCGGACGCGATCAATGGACTCTTTGATTAACAGTTTAGCGTCTGAAAAATTGAGACCCGCAACTTGAATGGCGCCAATTTCTGGAACCAGGATTTGACCCTCACGAGTGACGACAAGTCGATACTCCAAATCGGTCACACTGAAAATCTGCAGCACAAAGGTATCACCTGGCCCAATGATGTAATCTTCAGGAACAGGAATACCTGCAACGGGTGCAAAGGTTGTGGCAAGCGTAGTGAACATGTCATAGCCAAATTGCTCAAGCGAAGGCTGAGTTTTCAAATCGCGGCTTTTCTCCGTTAACTCAACCGGCTTCAGCGTCTCTGCAATCTTTTTCTCTATCTCAGAAGGCTCTTGTAACTCATCGATGATTAAGCTTTTCACAACCCCCAAAGGGACCTCCTCTAAGGGTAAGTCCTGACCGGTTGGAGCCGCATTAATCGCTGCTTGACGCTGCTGACGCTCGGGCAGTGAATTGGCCGACGCGTTATTGACCGTGAATGCCATTAACAGACAGAGAGCGCTCAGAACAGAGCTATTCGTGTTAAACATATTCATTACCCTCTTACTCATCAGCAAACTTCTCGCAACCGTTAAAGTTGACCAGCGCATTTAAAGCGGTTCTTGGACACTGATCTTTGTAATCAAAAACACCATCGCCATCACTATCTTTAGGTCCTTTATAAAGTACTCTCTCAACAAAATGCGCCATTTGTTCAGGCGGCATTATTTTGTCTGCAGCACTTGAAAAACCACAGTCTCCGATCTGATCTATAAGCGATCTTGATAAAGAGTTACTGATTCCAATCAAATAGATACAGCTACCTTTTAACTCTTTTGGCGACATCCATTTAGGCGTTTTTGATTGAATAAGGTGGCCTTCTGGGTAGCGATATGCCTGACGCAATCGATTAATGGCATTGACTAAATTTTCATCAACGACACTCCAATCCGTCAGAATCACTATCGTTTGAAAACCCCTCACCTGTGCAGACTGTTGATGTAAAGCGTTTAGCAGAGAGATCAAATCCTCAGCGACGAACTGAAATTGCTCACTATCTAATTGATAAGGATCGAGCTTAGATAGTGGCTTAAAGCTGAAGTCCGAGGAGAATTGCGCCAGGTCATTGGCAGCTAGCAAATGGCTTTCAAGGTTTGTCTTGGGTGCCGTTACCAGAAAACGACGCACGACCTCTTCGGCATAATCTGTACTGGGCACACCTCGATACTCTTTACCCTTTAGGGTTGTCCAGTCAGCAATCAGGGTAAATTGGTCAGCTCTTCTCTCAAGCTGAAGTTGATTAACCCGCGGCTCAATATTGAGTGGATCAAAAATATGCAGTGAGCGTTTATTCAATGAAGTGTTGTATTCGTCAATCGACGTTAACAGTGTTCTCTCTGGTACATCGATGGTTCGTTCAAAACCAGAACAACCCGCTAAAAACAGCGTTGTTATCGGTAACAAAAGCTTCAGTAGATCACTTTTCATTTGACGTTCCTTTGAGACCTAACAGGTCCTTAGCCTCCTGAAACAGATCAAAAGGCAGATAATCACTAAGATGAGAATTGGGCATCAAATCGATACCAGCAAAGCTTTTGATTAGATAGAGAGCTGCAGCCAATACAATAAGAGCGGTCATCATTAAACTGCCAGACACCAGCAGGTAGACAGTTCGTCGTAAACCAATGGGCAAACGCTCGATCCGGTTCAACTCTAAATTGTGTGTTTTACGTCTTCGATCACGACCTGCAAACAGAACGAGATAGTAGGCTCTAAAAAAAAGCGGGAGTCGAATGCGGATATCTAGACTGTGTCGTGTTTCGGTGGACTGAGCGACCAGTGCCGACCTGACGTCGTTGAGTTGTTCAACACTGAGACTAGAGAGAGTTTTATGAGGAATTCGACTGATCGTAAAATCAGCAAATACTTCACTACTCTCTCGGGTTTTATCCTGCACACTGCTACCTAATCATTAATTCTCAGATAGCAATAAGCAAAAACCTTGCCAGTTTTGCAAAGTGCAAATCAAATAGCCTGATAGAGTTCACTGTATTTAGAGAGCATTTCTCGGTTAGAGTAATTTTTTGCTTGTTCTAAACAGTGCCTAGAGAGTGTTTCGTAATCCAACTGACCAAAGGTTTGCAGTGCTGATTCAAACTCTGATTGGCTGTTAATATCTATGACAAGACCTGTCTCTCCCTGCCTGACGAGCTCGAGCAATCCACCAGCACCATGAACCATTACCGGTATGCCATGGGCATAGGCTTCAATGACAACGCGCCCCATAGGCTCATACCATAAGGAGGGAACAATCAGCACATCGATCTCTGCAAAGAAATCAGCAGGTTTTGTAAATCCTCTATAATCAATGGCTGGATCACTCTCCAGTTGTGACTCAATCCTTTTCTCACCAGTTCCGGCAAAAACGAAGCGGTAATCACTCCCTTCAGGCAGTTGTTTCACGCGATCAACCAACTGCATTACACCCTTGTCGTACTCCAAACGACCAATGTAACCAAAGACTTTCGCCTCACTCGACCGAGGAGTCTGTGACTGTTCTTCAAAATTGTCATTAGGGGAGATGCTGTTATAGATAACTCGCTGATGACTCTTCTTAAAGTAACCGTCTTCGGTGTGGCTATTTAAGATGAAATTGCTAATCCCTACGATGCCATCGACTCGCTCAGAACCCCACCTTTTTGGCGTCGAATAGCATCTACACTCCTTGCAAATTGCTTCGCAATTTATCTCATTTTTTCTTCTCGACTCTCGATGACACTGTATATAGTAATCCCGCAAGGTATGAACGACCTTGCAGCCTCGTTGCTTAGCAATCTTCCAAACCAATACACTGATTCCTTTAAGATTGTTGGTATGCACAATGTCTGGCTGAAACTGATCAATGACGGATAAAATATCTTTTCGATAACGAAAATTACTAAGATCCAGAAGACGTTGTGCAAGCTTCTGAGCAACACGTTTAACTTTGTTGGGTGTTTCTAGCGTTACGAAAGGCCAGTAGATGTTTCTATCTGGGAAGTAGAAGGCTTTTACGCCATTTTCTAAACGCCGAGAACCAACCAAGCTGGGATCTTTCACGATACTGGCTACTGCCACCTCATAACCCATGGAGACCAGACCATCCGCTAGGTTATAAACTGACTGTTCAGCACCTCCTAGCTTGGTAGGAAAGAAGACAGAATTAAATAGCAGAATTTTCATCATTGGGTTCCTGTTAAATCACTACAGCGTTTGGATTTTTGGTAGACAAACAGGATTAAAGTCCCGTAGAGAAAACCGTTAGCAATGCTTAAATAGATGATCGATTGAAGTGGGCTTTGTGCTAGCACGCCAAGGTAGATGGCTAACACCCGAACAGAGAGTGAAACGATTTCATGAGCAAGCAGATGAGCCTGCAGACCTAGAACGGGGACTGATGCAATGGCAGGCCTTGAGGCCAGCATCATCAATAACCACAGGGCAATCCATTGTGCAAATTCTCCCGACGTTTTCCACTCTTCGCCGTAAAGCAGAGCGAAAATGCTAGGCCCAAGTAGAGCGATGAAACCAAAAGGAAATATGCCCAATAAGAATAAATTTCTCGTCGTTCTATTAAGAAGTGCGGTGATAGTCTGTTTTTGCTCTACCCTATCAACAACCTCTTTGTAGAAGACGTCCCCTACACTTTTCCCCAACAAGGTTGCAGGTACAGTCAACAGCGCGAAGGCGATGGTGTAATAACCTGCAGCAGCTGATCCGAACGCCCAGGCAAACATCAACGTAGGCGCAGCCAACGAGACTGAGTTTAATAGCACCTGTGGTGCGCGATAGATTGGAAAATCGTAATAGCGTTTGAGCAAATCACGATAGGAATCTTTAGTGACATACTCAGTGGATAGACCAGATCGCTTCGCTAGATAGAGGTTTTGAATCATCATACCCAGGGTATAAAACAGGACTAACCATCCACCGGTGGCTTTAATCAAACCCATCAAGGTTTGACTCACTCCAATAAACAGCGCCCTAATGTTGAGTGATTTTGCCAGGTTGGAGAACTTCTTAGTTCTAATCTGCCACTGTTCATTAACCTGGAATATCGCAGCAATAAAAATAGCCACAGGTAGTAGCCAACCCAAACCAATAAGGGACTCGGCATTTATTAATGTCAGGACCTCTTTTTCAAAGATCAGCAAACTTATGAGTAAAGTGGTCGATAGAGATAAGCTTATAAACAGCGATAGCTTAGCCAATTTCCAAGCCTCGGCATCGCTTTTCGCCAGTACGATAGACATAGGTAAGGTCAGAGCAATGGCAGGGGCAAACATATAAATTGACGAGGTGAAAACACCTAAATAACCATACTGTTCAGGACCATACAGTCGTGTAATGACCAATGAAAATAGAAGCGTTAAAGCATTAGACAGCGCCGTGCCACTGGCCAGCACCATTATATTTTTTAAAAAAGCATCCTTATTTAGAAAGTGCTTAAGTCGAGAAATCATCAGTCGTAAACCCAAACATTGATCGATTGAACCTCTACAGCATATTTCGTGCCAATGTATTCATATAAATGAATATAAGTTGGCACGATTAATGCTAATCACCAGTAAATGCATACTGGAGTGAGTAATGAGTTCAAACTCTCAATCTGATCAACTGGCGCTAATCACCTGTTCGTATGGTCCGGACTTAGATCGTTGTAAACGATTGTGCGAATCGGTGGATAGATTCGTTGATTCAATCTACGAACATGTCTTGATTGTTCCTAAACGTGATCTCAAAAAGTTTTTAACGCTCGTAAACGAGCGACGCAGAGTAGTCAGTGTTGAATCTGTCGTACCAGACTCATTTATTCAACTCCGATTTTCGAACAAGTGGTGGTTGGGGGCTTGGGGTTTTCCAACACGCGGTTGGGTCATGCAACAGATTACAAAACTAAGCGCAGGCTTCTCCACTAAGGCTAAAACCTTAATGTTTGTGGACTCAGATCTACAGTTCATACGCCCGCTTGACCTCTCTTTAATTGAACAGTCAGGACGCACACGTCTGCACTCTATTCCAGGGGATATGGACTACGGTGTTCACCTTAAATGGCATGCGAAAGCTGGAGAATTGCTCGGCTGCGACACAGCTTATGCGGGTTCTGATTACGTTGGACAGTTGATCACATGGGATCGAGAGACGTTGATGGCTATGTTAAGGGACATTAGCAGAGAAACCGGTACTCACTGGACAAGAGCGATTGCGCGCTCTTTGACTGTGTCTGAGTACATTCTGTACGGCATGTATGTGACACGAGTGCTAGGTATTAACCGATCAAACCACTACGAAACAAGCAAAGATCTTTGTCACTGTTGCTGGGATTCTGAGGCCGCTAAGGCAGTTTCCAATGGAACCGCCAAAGTTGATCCATCGGCTATCGCCGTTCTAATTCAATCAAATTTAAGCTTCACAACGGATGAAGAGGCCGAATTGATTGATAAGGCATCGAAAATTTCAAACGCAAAGGTTGGTGCATGATATGCAGATATTAGAATCAATCACTCCAATCAATGAATCAGATTTTCGTCAGTACATTGAACTCTCACTTCGCCAAAGCAGTGGCAGTCAAACAGTCTCTTTCATTGACGCTGCAGGGCTTTCAATGGCGAATGAGCAGGCAGATCTCAAGCAGGCATTTTCATCTGTCGATCTGCTCATCCCTCGCGGGCGTGGTATCAATGTATCGATGAACCTGATTAATCGTGGACAAATGCCGTCAGCAAACAGCTCATCACTCTATCGAGAGCTACTGCTATCACTTGAAGCGTTTGAAAAACCGGTCATTTTGTTCACAGACAATAAAAAAGCCGCGCATAAAACAGAGCTCGAGATTACTAAACTTTACCCTAACCTAAATCTCCAGATCACTATTTGCGATACACAATACGATAAAAGCACACAATGGTTTTTAGATAAGATCAAAGAGAAAAACCCAAGCTCGGTACTATTCGCTCTCGAGACTCCCCTTCAAGAGCGTTTAATGTCTCGAGTAAAATCAAAGTGTGAAGTACCTCTGTTGGTCACTTTGGGGCATCCACTGTTTGATGCTATTTTTGAGGTGAGTGAGGGCTTTAACTTATCTCGCCTAAGACACAGCGTCCTCTTCTCTCCAATGCGATTTTTTAAAACCTTCGTAGGAACGCTTTATCAAATCCCTAACAGTGACGAGAAACGAAACTCACGTATCAATACGATTTTAAGACAGTGGGGATGGTCAACCCGCATTAAGCGCCTATCAATACGAACCAAGTCATCTCTGTGGCTATTGCGATGCAAAATGCAAAGCATTTTAAAACGATCTATTGACTTATTAGGCGCCGGTTTGGGGCTGCTATTGCTATTACCGCTGTTAATTCCCGTTGCTGTAGGGATAAAAGTCACTTCGCCTGGACCTCTCTTTTACTCTCAAGTCCGGGTAGGACACCGAGGCAAGCTGTTCAGAATGTGGAAGTTCCGTTCAATGTATATCGATGCCGACGCACGTAAAGCGGCACTAATGGAACAGAATGAATCATCTGACGGCGTCATTTTCAAAATGAAAAAAGACCCTCGCATTACACCGATAGGTCGCATCATCCGTCGACTCAGTATTGATGAGCTACCACAACTCTATAACGTGTTGATCGGTGATATGTCGCTGGTTGGCCCGAGACCCGCTCTAGAAGCTGAAGTCGCTCAGTACCCGGTGCTAGCCCGCGCTCGTTTAGAAGCTATGCCTGGTTTAACAGGTCTGTGGCAAATCTCAGGTCGATCAGACCTCCCCTTTGATAAGCAGGTTCTGTTGGACACTGCCTATGTAAACCAGCAATCAGCAATGAATGATGTAAAGCTGATCGCTAAAACCATACCTGCTGTAGTTAGCGGTAAAGGAGCCTACTAATGACCATTGAACGTGCCATTCTTTTCGCTGATCGAAAAGGGAAAGAGCTAACTCCTCTCAATGATCGCTACCCTATCTGTTTGCTACCCATTGCTGGTAAAACACCCCTAGAGTTCTGGCTTGAGCAGCTCTGTGATATGGGTGTTAAAGAGGTAGATATTGTGATCAATCAGTTCGCTGATCTGATTAAAAAAGCGGTACCCAATGGTGATCATTGGGGGCTAAAACTTAACTACCATTTATCAACCGGTGAAGAGCCGCCTCTCGCTTTTTGGAGTAGGATGCACTTTTCAATGACAGGTAAGATGATTGCTGCACGAGCCGATGTTTTGCCCGTCAAAACAGAACAGGGAGCGATTAGTAATCTATTAACGCTGGACTCTGAATCGGTTGAACAGCTAAACACCCTAGAGTGGAATCGAAGTGAAGATAAACAGCGTGATTCCAACTCACTCGCGTCACTGGATGCATACGTAAAAGCCTATTTTGCTCTGCTAAACGGCGATCACTATGGCCTAGTTCCTAGGGGGTTGCGTGCAGACGATGACAAATGGCTAGCGACACCGACCTTCAGTTCAAGTCGCTCAGACTCAATTGAAGGACCTCTCTACATCGGCAGAGATGTAATGATTGATCAGAACGCAACCTTGTCTCAAACGGCGGTTGAGGCAGGCTCTATGGTCGATAAAGGCGCTCAACTGAATCGAGCTATTGTATTTCCAGGTACTTATGTTGGACAGGACGTCAGTTTAACGGACTCAATTGCGATGGGCAGTTTACTGGTCGACTTGAAACACCAGAGTGTTATACAGATTGCAGATCCTGCATTAATTAGTCCGATCATACCCAGCAGCTCATTGGTTAAAACGAATACCAGCGAACGATTAGTGGCATCTATGCTTATGATCTTATCAGCACCCGTCGCATTGCCACTGGCATTGATTACTCAAAAATCGGGGGTATTAAATAGAGAAGATCAGCTCTCAAACCGAGGATCTCGTCTACACCCGCTCTGGTTTACCAAACTTAACTTCACATCAAATATTGGTTGGGTAAAACGCTGGCCTGAGCTTTTAGGGGTGATCGATGGGGATCTAAAGCTATTTGGAAGCGAGTATGAGTCCATCGAAGATGAGCGCCCCCTAACAGAGCTTCCAATTTCCCAGGGTCTGTTTACGCCTCAATCGGTGTTTAAAAATCAATCACTCGATGAGTTTGAACGACAACTTTGGGGGTTAGAGCTGGCGAACGAGAAGCTTGGTCCTTTTCGACTCTTTGCAAGAGCCATCAAAGTAAGCTTAAAGAATATTTAAATAGGGCCACTCTTTTACCGGTCCAGTAACAACAAAAAAGGTGGCGAGCTATTTAGCTGGCCACCTTTTTTATTAGTTAAAAACTAACTGTCGCTATTGAATATATCGCGGGTAAAGACTTTATCAAGAACGTCTTCTAACTCTTCATCCATCCGGTTACAGACGATCACATCCGCATCGGCTTTGAATGCATCCAAGTCTTTGTAAACGATGGAGTTGAAGAATAGATCCTCTTCAAGCACTGGCTCATAAACAACGACCACAATGCCTTTTGCCTTCAGGCGCTTCATCACCCCCTGAATAGCAGAGGCGCGGAAGTTATCCGATCCAGACTTCATGACAAGACGGTAGAGCCCGACAATCTTTGGATTGCGCTTAAGAATAGAGTCCGCAATAAAATCTTTACGGGTGGTGTTGGACTGAACAATCGCACCGATTAAGTTACTGGGTACGTCATTGTAGTTAGCCAGTAGCTGCTTGGTATCTTTTGGCAGGCAGTAACCACCGTAACCAAAGCTTGGGTTGTTGTAGTGAGTGCCGATACGCGGGTCTAACCCTACCCCTTCTATGATCTGTCGCGTATCCAAGCCGTGTGACAGCGCGTAGGTGTCCAACTCATTGAAATAGGCCACACGCATTGCAAGGTAGGTATTGGCAAAGAGTTTGATCGCCTCAGCTTCGGTACTACCGGTGAATAGTGTGTCGATATCCTCTTTAAGAGCCCCCTCAACGAGCATTGCAGCAAACTTCTCTGCACTCTCAGACCGCTCACCTACCACGATACGTGATGGGTATAGGTTGTCGTACAGCGCCTTACCTTCACGTAAGAACTCTGGCGAAAAGATAATATTGGGTGAATTGAACTCTTCACGCAGATTACGAGTGTATCCGACAGGTATGGTCGATTTAATGACGATCGTCGCTTCCGGGTTAATGCGAATAACATCTGAAATCACCGCTTCAACTGAACGAGTGTTGAAGAAGTTAGTCACCGGATCGTAATCGGTGGGTGTCGCGACAATGACGTATTCAGCACCTGCATACGCCGTTTCCGGATCCGTTGTTGCAACCAGATTTAATGCTTTTTCGGCTAAATAGAGTTCAAGTTCAGTATCTTCAATAGGCGCTTTACGGTCATTGACCAGTGCTACCCTATTCTCATCAAGATCTATGGCTGTCACTTCATTATGTTGAGCCAAAAGAACGGCGTTGGACATGCCCACATAACCTAGGCCTGCAACCGCTATCTTTGTCATATAAAAATCCTAATCGTTAAGTCTGTCTCTCTGCTAACAGCTAGCTAGAGTCACACACTCAAATTACAAATGCGTTAAGAACGGCCGTAGAGATCTTCAAAACGGACAATATCATCTTCACCTAGGTAAGAACCTGACTGAACTTCAATCAACTCTAGTGGGATCTTGCCTGGGTTCTCTAACCAGTGAACACAGCCAACCGGGAGATAGACCGACTCATTCTCGGTTAGCATGATCTCTTCGTCATTGCGCCCGACACGAGCCGTACCCGACACAACAATCCAGTGTTCAGCACGGTGGTGGTGCATCTGAACCGAGAGTTTATTACCCGGCTTCACGCTAATGCGCTTAACTTGGTAGCGTTCGCCGTTATCAATGGAGTCGTATTTACCCCATGGACGATAGACTTCACGGTGCAGCTCATACTCACTGCGACCCTCTGCTTTTAAGCGCTCAACGATCTTTTTAACGTCTTGCACCTGATCCTTGCCTGCCACCAACACTGCGTCTTTGGTTTCAACCACAACAATGTCCTTAACCCCGACAGTCGCAACCAGTTTACTGGTCGATTTGATCAAGGAGTCTTGGGTGTTGTGGGTCATAACATCACCACTGACGGCATTACCGTCGCCATCCTTAGGGGTAACTTCCCAAAGCGATGACCAGGCACCCACATCATTCCAACCGGCATCCATTGGCACGACTACAACATTGTCAGCTTTCTCCATCACTGCATAGTCGATCGACTCATCCGGACAGGCTTTAAACGCCTCTTCATTAATGCGCACGAAATCTAGATCCGGAGTAAGAGTTTCTAAAGAAGCGGTACAAGCATCTAGGATATCTGGGCGGTGTTTACCCAACTCTTCGATGTAACGTGACGCTTTGAAGAGGAACATACCGCTGTTCCAGTAGTAGTCACCCGAATCTACGTAGGCTTGTGCACGTTCAAGATCTGGTTTCTCAACGAATTCCGCTACTTGATAGCCCTCAGCTTCAGCAGCGCCTCGACGAATATAGCCATAGCCGGTTTCAGGACCCGTGGCGACAATACCAAAGGTCACTAGGGCACCTGCTTCAGCAAGGGGTTTGGCTTTGTTCACTTGCTGCTGGAAAACCTCGACATTCTCAATGACATGATCCGCCGCTAACACCAGTAGCAAAGGGTCATCTTCGGAAGTCAGTGCCTGCAGTGCAGCCAATGCAATGGCCGGTGCCGTATTGCGACCGACTGGCTCCAATAGAATATCGGCCTGGGCATCCATCGCACGCATCTGCTCTGCAACGATGAAGCGGTGCTCCTCATTACAGATCACCAACGGCTTTCCATCGCTGATACCGTCCACACGTGAAGCCGTTGTCTGCAGCATGGTTTGTTGGCCTGCCAAGGCTAGAAACTGTTTCGGATAGAGGGAGCGAGACAGTGGCCATAAACGTGAACCGGAGCCACCGGCCATAATTACAGTTTTCATTTAATCCATTCCTTTTATGATCTATCCAAAACACTGAGCAATGATTGTGCCAAAATTAAGTCTCCATTGCGCGCTTTAGTGCCAAATAAGTCCCATTCGTCCAACCGAAACCATCTTGAACGGCATATTCACCGCCACCGGCGATCTCACCGGGTGTGACTACATTGTACTTCTCCAACATTTTGCCCGTTTGGCTAAAGACTAGCTCTAGGGTGCTCAGCCAGCGTTTAGCGCCCTCTTCTGCCAACTCATCAAACTGGTACTGTTTTAAACCTTGGAAACAGATCCACTGCAGAGGGGCCCATCCATTCGGGGAATCCCACTGTTCACCCGACTCAACATTGGTTGTTACCCAACCGCCCGGTTTCAAAAACTCTTCATTTAATTTAGCAACGACGCAAGCGGCTCTCTGTGGTGAAGCAATACCAGCAAATAATGGGAAACTCATCGCCAGTGACTGATGGTCTCTCTGTTTAAACCCATCTAGGTCCAAATCGACATAACAGCCAAGGTCGTCATTAAAGAAGTAGTATTCAATCGCATCGGCACGCTGATTAGCCAACTGCTCATAGTGGCTCGACAGCTCTGGTAAACCTTTGATCGACGCTGCTTTTGCAATGACTCGCTCTACCATGACCAATAGCGAGTTAAGGTCCACAGGGATAATGTTTGACGTTGAGATCGAACCGAGAACATCACCGTTGAACCATCGAGATGAGAAGTCCCAACCCGACTCAGCCCCCGCTCTTAGATCTCGATAAAGGGTCTCTTCATCCCTATCAGAAGCCTTAGCAAGCGACTCATCCTCTCTGAAGCTCTCCTGACGCGGTGTGGCGGCGTCATCCCAGTAGCGGTTCAATGGCCCTTTTTCCGTCATAACAACACGACGATGGGATTCACCAACAGAGAGGTTTGCAGCGCCATCCATCCAGAAGAGAAGATGCTCACGCATCATATGGGGTAAAAACTCAGCCAGCACCGACTCATCGGTATGATTCGCCAGAAGCTCGACCATCAAAGCAAAAAAAGGCGGCTGACTTCGTGAGGCAAAGTAGCTGCGGTTGCCGTTGGGTATAAAACCGAGTGTCTCAATAAGATGTGCAAAGTTCTCCACCATATGGCGAACAGTTTCCACGTCACCTGACTCTACTAAACCCAGTTGGGTGAAGTAGCTATCCCAGTAGTAGATCTCATTAAACCGCCCACCCGGCACGATGTAGGGATTAGGCAGCGGGATACAACTACTTCCCTCGACATGCTGATCAGACGGGCGCTTGAGCAGAGTCCAGAGCTGTTCGATGTGCTCATGAGGATTGATACTCCCCCGCTCTGATGCCGATGACTCAAGGGTTTCTCGCTTAAAGAAACGTGGAATAAAGTCAGCCAGCTCAAACCCCACTTCACTCTTACACTCTATGAATGCTTGGTTTATTTCATCAGCTGAGGCCCTAGGCACTAAATCAACAAAGGTTTTAGAGTCAGGAAAAAGGCCTGAACGTTGAACGGCAAGAAAGAGTTCCGGAAACATAGCGTCCGGTGGGGTTGGCAATGACACAGTATCCCTCCAATAATCACAAACGCCATTGTAAATAAAACTTCGAGAAAACCCATAACAGGTCTATGCTTAAGTTATCTAAACAGTGCTTAATTTGTTCGAGAGACCTTTATGAGCTACGAAAACCCAAAAGATCTTCAACTGAAACTGCGCAACCTAACCCTGGACGATCTAGATCAACTGGTCGAATTGATGGATCGGGTCTACGACGATCTTGGGGGCAGCTGGCCAAAAGAGTCCCTAGCTCTGCTTCTAAAACAGTTTCCTGAAGGGCAAATTGTCATTGAAGATCGCGGCACCATTGTGGCTGGCGCGCTCTCTGTTCAATGTGCTTATAACCGCTTCACTAGAGCCCACACCTACGACGATTTGATCGGTCGACGTGAGACCTTCCAACACGACAAGAAAGGCGATGCACTCTACGGTTTGGATCTGTTTGTACACCCAGACTATCGTGAATATCGACTAGGCCGAAGGTTATATGATGCTCGAAAAGAGATCTGTATCCAATTGAATTTACGATCAATTTTAGCGGGTGGGCGCATCATAAACTACTACAAGCACGCTGAAGAGATGACGCCTAAAGAGTACATCGAAGCGGTGCGCAAACGTGAGGCTTATGACCCCATTCTAAGTTTCCAGTTTGCTAACCACTTTGAAGTGAAACGTATTCTTCGAAACTACCTGCCAGAGGATGAGCGATCTAAAGGATTCGCGACTCTGCTGGAGTGGATCAACATCGATTACGAACCAGAAGATGAGTCTCTGCAAGCCGAAAACTTCAGAAAACGATCCGTTCGCGTCAGCGCCATACAGTGGCAGATGCGCACCACAGAATCCTTTGAACACTGGTTAACCCAGGTTGAGTACTTTGTCGACTCTATGGCCGACTACACGGCCGACTTCATTATGTTCCCAGAGTTCTTTAACGCCCCGCTCATGGGGCTCGGCAATCAAGAGAATCAATATGAGGCGATCAGATTCCTAGCAGGCTATGCCGAGAGAACCATTGAAGCGATCTCTGGCTTTGCCGTCGCTTATAACATCAACATCATCTCTGGCAGCATCCCGGTACTGGAAGGTGACACTCTCTACAACAATACCTACTTATGCCGTCGTGATGGCAGCATAGAGGTGCAACCGAAGCTCCACATCACACCGCACGAGCGTCGTGACTGGGTCATTGAGGGTGGTGACACACTGCAGGCCTTTGATACTGATGCGGGTCGTATCGGTATTCTGATCTGTTACGACGTTGAATTTCCTGAGTTGGGTCGACTGTTGCGTGATGAGGGCATCGACATTCTTTTTGTCCCTTTCTGGACAGATACAAAGAACGGATTTCTTAGAGTACAGCGATGTGCACAGGCGCGCGCTATTGAGAATGAGATCTATGTTGTCATCGGAGGCAGTGTCGGCAACCTACCGCAGGTACACAATGTCGATATCCAATATGCTCAGTCGGCTGTCTATTCGCCGTCTGATTTCGCCTTCCCGCATGATGCTATCATCGCGGAGAGTACACCTAATACTGAGATGGCACTGATAGCCGATTTAAACTTGGATTCGTTGTACGACGTCAGGGAGAAAGGGTCAGTGACCAACGGAAAGGACCGTCGAACCGACCTCTACTCTTTGGTGTTGCGGAAAAAAGCGACCGATGCGCTGAAAGAGAGTGAATAAACTTGTTGGAGCATCGCGGCCTTTTCAAGACCGCTCCAACAGGAACAGCCATGTTTCGACGCAACCTGTTGGAGCCTTATCGAAGATGAGGCGAATTAGCCTACTTAGCCGTCAACACACCTTCAGGTAACTGAACGCCAGCCCAACCCGAATTCATGAAATTACGAATATTGCCGTGATCGGTTCCTTCAGGATTACCCAACACATCATCGCGGTAGTAAGTACCAAAACAGGCCAGCGTCTCTGATTCAGAAAGATTATTCAGCTTAGCAAAGCTCAAAATCTTAGCCGAGCCCTGGTTTTGCTCTGCTGAGTTTTCTAGATCACCGTTTACAAAAGCAGAAGGTTTATGGTCAAACGATGCATCAATAACCGCCATCACCTCAGCGAACTCTACGCTCTCAGGTGCCTGTTTAATCTGTTCCAATAATTCATTCATGTTCATTCTAATTACCCTTAACCTGTAACCTGTGATTTATAATGTGACCAGAGCATCTCAAGCTGATCGACCACCTGAATTGATTGGGCCAGCCAGTGGGTTAACGCCTGCTCGTCAAAAGCGTTCAACAGAGGCAACTGCATCAACTCACTTGCGGTAAAGCCTAGATCTCGAATTAACACCGCGTAATCCAACCATGCGATTCCAACGCCTGCGTACTCCCAATCAATAATGGTGGCGTCGCCATTCTGCCAGCAAATATTACCCGGGTGAAGATCATGGTGAACTAACACCCTAGGCATGTTAGGAAGGGAGAGTAGTTGCTGCTCAGCCTCATCAGTTAACTGTTGATGTCCTGAATCACGCAACTCGTCTCGATACTGCTGAAATAGCGCAGCATAATCTAACATGGGCAGTTCAGTAAGGCTCTGCATCTCAGCAAAAGCATTCAATAGAACCGTTTTTTGAGCCGATGAGAGCACGCCTGAGCACTCTCCTGCGTGATGCATAATCAACACACCCTGCTGAGGCTCGTTGATCATTAACTTAGGGGACCATTGAAAATGAGCGATGGCATCAAGAATGTTTCGCTCACGAAACGGGTCCACCCCTGGGAGGGTCTCTTTGTCAGGTTCTGCCCTAACAACAAACCGCTCCCCTTTTTCCTCAAGTAGATACATCCTATGACGCGTAGCAGACGTATCAAGAGGTGCTATCTGACTGTTCAAAGGAATTTTGTCTGAAATTAATTGCGACAAACTTCCCGAAACCGCCCTAGATGCAATGACAGCCTCTAGCTCACTTAGTATCATTCAACGCCTAACTTAATAATGGATGTTTAAGTTTTTTAAATTACAGGAGTTTCTTGATGGATTCAGCAACCACACTCAAATTATCTGTTGCCGGTGCAATGTTAACTGCTTCTTTTGCGGCAGTCGCTTCCGATAAGCCCGAACTTAACGTGTACACCTACGACAGCTTCGTCTCTGAGTGGGGTCCAGGCCCTCAGCTCAAAACAGCCTTTGAAGCACAATGTGGTTGTACTCTTAATTTCGTCGCAGCAGAGGATGGTGTCAGCATTCTGAATCGCGCACGTGTCGAGAAATCCAACACCCAAGCCGATGTACTGCTTGGCCTTGATAACGGTTTGATGACAGAAGCTACGCAACTGGGTCTGGTTCAATCTCACAGCGTCGACACCTCAAAGATCACCAGCGACTTAAACTGGAACAATAATCAGTTTGTACCCTTTGACTACGGCTATTTTGCATTCATTTATGACGCGCAAAAGATCCAAGCGCCAGCAACAAGCTTTGCTGAACTCTTAGCTTCCGACGCCTCAGTTATCTACCAAGACCCACGTACGTCAACGCCAGGCCAGGGGTTAATGACCTGGGTTAATAAAGCGTACGGTGAGGAAGCGGCGACTGCATGGGCAGATCTAGCTAAGCAGACCGTTACCGTCACCAAAGGTTGGTGGGAAGCTTACAGTTTGTTCCTAGAGGGCGGTTCTGACTACGTTTTGAGTTACACCACATCGCCTGCATACCACGTTGTTGCTGAAGGTAAGAATCAGTACAAAGCCGCAGAGTTTACAGACGGACACGTAGCACAAGTTGAAGTGGCCGCGATCAGCGCATACAGCGATCAAACTGAGTTAGCGAACCAGTTCCTTGAGTTTCTAATCTCAAACGAAGCGCAGCAGATCCTACCAGTGACCAACTGGATGCTACCGGTTATTGATAATGTAGAGCTACCAGAAGCGTTTGAGCAGTTGGTAACCCCACAGCAGATCAAACTTGGCAGTGACGAATTGGCCGAAAACCGTGCTCGCTGGATTCGTGAGTGGCGTACCGCTGTTTCACAATAAAGCGATCGCGTGAACCAATCCTGATGTTACTAGGCCGCACTTTCACCCCACTGATGAGTGCGGTTGCTTATCTGGGCACCCTCTCTCTGACGGTGCTCGCCTTTTGGGGGTTGATCGGATTCGAAGAGACCCGATTCACCCCCGAGCTGTTACAAGACACATACCTACAAAACATTTTAAGTTTTACCCTCTACCAAGCCCTGTTAAGTGCCTTGGGCTCTCTTCTACTGGCAATACCCATCGCAAGAGCCCTGCATCGTTTGCGACCCGCTGGTAGAGATCAGTTTCTAAGACTCTCACTGCTGGCGTTCGTGATGCCATCACTCATATTGATTACCGGCATCGTCAACCTGCTAGGACCGCAATCGCCATTTATAGATCTGTTAAAAGAGTGGAAACTCTTTGGCCTCAATGGAATCTTAATTGCCCATATCTATCTGAACTTTCCGCTAGCCGTTCGTATTCTCTATCAGGGCTACAGCTCTATCCCTTTAAACCGAGAGCAATTAGCCGACCAGCTTAAGTTCAGTTTTTGGCAACGCCTTCGACACATTGAGTGGCCTGCTATTAAGAGCCAGGTCGCAACACTGGCGGGCTTAATCTTTATTCTCTGCTTTAACAGTTTTGCGATCGTATTAACGCTCGGCGGTGGACCTAAAGCCACCACCTTAGAACTGGCCATCTACCAAGCCCTTAAATACGACTTCAACCTCAACGAGGCGCTAACCCTTGCCTGGCTGCAGTTTGCGATAGCCGGTCTTATCTATCTTGCCCTGATCTATGCCAGCAGAGTGAACTGGCTCGGTTCCACTCGAGAGCAGCCTGCTTATCGATTAGAGCAAGGGGTAAAAGTGCCTATTCAATTGGCTTTCTACCTGCTGGGGTGGGTCTATCTATTAGGGCCGTTAATTGCACTGTTCATCACACTCAATCAAGAGGCACTAATTAACTACCCCTACGCTGCCATGTTGAAAGCAATGGGCGTCTCACTGCTCATCGCATTAAGCGCATCACTGTTGGCACTTCTCACCGCCATCGCACTGCTGACACCCATCAGAAAAGCAGCCCAACAAGTTAAGCCGATACAAGAGACGCTATTCAGTTGGTTAGCCAATCAGTCACTGGTCGCTCCAGCCATGGTGTTATCGACCGGTAGTTACATTTGGCTGATCAGCCGTGGGCTACTCGAGACTTACGCCACACTGATGCTAATACTGCTTAACGCCTTTGTTCTGCTACCCTTTTTGCTCAGCCAGCTACGCCCAAGATTCATTCAATTTGATTCGCAATATGCAAAACTAGTAGGCAATTTAAAACTCACACCGCTGGAGAGAGTGCGCATCATCTACCCGTTTATTCGACGCTCACTACTAGCCGCTTTCTCTTTGGGACTTCTGTTGGCCTTAGGTGATGTCTCCATTTTTGCTATATTTGGCAGTTATGAATCACCGACCCTCCCCTGGCTGATCTACACCTTTGCTGGTACCTATCGTATGTCAGAGGCCGCTATCACATCGGTCATTCTGTTGGGACTTTGCTACCTGCTATTAATTCTACTGGAGCGCAGTGTTCACCATGAGCAATAACCTTGGCCTGCAGATCAACAACCTCATAGTCAGCTACCCCGATTGGGAGTACTGTTACGACTTGTATGTCCCTGACCAATCCAGAGTCGCACTGCTCGGCCAAAGCGGCATTGGTAAAACAACCCTGCTGTTGGCTATTGCCGGCTTTGCACCGATTAAATCAGGTGAAGTGCGCTTCAATGATCAGGTCATTACTGATCAGCCTCCAGAAGAGCGTCCTGTCGCGATGCTGTTTCAGGAGGATAATCTCTTTGAACACTTAACCATCCAGCAGAACTTGAGATTGGGATTGGATAAACGTCAAAACCCGGACAAACGCATCCAAGAGGCGATGCAAGAACTGGATCTGCTCGGCTATCTCAACAAGATGCCTAATCAGCTCTCTGGCGGGCAACGTCAGCGTATTGGCATCATCAGAACCCTACTGCGTCCTGAACCGATTATTGTCCTGGATGAGCCTCTAACAGGCTTAGACAGCGAAACTAAGCAGAAGGTTTTGGACTGGATCGATAGACAATTAACCGAACAACAGAAGATGTTGATTATGGTGACCCACCAGCGCAGCGAAGCTGAGCGATTGAGGTGTGAAATCAAGAGTGTGTGACTAGCACCAAATAATGTTGGAGCGGTCTTAACAAGGCCGCGATTACCTTCCTAGAGGTGTCTGGCTTTAGCCTGACACCTATTTCGCCTCATCTTCGATAAGGCTCCAACAGAGTAGATCAGACGCTATACAAAGAGTGGATGACAGGCTAAAGGCCAGTCACCCACTGCCAGTATTAAGGCAACAACACCGTTGAACCGGTCGTTTGACGCGACTCCAAATCGATGTGAGCTTGCGCTGCATCAGCCAAGGGATAACGCTGATTGACCTCAATCTTCACCTGCCCTGATTCAACGCGCGCGATCAGATCCTTGGCCATACTCTCCAACATAGGACGATCATGAACATAGGTCATCAGTGTCGGGCGGGTCACTTTAAGGGACCCTTTTGCTGCCAACATGCCAATCTCGAACGCTGGAACCGCACCGGTTGCGTTACCAAACGAAACCATCGTGCCACGCGGTGCTAAACAGTCGAGTGACTGCATAAAGGTATCTTTACCAATAGAGTCGTAGACCGCTTGCACCCCTTTACCATCCGTCAGCTCACGAGTACGAGCAACAAAATCCTCTTCGGTGTAGATGATCGTCTCATCGCAACCAAAGCTCTTAGCCAAATCCGCTTTAGCCTGATTGCCGACCGTACCTATAACACGCGCACCCAATGCCTTAAGCCACTGCACAGCAATCAAACCGACACCGCCTGCTGCAGCATGAAGCAGGATGGTATCGCCCGCCTGCACCTTGTAGCTGTCATTCAGAAGGTACTGAACGGTTAGACCTTGCAGCATCATAGCAGCACCCTGCTCGAAGCTGATGCTCTCTGGTAGTTGAATCAACGTATCCTGCGGCATCACGCGCTTTTGACTGTAGGCGCCAAGAGGTTGCCCCGCGTAAGCCACTCGATCACCGACGCTGACATAGGTCACACCTGAGCCAATTGCCTCAACCACACCGCTACCTTCCATGCCAATCTTGCCCGGCATCTCTTGTGGGTAGAGACCGGTGCGGAAGTAGACATCAATGTAGTTAAGACCTACCGCTTCATGACGAACCAACACATCAAACTCGCCCAGTTCAGGAAGTTCGACATCAACCAACTTCATCTCTTCTGGACCGCCATTCTGCTCAATTCGAATCGCTTTAACTGTCTCGCTCATTATTAATCCTTTATTTTTGACACTGGTAAGTTAAAGAGGCCCAATCACTGACCCAATCCTTACCCTTAGCTCTTGGTTCAGATCCGTAATCAATACGAACGGCATTGATTAAAAATGGACCCTCTTGTGCAGTAAATCTTACTTTACCATTCTGGTTAGTACGGTACTGTTCTGTCCCGCGTTTACCTTTAACAAACCGTCTTACAAGGGCGCCCTCAAGCGGTTTACCCTGCCATAAGAGTTGGAATGTGGGGGCGGTGGAACACTGGGTGAAGGATGCAACCGGGATCAGCTCCAAACGGTGACCCAAAGGTTCGGTTAGCCATTCAGCCTCTTCACTGCCTTCAACAGAAAAGAGTGTTTTAGCATGGCGATAGTAGGTCTCTGTTACACCCTCTCTGGACCTACCCTGCTCCTGATACCAATCGAGCACCCACTCGAGGCCTTCGCCGTTGATATAGTCGACAAACTTCTTCTCACTATCAAAGGTTAGGTCATAGGCCTTAGACTCAAGCGCCACCCAGCGAAAACCCATTTCGGGCATTTTAGAGGTGTAAGCCGGCTTATCTCCGGTGATGGCATCAACGTTACGCAGACCAGCTCCATCCCGCTCAATGAACTGCGCTGTCTCATGTTCAAGGTAGGGATAGGCGTACCCTTTGAAGTTTTGCCCAATCCGGATATCCGCTTTTATCGTAGCTTTCGGACGTATCTGATACTGGCTAGGCTCTAACCATTGCTCATGAGCACTTGCGAACGATGAACTAATCGCTACTATCAGTGCTAATGGTTTAACTATTTTCACATCCAGCTCCGTTAAGGAAATTCAATGACTCTACGTGCTCGTCTCTATTTTGGCCTTCTTGGCACTCTACTATTATTAGTCAGCACGTTAAGCCGAGCCCATGAAATTACTCCAACCATCATTGAGATGGAAGTATTACCCGACAATAGTTTGGAAATGCGTGTTGATACCAACTTAGAGGCTCTGATGAGCGAAATCGGGACTGAACATGCGGATACTGATAACGCCCCCACCGCTGAGCAGTATAATCAATTAAGAGCACTGCCCACTGCTGAACTGTCAACTAAAGCAGATCCCTTCGTTGCTAAGCTGTTTAATCAGATCACACTCGCCTCAACAGATGGGCCAGTACCTAAATCACTCCTTAGCTCTGATCTAGCCGTTATCGATCAACCCGATATTGATCTGGCCCGCCAATCTTTGGTCACCTACCGCTTTACTGTCGAATCAACCTCGTCAGAGATCACCTTTAGCTGGCCAGAGGCCTATAGCGATGCCGTCGTCCGGTTAAGTGAACAGGGTGAGATCAAAGGGGCATCTTGGGTAGCCGCTGGCACTCAATCAGAATCGATCAATTTAAGTCGTCTTGAGTTGAAGCGCCAAGGGCTTTTGGATTACGTAAAGCGGGGCTTTGAACACATATTACCCTTAGGCCTTGATCACATTCTGTTTGTGCTCGGCCTCTATCTATTAAGTCAACGTCTTAAAGATCTTCTGTGGCAGGTCACCGCCTTCACAGCCGCGCATACATTGACTTTAGCACTGGCCATTTTAGGGCTTGTGAACATACCCCCATACATTGTGGAGCCTCTGATCGCCCTGTCGATTGTCTATATCGCTATTGAAAACCTATTTAAAGATCGAGTCTCTAAATCCCGAATTGGGCTGGTCTTTGGCTTTGGATTGTTACACGGACTAGGATTTGCGGGTGTGCTACGGGAAATCGGCTTAGAGTCGGATAGCTTCGTAGAGAGCTTAATCGCCTTCAATATTGGCGTGGAGCTGGGGCAACTCGCAACCCTTGTGATTGCGCATCTGTTGGTTGGATACTGGTTCTCATCCAAAGCCTTTTGGAATCGATGGGTACGCATACCATTAAGTTTGGGGATTTCGCTACTTGGAGCGATTTGGTTTGTAGAGCGGGTGTTTTATTAAATCGGATCGCTTCTCCTTGTTGGAGCCTTATCGAAGATGAGGCGATTAGGTGTCAGGCTGGAAGCCAGACACCGCGAAGAAGAGCATCGCGGCCTATTCTAGACCGCTCCAACAGTGACGAACCCAATCGTAGGAGCTAGCACGGAGTGCGAAGCGACCTATTGGAGCCTTATCGAAGATGAGGCGATTAGGTGTCAGGCTGAAGCCAGACACCTGTAAGAAGAGCATCGCGGCCTATTCTAGACCGCTCCAACTATTAAAGACCCGCCTTATCCAGCGCCTCTTTCAAGTAATCCAACGTACGATCAACGTTCATTAGCTTATCGATACCGAACAGACCGATACGGAAGGTACAGAAGCCTTCTGGCTCATCACACATGAGCGGTACGCCCGCTGCGATTTGGAATCCTGCTTGTGCAAAGCGAGAGCCATTCTGAATATCACTATCGGTTGTATGGTTAACGATGACACCAGGCGCTCCGAAACCCTCAGCCGCTAAGCTCTTAATGCCGCGTGATGCCAGTAGTTCACGAGCCTCTTTACCTAAGCGAGCTTGAGCCGCTTTAAGTTCCGCAAAGCCAAATTTCTCAGCCTCGGCCATTACATCACGTAGCTGACGCAAACCATCGGTAGGCATGGTGGCATGGTAGGCGTGGCCACCGTTTTCGTAAGCTTCCATAATCTGAAGCCACTTTTTAAGGTCGCAAGCAAAGGAGTTACTAGTAGTATTCTCGATCGCGTCACGAGCTCGTTGACTCATCATCACAAGGCCCGCACAAGGTGAACCACTCCACCCCTTCTGTGGCGCACTGCAGAGCAGATCAACACCCAGAGCCTTCATATCAACCCAGATGGCACCTGACGCAATACAGTCCAGAACAAACAGCGCACCCACTTCATGAGCCGCATCCGCAATGGATTTAATGTACTCATCTGGCAGAATCATACCGGCCGAGGTTTCGACGTGTGGTGCAAAGACCACATCTGGTCGCTCGTTACGAATGGCATCCACCGCCTCTTCAATGGGGTACGGAGAGAGTTGCGCTTGTGCATCGTCTGAATCAAAACGAGCTTTAAGAACCAACTCTTCACGAGGCAAGCCTGCCATCTCAAAGATTTGAGTCCAACGGTAACTAAACCAACCGTTGCGAATCACCATCGCTTTTTTGCCGTTAGCAAACTGTCGAGCCACCGCTTCCATACCAAAGGTACCGCTACCAGGAATGATCGCAACTGCATCGGCGTTGTAGACGGATTTTAACTGACCCGAAAGATCACACATGACATGCTGAAAGGCATTCGACATGTGGTTTAGGGAACGGTCTGTGTAAACAACCGAGAATTCTAGCAATCCATCTGGATCAACGTTTGGCAGTAATCCTGACATAGTCTGTCCTTATCAATAATTATTCAGCACATAATGCGAAAGAACCGCTTTTGAATCAAGGCATAATCAGGCAAAGTCACAGGATGAAATACTAGGTGAACAACCATCGGTTCCCTTATGATGGCTAAGCTTGCAAATAAATAGAGATCAACCGATTAGATGCCTACTTCACAACTGCTCAATCTTTTCACACTGTCGCTGCTTTGGGGTGGCTCGTTTCTATTTATCGGTATTGCCGTGCATGAGATAGATCCCCTTCTACTGGTTTTTTTAAGGGTGATGATTGCAGCATTGGTGATGTTAAGCCTGCTGCCTCTTTTCAAAGTTCCGCTTCCTAAAGATGTTGATACCTGGAAGAAATTCTTTGCAATGGGGCTGCTCAATAACGTTATCCCCTTTACCTTCATCTTTTATGCACAAACACTGATCAGTGTCTCATTGGCCTCCATCATCAACGCCATGACACCGATCTGCACCTTTATTGTGTTAGCCCTATTTAAAGAGGAGTTACTCAAACCCAATAAAGTCATTGGTAGTCTGTTGGGCGTATTGGGAGTCGCGCTGCTTAGCGGCCTAACCCAATTAGCTCTCCATACCGATCCTCTGGGAGTTCTGCTAAGCTTTTTAGCGACCGTAAGTTATGGTTTTTCAGGATTATGGGCGAAACGCCACCTCGCCGGACGCAACTCGATTCAGTCTGCGACATGCCAGCTTAGCGCCTCAAGCCTTATCATGATTCCAGTACTGATACTGACCTCAACCAAATTACCCGAAACGCTACCCTCTTTCAGCGTGATCGCTTCAATATTAGCGCTGGCGGTGGCCTCAACATCCTTTGCTTACATACTCTTTTTTGAGTTAATCAGTAAAGCAGGTGCCGCTAACGCCATGCTGGTCACCCTTCTGGTTCCTATTAGCGGCACTCTGCTAGGTATCAGTGTTCTTAATGAGACCATTACACTGATTCAAGTGACGGGAGGTTTGTTCATTGGTTTCGGACTGCTTGTTATAGATGGGCGTATATTTTCTCTACTACAAAAGAAGTAAAACAAGTCAGGATCTATAGACTATAGTTAACGAATGAGAAACAGATGTTTATTGAGACAGCGCGTTGATTCGAAACTCCATTAAAACTAAGACGATCTTAGGGGTAGCTGCTATCGAAGCGGTCCTTCTGATCACGCTGATCGTTATGATGCTCGGTTTTATTCGTGATACGAACTTCAACGAGATGAACAAGCGTGCTAACGCGACGGCACAACTCTTTGCGATTACCGTTAAAGACGCTGTTTTAGCTTATGATCTAGCCTCTCTGAATGCGTTTGTCGATGAGGTCATGAAAAGTGACGACATTCTGTACGCGCGTGTTCTCGATCAACAGGGTCGCATCTTAACTCAATCCGATACCATCTCTCCGGGTGACATTGACCTAGAAGCGTCAGAGGTTGATGACGGTATCTTTGATGCAAAAGCGGTCATCGAGGTCGAAGGCGATCAGTACGGCATGGTAGAGGTCGGGTTTAGTATCTACCCTATACTCAACACGATTGAAGAGGCTAAACGTTGGAGTTACGCCATTGCCGCTTTAGAAATGGTATTAGTGGCAATCTTCTCTTTTGTCTTGGGACGCTATCTGATTAATAAGCTCTCCCTGCTTCGTGATGCTGCAGAGACCATTAGCCGAGGCGAACTTAGGACTCAAATAGAGGTTAAAGGAAACGACGAAATCGATGTCGTGGCAACCGCTTTTAACCGAATGAGCTCCACCCTCAAAGCGACGCGCGAACAGGAAAAGACCTTAGAGCAGCAGCTGCGTAATTTAAATGAAGAGCTAGAAAACAAAGTTGAACAGCGAACTCTAGCGCTATCAGAAAAAAACCATCTGCTTGAATTAGCCAATCATGAAATCAAAGCCGCACAAGCCAAATTGATTGCTGCTGAAAAACAGGCCTCACTGGGGGTTCTAGCGTCAGGCATTGCCCATGAGGTGAATAACCCGCTATCAATTGTCCGTTCTAACATCGACACCCTGCGCGATTACATAGAGCAGTGTGTGAGCGCGATAGAGCAGATTAAAAAAGAGTCGATGAATCCTGAACAGCTCAATCCAATCCTTGATAAAGCAGATTTTGATTACCTCTCATCAGATTATCCATCACTGATAGATGAGTCCGAAGCGGCTATTTTGCGGGTAACACTGATCATCTCGCAACTTCGTAATCTGGAGTTAAACAGAGAGGAGTCAGAGTTAGAGTTGGTCAACCTACGAAGCCTCGTTGAACAAAGCGCTGAACAAGCTGTACAGCAGTTACCTGATCGCTCTGCAGGCAATTGTCAGATACTGATTCAACTGCCCGACTCTCTATTTGTTCGAGCGAATGCACGCTTAGCAATGGATGCTATATCGGGCGTTGTCACCAATGCGCTTCAGGCTGTTCCCCCGGAGAAAGAGGCCCTGGTAAACATTCAATGTGAAAGAGAGGGTTCAGAACTTAAACTGACGATCGAAGATAATGGCATGGGTATAGAGACCCAAGACATCAACAACATCTTTGATCCCTTCTTTACCACACGCGAGATTGGAGCTGGAACGGGGCTAGGGCTCTTTAAGGTGCAAACCCTGATGAAAAGCATGGATGGTGATATTGAGCTGGTTAGAGCGAAACCGAGCGCACTTTTCCAGCTCAGGTTTCGCTTGGATTAAGTTCGCGGCCTTCTTAAGACCGCTCCAACAGTTCGAAATCTTTTCTTAAGTTCGCGGCCTTTTTAAGACCGCTCCAACGGTTCGAAATCTTTTCTTAAGTTCGCGGCCTTTTCAAGACCGCTCCAACGGTTCGAAATCTTTTCTTAAGTTCGCGGCCTTCTTAAGACCGCTCCAACGGTTCGAGATCTTTTTATGTTGGAGCGGTCTTGAAAAGGCCGCGATCGCTCAATCCAACAAACTATCCAACAGCGTTAGCTTCAGCGCACGTACATCATCCCAGTCACTGTCATTAGCGGCTCTAAGCGATTGAATACCTAAACCTGATAACGCAGCTTTACCCTCTTCAGAGTTACTCATATCAGCCAATGTCGCTGAAACTTTCTTGGCTATATCGGCATCGACTCTTGGGTGGTTAGCAAAGGCATGGGGGGTGTACTCTTCGGTTTTCCAAAGTACTTTTAATTGGCTCTTAATATCATCTTTAGAGTTATTAAACGTGCGTCCTATGCCGCCTCCGGCCAAGAAAAACTCACGAGACACACCCAAATAAACTGAGTCATGCGAACTGACATAACGGGGGGTGATAGTAATACCCATTGCTGCCAACTCCCCACGTGGAACCAACGAAGCCGCAAAGGCTGCTGGCGAAGGGAATGCGACCTCCTTACCCTCTAACTGACTTAACTCAGCAATGGAGCTGTCGGTACGCGTGACTAGAAGACCCTGAATTTTCTTATCCGCTCGATGCGCAAGCGCAGTGTAACCCTTGTGTTCATTAAAGAAGGTGAAGTGGTAGGGGTTCATGTAAGCAAAGTCATACACACCGTCCATTAAACGCTGCTCAAAGGTAGGAATATCGGTAGCGGTAGCAAACTGAAACTGCATGCCCGTTTTATCTTCTAGATGCTTAAGAACAGGCCCCCACACTTTAGCTAACTTGGTTGCTGACTGCTGAGGGACAACACCAAAAGTAAACGTCTCTGCCCAAGCTTGACCACTGATGGTCGCCGCCAAAACACCGACTGTTGCGAAACGCTTTAATAACTTATTCATCAACCACTCCTCTTAACTATTGATGATTTTGACAGACTGAGAGAGCAAAAACGCCTCGATGCTGTCGATTTTTAATGGTTTTGCCAACACAAGATCAGCACCTGCTTTTAATAGCTGATCTCGCTCTCCTCCAATGGTTGCCGCTGTTACACCGATAATGGGTGTATCAACATCCATAGACCTCAGGGTTTTAATCATCTCATCTCCATCCATGACCGGCATCATTAGGTCAGACAGCATAAGATCAAACGTCTGTAATTTAGCTTTTTGCAGACCCTCATCCCCGTTAGAGGCGGTCACAACTGATGCGCCTTTTGATTCCAGCATCTTTTTGGTTAACAGTTGTATTGTTAGGTTATCCTCAACGACCAAAACGGATAATCCTTCTAACACTGAGAGTTCCATCTGAGGTAACTCAGATGTTGGCAAAGAACTCTTAGCCTCTTCAATCGCCAATGAGAGTGTAAAGGTAAAACGGCTACCCGTTTTCCCGTCGCTCTCTAACACCAAATCCCCGCCCATATTAGTCACCAACTCCTTACAGACACTGAGTCCAATACCGCTCCCCTCAGTCTGGCTATCACCTCTAGTAAAGCTCTCAAACACCCGAGCCTGAAGCTCTGGCTTAATGCCCTTACCATCATCGGTAATAGAGACTTCAAGACGTGCAAAGTTTGGGTTAATGCGTTGCAGATCGGCCGAGATAGATAAGGTTTTACACTGGCTGTGAATGATGGCGTTTCGCATTAGATTTGAGACGATTTGACGCAGCGCCTTCTCTGATGTTTTAACCTGCGTCCCGGTAATCGCTATCTCATCGACTAAACGAATTCCATGTGCATAGGCTTGCTGTCGATAGCTGGTAATAAGACCACTGAATAGCTCAGCCAAATCGACTGAATCGACGTTCATATCACGACCAGAACCCGCTCGTGCGACCAAGCTCATATCATCAATAAGCGATAGAGTATGATCAACATTCGAGCGGATGAGATTGAGATTAATGGATTCTCTATTTTCTAACTCCATCATGATGATCGATATGGGCGTGCGGATCTCATGACCTAAAATGGCGAACACATCGGCTTCACGCTGTTTAGATTCTTCCGATAATCTAAGTGCCTGCTGAAGTTCTTTGGTTTTACTTTCGACTTGCTGAGCTAAGTTTTCCTGACTTTTCGCCATGACTGATTGTGCTTCAACTAACTTCTTGCGCATCGCTTCAAGCAGACTAGCAAACTGCGAGATCTCATCATGGCCAATAACCTTAACCTCTGTGTTTAGGTCACCCTTAGCAATCGATTGGACACTTTTAGAGAGCTCTCGGATACGACAAGTCAGGTATCGACCAAGCAGGTATGAAAAGAAAGCTACTAACAGAAGCCCGCCAATCGCGATTTGAAAACCTAACAGTTTGGCAAAATTGGAGTTATCGTCAACGATTGAGATGTCATAGGTAAACTCCACCCAGCCAAAGGATTGTTGATCAATAATAATAGGCATCTGAACATCATATATGGATTCAAGCCCATCTAGCCCCTTCTGTGTCTGGCTCGCCATGACTCGATCATTAGCTGCTATAACTGAAACGCCCAATACCGTTTCACGCTGCATGAATTGAGAAATGGCCGATTCTATCTCGGCAATATCAAAGCTGATGACCGCGTTGGTGATTGACGAGGTAAAAAGCTCTGATATGTCTCGTGCAGACTCTTCATAAAGCGCTTTATTCGTATCATGAACAATGGCTGACTCTGTCAGAATCAAGAAAGAGAAGGCGCAGATCTCGAATAATGCCACACCAATGATGGTTTTAGCACCAATACTTAACTTGGACACAAACTTAAAAATACTGCTCTCTACAAATTTTCGTTAGTAAATTTAAAGCAAGTATCGTGCCAACTTATTAGATGCTGGAGTGTGTATGTAAAGCTATCGCGGCCTTTTTAAGACCGCTCCAACAGTGTCAAATGCACTTAGTGTTAGAGTCGACTTGAAAAGACCGCGATAAATACTGTTGGAGCGGTCTAGCAAAGGCCGCGATAATTTAAGGGCGAAGCGATATAAGCGTTAAAACGAAGCAGACAGCGTATAGAAAAGGTAACCCGCATAACCTATATAGACGGCCACCAACAACCCACCCTCAATACGATTAATGCGACGACGCCCTAACACACCGTAACCCAAAACAAACAGGGATAGAGTTAACACGCCCATAATGGTCCAATCACGGTAGAGAGCTGCAGCTTCAATACCCAAAGGCTGAATAGCACCGGCTATACCAACAACGGCAAGAGTATTGAATAAGTTAGATCCAATGACGTTACCCAAGGCTAAATCATGCTCGTTCTTCTTTACCGCAATGATTGACGAAGCCAGTTCAGGCAGCGAAGTGCCTATCGCTACAATGGTCAATCCAATGATCAGATCACTGACACCCAAAGCCATCGCAATATCGACAGCGCCCCAGACCAACAGGCGTGAGCTACCAATCAGAATCACTAGGCCTAACACCAACCAGAAAAGCGCTCGACTTAACGGCAGGTAGTCGTCATCTTCAAACTCAGATTCAAAGTCCGCAGAGAGTGCATCGTTTTTGGCTCTCATGCTGGAGTAAATCGACCAGCCCATAATCAGCGCAAAGACAAACAACATCAGAAAAGCATCAAAACGAGTAATCTCTAAATCGTAGATCAACGCACCCACAAGTAGGGTTGCAAGGGCTAGTAGAGGAAGCTCCGTCTTAAGAATCTTGGATTTAACGCTGATAGGACTTAACAGCGCGGTAATCCCCAAAATTAACGCAATATTAGTGATGTTTGAGCCAAAGCCATTACCAATGGCTAAGCCGGGGTTACCTTGGGAAGCGGCTAAAGCAGAAACCACCATCTCAGGTGCAGAGGTACCAAACCCAATAATGACCATACCGATCAATAAGGTTGGCATACCCAAATGTTTAGCGGTAGCAGCCGCCCCATCGACAAAACGATCGGCACTCCAAACCAATAACACAAGACCCGCAACCACAGCCAAGATCGGCATCAACATCAATCAGTTCCTAATGAAAATATTAAATCTGTGTGTATTCTAAACGAAACCACCCTCAGTAACAGCACAAGCCGCGATAAACCCTTGTGATTTAAACCATCTTTGCTAGAATCCGCGCTCGCGTTGAAGAGCACGCCTGGAAGGTGTTGTGCCAAATTAAAGTTTAGGTTGAGTGTCCGAGTGCTCGACTAAAAACGCAAGGATAGCGTTTTTGAACGGACGAAGTCCGGCCCCAACGGGGTGAGCGTCAGGAGACGCGAATAACGAGCACGCCTGGAAAGTGTTGTGCCAAAATAAAGTTTAGGTTGAGTGTCCGAGTGGTCGAAGGAGCACGCCTGGAAAGTGTGTATACGGCAACGTATCGAGGGTTCGAATCCCTCCTCAACCGCCATCCAAATCAAAAAGCCTCGCACAAGCGGGGCTTTTTGTTGGAGCCTTATCGCAGATGAGGCGATTGGCATCATCGCGGCCTTTACCAGACCGCTCCAACAAAAGCGCAAGTACTATCGCGACCTTTTCAAGATCGCTCCAACATAAGGCTTATTCCAACAAAAAAGGCTCCCTAGGGAGCCTTCATTCAACGTCACTCTTTACAGCTGAACGTTGTGGTAAACGTGCTGAACATCATCAAGATCTTCTAGCATGCCTAAGAACTTATCAAACAACACCCGATCTTCTTCGCTGATCTCTGTGTAGCTGTTAGGTACCCACTGGATCTCTTCTACTTCAAGATCCGTAATGCCCATCTCAGTTAGAGCTGTTTTAGCTTTAAAGTAGTCGGTAGGAGCAACAAAGGCGGTTAGCAACCCCTCTTCGTTCTCAAGATCGGTTACATCAACGTCGGCTTCCATCAGCGCTTCAAGCACAGCGTCTTCATCATCGTGTTTGAATACAAATACCGCAGCGTGTTCAAACATGTGCGCTACGGCACCTTGGTTACCGATCTTACACTTGGTCTTAGTAAAGGCTTGGCGAACATCACCAAAGGTACGGTTCGGGTTGTCAGTTAGACACTCAATGATCGCCATTGAGCCGCCTGGGCCGTAACCTTCATATCGAGCAGGTGCGAAGTCTTCACCGCCACCACCTTGTGCTTTATCGATCGCTTTATCGATAACGTGCGCAGGTACCTGATCTTTTTTAGCACGATCAAGCAAGCTACGCAGAGACAGGTTAGCATTGGGATCCGAACCACCGGATTTGGCACTCATGTAAATTTCACGGCTGTAACGACTGTAGACCTTAGCATTCTGGTCAGAAGTTTTAGCAATCGAGGCTTTTCGGTTTTGATACGCACGACCCATCGGGAAGTCACTCCAGTAGTTCAAAAAAGAGGCGACAGTTTAATCCCCTAGCGCCCTTCAGACAATCCTAAAAAGCGCTGTTCACTGGAAAAGCATTGTGCTATTGTACTAGTACATGAATACATCTAGCCATTTTGATCAACTCATTACTCACCTCTTCTCTTGTCAAAGCGAAGAGACACTTTCCGTTGCGTTGCAGGAACTGTTAACACCCAGTGAGGTTACAGAGATCAGTAAACGATTACAGATCTTCCGACTTTTAGAGGATGGTGTTCCCCAACGCGAAATTGCGAAACAGCTAGGTGTAGGTATAGCGACTGTGACGCGCGGTTCGCGCGCATTGAAAGCCAAAGAAGGTAACGAATGATTAACCGTAAACCGGCCAAAATTGAGCTTCCCCGAAAACCTCAATACGTCAAAATGGCGGCCGACATCGATTTTTTCCAACTGTTTAAGAAGATCGAAAAGCGCTTTGATAACTGCGTGATGCTCGAATCTTTGGGTGAAGAGAGTTACATCTCACGCCACTCCATCATCGGTTTTGATCCTGAGCAAATTTTGTGGGCCGACGAAGGCTACCTTCATATCGAGGATCGCCAGGGCAACCGCGAGTCTTACGCCAGTGAAAACCCATACTACCTTCTACGTGAGATCGTTCCTCAAAACATCATCTCGCGAAAATATGCGGGTGGTCTGACCGGCTATATCGGTTACGACTGTATGAACTACTTTGAACCCTCACTGAACCTACAACACAGTGAGATGTTCGATATCTTCCGTTTTGGTGTTTTTAAAGACGGTCTAATTCTCGACAAAATGACCGGTGAAGTTTTCTACTTCTACTACACTGATAGCCGCATTGAGTTGGTCGATGAGATTCTCGCTTCCGACTGCCCTGCCAATGGCCCGCTGAAGATCTACAACCTCGGCGATACCATGACCCAACAAGATCATGCTGATGCTGTTATGAAGGTTAAACAGGACATCATTGAGGGTAAGATTTTCCAGACGGAAGTGGGCTTTAAAAAGCGTTTCCGCCTCGAGGGTGACACCATCAACATTTACGAACAATTGCGCGAAGTGAACCCATCGCCGCAGATGTACTACGTAAAGTTTGGTGAGCAGAAGCTAATTGGCGCAAGCCCCGAACTACTCTTCCGCTTACGTCAGGGTGAAATGGAGACCTTCCCACTGGCCGGCACAACAAAACGTGGCGCCGATGCCGTTGAAGATCAGCAGTTAGCTCGCGCCCTACTCAACGATCCTAAAGAGATTGCCGAGCACAATATGATCGTCGATCTACATCGAAACGACATCGGTCGAGTGGCACGCTTTGGTACGGTTAAAGTGCGCAACCTTATGGACATCAAACGATTCAGCCATGTCCAACACATCTCAAGTGAGATTGTCGGCATTATCTCTGATGAGCATGACATGTTCTCTGCTTTAGCCAGCAACTTCCCTGCCGGCACACTGACAGGCGCGCCAAAAATTGAGGCGATGACGATCATTGATGAGTTGGAAGCAGATGGCCGGGGCCCTTATGGAGGTGCAGTCGGTCACTTCTCCTTCAATGGTGATTGTACCTTTGCCATTCCGATTCGCACGGTATTTGCCAACGGTGAACAGGCGTATGTGCAGACCTGTGGTGGTAATGTCTACGACTCTAATCCGGAAGATGAGTACGAAGAGATTCGTCGCAAGTTTGCCGGTACTAAAAAAGTACTGGATCAATTTATGGTGGAGGAACAGGCGTGACCGATTCAACAACCATGAAGGTTTACATCATCGATAACTATGACTCCTTCACCTATAACCTCTACCAGTTCATTGGTGAGATTCTTGAAGCGGAGCAACTTGCCGGCCAATTGGATGATTTTGAGATCATTGTAAAACGCAACGATGAGGTCGATGTTGAGGCAGTACGTCAGGCAAACCCAGATAGAATCATTATCTCGCCCGGACCAGGTTCACCGGATGACCCTAAATATTTTGGCGTCTGTGCTGATGTGATAACCAGCCTAGGCAAAGAGACGCCGTTAATGGGCGTCTGTTTAGGTATGCAAGGGATCGTCCACTGTTTTGGTGGAAATGTGGTGAAAGCCCCACTGCCGATGCACGGCAAGATCAGTCCGATCACTCACAACGCCGAGGGTGTATTCAAAAACATCCCCGATCAACTTGAGGTGATGCGCTACCACTCTCTCATTGCAGAGTCGGAATCGATTCCAGACTGTTTAGAGGTCACTGCAGCTGTCGGTGAGCTACAGCAGAACGACCTGACCAACATCGATCGAATCCGCCAAGGCGGTGCCTTTGAGATTATGGGTGTTAAGCACAAAGAGTATCCAATACACGGCATTCAATTCCACCCAGAGTCCTTTGCGACCGAAGGCGGTAAAGAGCTGATTCGAAATTTTTTGTTTGTGGAGTGATCTTGTTGGAGCCTTATCGTAGATGAGGCGATTTATAATCGCGGCCTTTTCAAGACCGCTCCAACATTCAAACCGCTCCAACGCTCCAAAAAAAAAGGGGTCTGACCTTTGGTCTGACCCCTTTTTGTTAATACAAAATAACCTACTCTGCGTAGTCACTCACCGGTGGACAGGTGCAGACGAAGTTTCGATCGCCGTAGACGTTGTCGATACGGTTAACCGTTGGCCAGAACTTCGCTTGGCGAACCGCACTGACTGGGAACACAGCCTGCTCTTTTGAGTAGCTGCGGGTCCACTCTGCATCCACCAGATCTTCCAGGGTGTGCGGTGCATGTCTAAGAACAGAATCTTCCGCAGCGACTTCACCTCGCTCAACCGCCGCAATCTCTTCACGAATCTTAATCATCGCTTCAATGAAACGATCAAGTTCCTGAATAGATTCTGATTCAGTTGGTTCCACCATTAGCGTGCCCGGCACAGGGAAGGACATGGTCGGCGCGTGGAAGCCATAGTCCATCAAACGCTTAGCAATGTCCTCTTCAGTAATGTCAGAGACCTCTTTCAGAGGGCGGATATCGATAATACATTCGTGTGCGACAAAACCATTCGTGCCGCGGTAGAGAATCGAATAGTGATTCTCAAGACGTTTAGCAATGTAGTTAGCATTTAGAATCGCCAGTTCGGTCGATTCGCGCAAACCGCGATCACCGAGCATACGGATGTACATCCAGGTAATCGGCAGAATAGACGCCGAACCGTAAGGTGCTGCTGCTACGGCTCCATTGCTGCCATTACCTGGCACGGGCGATACACTGTGGCTAGCAAGGAATGGCGCTAAGTGTGCTTTCACACCAATAGGCCCCATACCTGGACCACCACCACCGTGAGGGATAGCAAAGGTTTTGTGCAGGTTAAGGTGTGATACGTCAGCACCAATCGTACCTGGCTTACACAGGCCTACCTGCGCATTCAAGTTAGCACCGTCCATGTAGACCTGACCGCCGTGCTGATGAATCAGTTCACAGATTTCACCCACGGCCTCTTCAAAGACACCGTGCGTTGATGGGTAGGTAATCATCAGTGTCGACAGGTTATCGCTGTGCTGTTCCGCTTTGGCTTTCAAGTCAGCCACATCCACGTTACCCACTTCATCACAGGCAACCACGACCACTTTCATATCCATCATTGCGGCTGAAGCAGGGTTGGTACCGTGCGCCGACGACGGAATCAAACAGACATTACGGTGACCTTCACCGATAGACTCTTGGTACTTACGAATCGCTAACAGACCAGCATACTCACCCGATGCACCTGAGTTTGGCTGCATAGAGATCGCATCGTAGCCGGTAATATCAATCAACCAACGATCCAACTGTTCTAGCATTTCAGCGTAGCCCTGCGCCTGCTCTGCAGGAACGAACGGATGAACATTACCAATTTCTGGCCAAGTGACCGGTGCCATCTCCGAAGTCGCATTCAACTTCATCGTACATGAACCTAGCGGAATCATGCCGTGAACCAGAGAGTAATCTTTATTCTCTAGACGCTTCATGTAACGAAGGATATCGTGCTCAGCGTGGTAGCGATTAAAGACAGGGTGAGACAACACTTCATCTTCACGAATCATATCCGTTGGGATCGATAGAGCCGCATCGACATCACCTAGGTCCTCAACTGAAACAACCTTACCGGTAATGATACTTACAAGTTGAGCGACATCTTCAACGCTGTGCGTCTCATCAAAGCTGACACCGAAACGAGTCTCAGTGATCTTACGAAGATTGATATTGGCATCTAAAGCGCGCTGATAGACCGTTGCATCGGCATCAAAGCTCAAGGTATCAAAGAAGTGGGTATTGGTCGTTAAGCCAGCACGGTTAAGCTGATTCGCTGCAAGCTGAGCGAGGCGGTGAACACGAGTAGCAATCTTTTTCAGACCCGCTGGGCCATGGTAGATCGCATAAAACGCAGCCATATTGGCCAACAGAGCCTGAGCTGTACAGATGTTAGAGGTCGCCTTCTCGCGACGAATGTGCTGTTCACGTGTCTGCATCGCCATGCGGTAGGCTTGGTTACCTCGGGAATCGATCGATACCCCAATGATGCGCCCAGGAACAGAGCGCTTAAGCTTTTCGCTGGTCGCGAAAAATGCAGCGTGTGGACCTCCAAAGCCCATCGGTACACCAAAACGTTGCGCTGAACCGAGTGCAACATCTGCACCAAGAGAGCCCGGTGATTTAAGCAGCATTAATGCTAAAAGATCGGTTGCCACCGCAACCAGTGCACCCTGTGCCTTAGCATCTTCAACGACGCTGGCAAGATCGATGATCTCCCCTTCACTGCCTGGGTATTGAACCAGACAGCCGAAACAGTCGTGTGAAGAGAGGTTTGTGGCATCATCAACAACAACCTCAATACCAAAGTACTCGGCACGTGTTTGAATCACATCCAAGGTCTGTGGGTGTACCTGAGAATCGACAAAGAAGGTGTCTGATTTCTTACGATTAGATCGCTTAAGCAGAGTCATTGCCTCGGCTGCAGCGGTCGCTTCATCAAGCAACGACGCGTTTGCCAAGTCCATGCCGGTCAGATCCATGACCATCTGCTGGAAGTTGAGCAGTGACTCAAGACGGCCTTGTGAGATCTCAGGCTGGTAAGGGGTGTAGGCGGTGTACCAAGCGGGATTCTCCAGCACGTTACGCTGAATAACACCCGGTACCAAAGTGCCGTAGTAGCCCATACCGATAAAGTTTTTGTTCAGTTGGTTCTTAGCCGCGATCTGCTTAAGTTCTGACAGGGCTTCAACCTCTGTCACCGGATTACCAATCGAGAGCGCATCACTCAGTAGGATCGATTCAGGGACGGTTTTCTGAATCAAATCAGCTCGATCAGAGACATCCAGGGTGCTGCACATCTGTAATTGCTCAGCATCATTTGAGCCGAGGTGGCGCTGAATGAATTGATCAGAATCGCGAAGTTCTTGAAGCGTACTGTGAGAGTGAGGCATGAAGGGTTCCAACTAACAATTAGAAAGTTTCAATTAAGGCCAATATTCTACTCCTTCAGCCTATTTCATGACACTTTTTGATAGATTGATTGAAAATAAAAAGGCCAGTACACATTTCACAATGCGAACCGGCCTTATCAATTAACGGATTAAATCAGTTGTTAGCGTCACTAAGCCGCTAGTTGTACAGCGACCTCTGATCGGTTGATGGCCGAGATCAGTGCCTTTAGAGAAGCCCCTAAACTGTCTGTATCAAAGGCCATACCGACGACACGCTGACCATCAACATTGATTAAGAAGTAAGCTGCTGCCAATGCATCGGTGCCACTACCGACCGCATGTTCAGAGTAGTCGATGACGTTGACTGCCTGCCCAGTCAACGAGGCCCAACCATCAAGGAAAGAGGAGATTACCCCTTCCCCCTGACCGATCAGTTCACGATCTTGGCCGTTGATCGATACTGTCGCTTTGAACTGCTCGTTTTGCTGACGATCAATGGAGAAGCCTTGCAACGCTACTGGCTCAGCCGATTTAATAAAGTTCGCTTTAAGGATCTCAAAAATCGCATCACTGCCCATTTCCGAAGCACTCTCTTCTGAAGCTTTTTGAACCAGCGGAGCCAATTCAGTCTGCATCCAGCGCGGCAGAGTAATGCCATAATCACGTTCAAGTACAAAGGACATACCGCCCTTGCCTGATTGACTGTTAACGCGAATAACCGCTTGGTAATCACGGCCAATATCCTTTGGGTCGATTGGCAAGTAAGCCACCTGCCAGTGCTCATCCTCACCCTGTCGGTGCAAACATTTCTGTATAGCGTCCTGATGGCTACCCGAAAAGGCCGTGTAGACCAACTCTCCAATCCAAGGATGACGGGGACTAACCGGCAAGCGCGTACACTCAGTAAAGGTGGTAATAATCTCATCCGGATTAGACAGATCCATTTTAGGATCAACGCCTTGGCTGTATAAGTTCATCGCCATTGTGACCAAATCCATGTTACCGGTACGCTCGCCATTGCCTAGCAACGTCCCTTCCACACGATCAGCACCGGCCAAAACTGCCAGCTCAGCAGCCGCCACAGCACATCCTCGGTCATTATGAGTGTGAACTGAGATAATCGCGCCAGCACGATTCTTCATATGGGTACAGAAGTACTCAATCTGATCGGCAAAAATGTTGGGCGTCGACTCCTCTACCGTTGACGGTAGATTGATAATGCAGCGGTTCTCAGCCGTTGGCTGCCAAACATCCATTACCGCATCACAGACCTCGATCGCATAGTCGATCTCAGTTCCGGTAAAACTCTCTGGTGAATACTGGAAGGTCCAATCAACTTCTGGGTAATCTTTGGCACCCTCCATGACCCACCGCGCACCCTGTGTCGCAATCGCTTTGATACCCTCGCGATCCTGATTGAATACGCGCTCACGCTGAATCGTACTGGTTGAATTGTAGACGTGAACCACCGCACTTTTAACACCACGAAGCGCTTCATAGGTACGGTCGATCAGCTCTTTACGGGCCTGAACCAGTACCTGAATCGTCACGTCATCAGGAATCTCACCGTTGTCGATCAACCAGCGAACAAAATCGTAGTCCGGCTGACTCGCTGACGGGAAGCCCACCTCAATCTCTTTTAGACCAATCTTCACCAACAGACGCCATAGACGCTGCTTCTGTTCTACGGTCATCGGTTCAAGTAGCGCCTGATTACCGTCACGCAGATCCACCGACGCCCAAATCGGCGCGTGGGTGATTGTGTTGTTAGGCCAAGTACGATTCTCAATTTGAATCTGTGGAGCTGGCTGATAGCGGCGGTAATCGAAGTTAGACATACAATCCTCAACAGTGGCTTCGAGTTAATTCATTGCTGCACAGTTTACTGGGGTTACGGAGGTGAATGATTGCGAATTAACTAAGAAATAGATGAATTTATTATCATTAATTGCTATAAATTAATTAATTAAGCAATTTTATTCTAATTTTTTGCGGATTGTAGAAATGGATCGTTACGATAAGGCTATTCTTCAGCAGCTTCAGCTAGATGGACGCATCTCAAACCAAGAGTTAGCGGATAAGGTCGGTCTCTCACCCTCCCCCTGCTTACGCCGTGTCAGAGCCCTTGAAGAGAGCGGCATCATTAGCGGCTATCGCGCCAACTTGGATGCCAAAAAATTGGGGTTAACGCTTACCGCAATCATTATGATTTCGATGGATCGCCACACCCCAGAGCGTTTCGCCAACTTTGATAAGGTCATTAATGATCTACCAGAGGTATTAGAGTGCTTGCTGATTACCGGTCAGGATGCTGACTACCAACTCAAAGTGGTGGTGCATGACATGGAAGATTTTCAACGCTTATTGCTCGAAAAGATCACCCGCATAGAGGGCGTGACCGGCGTGCATTCGAGTTTTGTCATGCGCAATGTTAAGAGTGAATCGGCACTACCCGTTCGATAAAAGCGTGTTATATTTCTGGTCTATAAAAACAGAACAAGGTGTGTGCTATGCCGTTAAAAGCCCTCTCTTTAAGTGTGTCAATTCTCACAAGCCTAGTGTCGACCTCAGCCTTTGCTGTGACGCCCGATGATAAGTACAAAGAGTCCCTACTCTACGATAAACCCGTCAAAGTCGCCGATGATGTCTACTCGGCCATCGGGCAGTTGAAGTTTTACACCTATGAGAATGCCGGCCACAACAATAACCTTAGCTTCGTGATTGGCGATGAGTCAGTCCTGGTGGTGAATGGTTCAAGTACTTACCTATTAGCCAAAGCCCTACATGATGAGATCAAACAACTGACCGACAAACCGGTTAAATACGTCGTTGATGAAAATGGCCAATCCCATGCCGCTCTAGGAAATAACTACTGGAAAGAGCAAGGGGCAACCATTATTGCCCACGTCGATGCCGAAGAGGAGATTCAAGAACAGGGATTTCGCGGTCTAGAGATGCTCAAAGAGACACTTAAAGAGCGCATCAATGGCACCGAATTGACCGAGATCGATCAAACCTTTGAAGAGAGCATGACGCTAGATCTTGGGGGCATCACGGCCGAACTTATGCACCTTGGCCCAGCCCACTCAAAAGGGGACATCAGTGTTGTGATTCCTGAGCGCAACGTCATGATTGCCGGCGATATCGCGTTTCACCAACGCATGCTGCCCGTCTTTCCAGAGACCAATACGGCTGAATGGATAGAGACTTGGGTGAATGAGTTTACACCGATAGCACAGGATATGATCATTGTTCCGGGTCACGGGGAACCCACTAACTTTGCCGAGGTCGATCGATATACTCGCGGTTACCTTGAGTACGTTCGGGGTAAGATCGGAGAGTTGATTGATGAGGGCGGCACACTCGATGACGCCTACAAAATTGACCAAACACCCTACCTTCATCTAGAGACAGCCGATGAGCTAGCGGGCAAAAACGCGGGGCGCATCTTTGAAGCGATGGAGTGGGAGTGACACAGCGCTTTACTCTTCGCCCCTATCAACAACAGGCGGTTGATGCGACGCTGACGCACTTCCGCCAAACCTCCGAGAGCGCCGTACTGGTGCTCCCTACCGGAGCCGGTAAAAGCCTAATCATTGCCGAGCTAGCCCGCCTAGCAAAGCGTAAAATATTGGTGGTCACTCACGTTCAAGAACTGGTCGAACAGAATGCTTCCAAATATGCGGCATTAGGGCTGACACCGGGTATCTACTCGGCGGGACTAAAGCAGCGTGACACTGAACATCAAGTGGTGTTTGCCTCGATCCAATCAATCGCCAGAAATCTCGATCAGTTTGATCATCAGTACTCATTGATCATTATTGATGAGTGCCACCGTGTCTCTGATAACGACGAATCGCTCTATCAACAACTGATCAGCCAGATTAAGAAGAGTAATCCATCGCTAAAGGTATTAGGACTCACTGCCACCCCCTATCGTTTAGGCCATGGCTGGATATACCATCGGGATTACCGTGGTTTTTTCCGCCAATCAGAGAGCACCATTTTCCAACACTGCATCTATGATCTGCCGATGCGCAACCTGATCAAACAGGGGTTCTTAACGGAGCCTAAGCTGATCAATGCAGCGACCGCACACTACGACTTCTCAGCACTGACACCCTCACCTAACGGACTGTTTGCAGAGCGGGAGGTCAATGAACTGCTGGCTAAATACCCCAGAGTCACTGAAGCCATTTGTGAGCAGGTCGTGGAACTTGCTAACGATCGGCAAGGCGTCATGTTGTTTGCGGCCAGTGTTAAGCACGCAAAAGAGATATTGGACTACCTCCCTAAAGGGGAAGCGGAGCTGGTGATAGCCGATACCGATGCTAAGCAACGTACAGAGATCATCAACCGCTTTAAACAGCGGCAGTTTAAATACCTCGTTAACGTTGCGGTACTGACCACCGGTTTTGATGCACCACATGTCGATCTAATTGCGATTCTTCGCCCCACTCAATCAGTCAGTCTGTTCCAACAGATGGTCGGTCGCGGCTTACGACTGAGTGAAGGTAAAAAAGAGTGTTTAGTCATCGACTACGCCAACAACGGAATCGATCTATTCGACCCTGAAGTCGGCGTACCCAAGCCAGCACCTGATACCGAGCCGGTACAGGTGTTCTGCCCTATCTGCGACTTTGCTAACCTCTTTTGGGGAAGAACCGATCAAGATGGAGCCGTCATTGAGCACTATGGACGCCGCTGCCAAGGTCTCTCTGATGACGGGGAGCAGTGTCAGTTTCGCTTTAAGTTCAAAAGCTGCCCTCATTGCGGCGCTGAAAATGATATCGCGGCACGAAACTGCCAAGGGTGTCATGAGGCTCTGATCGACCCTGATGATCTGATCAAAAAAGCTCTATCACTGAACAGCTGCAAAGTGATTCGCTGTGCGGGACTTAGAGTCAATCAAGAGGATATGGCGATACGAGTGACCTACTATGATGAAGATGCAAACACCCTATCGGAGAAGTTCAACCTCACCAACCCCAAACAAAGGGTGCTGTTTAATCAACTCTTTGGATCACGGGTGAATAGTGGTCAATCACCCACTCTTTTCAATAGCGTGGAATCAGTACTTGAGCTGAGCAGCGCTTTACCCGTACCGGACTTTGTCGTCTCCAGAAAATCGGGTAAGTATTGGCAAGTGACCGAGCGCATCTTTGACTACCAGGGGCGCTATCGTAAAGCGAACCAGCTGTAAAAAACCCTACCTTTTACAGGGTGTTAATTCTTCTCTATTTGCTATGATGCGCGCTCAAATTGAGAGGAGAGAACTATGCGTTTAGCCGAAATGGAAGCGATCATGTTTAACGTCGGTGTCACCGTCTTCGCTCTCTTCATCTTCTTTATCATCTACGATCTTGCTAAAAAATCGAACGCCGGCAAATTCGGTACTTTTATTCTTTTCTTTGCACTCGGCCTAGGCCTTGCTGCCTTTTTAGCAAAATCGATCATCGTAGAGTTTATCGGCGGCTCGATTTAAAGCAATTGCCGGATTCACCAGTGACTGGCTTTAGCCTGTCATCTGCTTTATCAGCGTTTTCCAGAAGATTGAATGTAATTCGAAAGCGGATGACAGGCTGAAAGCCAGTCACCGTTGCTAAAGTAGTTACCTTCTACAATATACCGGCTAGTTACTTTATAATCGCGGAATCATTTTCAGAAGGAACAACGATGGAACAGCGCAGTATCAAAGTCGGTCAAATCGATGTAAATAACGATAAGCCGATGGTGCTTTTTGGTGGTATGAACGTATTGGAATCGCGTGATTTAGCAATGACCATTGCTGAGCAGTACGTTGAAGTGACTAACAAGCTGAACATCCCTTATGTGTTTAAGGCGAGCTTTGATAAGGCAAACCGTTCCTCTATCAACTCTTTCCGCGGCCCTGGCCTGGATGAGGGTTTGAAGATCCTTCAGGAGGTCAAGTCGACCTTTAATGTACCGGTTATTACCGACGTGCACGAACCCTTCCAGTGTCAGCCTGCTGCTGAGGTGTGTGATGTGATTCAGCTCCCTGCATTCCTTTCTCGCCAGACTGACCTAGTTGTTGCTATGGCGAAAACCGGTGCGGTAATTAACATCAAGAAAGCGCAGTTCCTTGCACCACATGAGATGAAACACATTCTGACCAAGTGTGAAGAGGCCGGTAACGACCAGTTGATTCTATGTGAGCGTGGCAGCGCTTTTGGTTACAACAACCTCGTGGTCGATATGCTTGGCTTTAGCATCATGAAAGAGTTTGGTTACCCAGTCATCTTTGATGCTACCCACGCACTGCAGATGCCGGGCGGACGTTCAGATTCAGCCGATGGACGTCGTGCACTGGTAGCACAGCTGTCACGCGCGGGTCTTTCACAGGGTATTGCCGGCCTATTCTTGGAAGCACACCCTAATCCAAATGTTGCGAAGTGCGACGGCCCATGCGCCCTGCCGCTATCCAAGCTAGAGCCTTACCTAGCACAGATGAAAGCGGTGGATGAGTTGGTTAAGTCCTTCCCCGCGTTGGATACGTCGGCGGAGTAACGCGATCCTGTAGGAACGAATTGCCGAAGGCAAACCGTGAACAATTAATTTGGCGGGTTCGTCCATTCGCGGTTTTTCACTTCGTTCAAATTCGCTCCTACAGAGTGCCGGTGACTGGCTTTCAGCCTGTCATCCGCTTTATCAGCATCTTCCAGAATCTACAATGTAATTCGAAAGCAGCTGACAGGCTGAAAGCCAGTCACTGCTGTCAAACCCCGGCATTTTGCCCAAGCTTCGCTTCCCACTGCTGAGCTCTCTCTAAATCAATCTCCCTACCCAGCTCGCCCTTGGTGTAGATATCCACCATTCGCTGAATGGCAACTGGGTGGCCCTGTTCCGCCGCAGCTTTGTAGTGTTCATAGGCTTTATCAGCCAATTTGAAAATCACTGGCGGATACCCAGACTCATAGAGCTTAGCCATTTGGTATTGTGACTTTGCATCACCGCGCTCAGCAGCAGCCTGAATATACAAAGCCCCCTGCTCTTTGCTGGCAGCATCGGCACCGCGAAAGTGCAGAAGAAACCCATAAGTAGAGAGCGCTTTGACGCTACCGCGTTGGGCCCCTACCCTGAAGAGCTTCATCGTCTTATCGTGAATCCATTTAGAGCGACGTGCGAATGGGCTTCTAAATATGGCGTAGGCACTCCAAGCCGCAAGATCTCCTAGCATTGTCATTAAAGTTGCTCCAGCCAGTTAATAGACGGTGCGAAATAGGCACTTCCAGTGACCGCGCGCGTGAAAAGCAAAAGGTTGTCGGCATCTCCATGTTCATCCCCCATTACCATCGAGGTGAGCATTTTTGTGAAGGGAACTGGGGAGGCTCCAAAAGAGATAAAGACAAGCCCTTTACGATGTGCATCCCCATACGGCATAGAGTGACGCAGTATCTCGATAGACTGTCCATTCTCATCTTTTAGTGAGGTGCGTTTAGTGTGAGCGTGTGGTGATTTATCAGCACTGGCAAACTCAACATTATCTTGCTTTGTGCGACCGTAGGTCTTCTCTTGCTCAGAAACAGGTAAACTTCCCCACGATTCGAGATCATGTTCATATCTCTGAACATGCAGGTAGGAACCTCCGGCAAATTCACCTTCAGCCACCAGTGCCACTTCGGCTCGATGATCCCCTTCTGGATTTTCAGTGCCATCGACAAATCCGGTAAGATCTCGCATATCATGATATCTAAAACCACGAATCTCCTCGATCAACGTTACGTTAGAGCCCAACGTATTTTGAACCTCAGCCATTAAATCCATATTGATATCAACAGAATCTGAACGAATAGAAACATATAGATCAGTGGGTGTTGAAGGTGCCACCCGAATGCCGTTTTCCAATGCAGGAAAAGCGGTCAGCTCTGCTGGTTGAGTGGTCGATATTTGATGCCAATAAACAGAACCTACTGCGACGGTCAAAAAAGCACCATTACCCAATGAATCCAAACGAGATTGAATCACCGGAACATTTTTTAAAAAGGCCTTAACTGAGCTAAGAGCTTCGCTATTACGCTTAACGTTATAACTTAAATAAATGGCATGTTGACTAGACTCAGCAATAATACCGGGCTGTGGAATGGACATAAAAAAAGGACCTATTCAATTAGATCCTTTCATTTAAAAGCGCCGACTCAGATAGATCAAGCGACTAAATCAATTTTTGATTAATTGAGTAGCGACGCCCACTCAGCTTTAAGCGCTTCGAGCTCGTTTTCAGCTTTCTGCTTCGCTTTTTTCTTAAGGCCTGCAACCTCTTCTGTTTTCGCTGCAACAATCGCTTTAGCTTCTGCGGCAGGATATTCTGCATTGGCTACCTGATCCAATAGAGGCTGTGCACCACGGAGAATGGCACGACGGCGCCCCTCTTCAATGCGCGCTAACTCTTCTGCTGTAAGCTCTTTCTGCTTGGCTTTCTGCTTTTCAGCCTTAGGTGCTACATAGGTCAACGGACGAATACCGGCCGCGATACGAACCTTTTCAAGCAGTGGAGCCGCTTCTGCACGTGCCTTTTCAGCCCCTTTGTGAAGCTCAGCTTCAACGGCATCAAGATTGTTCATCAGTTCATTGTAACGTGCACGTGGCGCTGACAATTTGGCATCCAGAAACTCAAACAGCTCTCGCTTTGCTTCACCCCAAGCGATGCCATTTTCAAACGCTGATCGCATTGTTGCACTTTCGTCCTTATTGGCGAACAGATTGTAGAGTTGGAAGATGGTGCTGTTATCGGCATCCTTTGGCTCACCGGGCTCACGCAGGTCGGTTTTAATCTGATTGATGAGCTTGCGTAGCTGATCAGTTGGCGCAAACAGAGGAATCGTATTGTCGTAACTCTTCGACATCTTACGACCATCCAAACCGGGGATCAGTTGAGTCTCCTCATCCACCTGAGCTTCTGGAAGTGCGAACAACTCTTCATAGGTATGGTTGAACTTACCAGCGATATCACGCGCCATTTCGATGTGTTGAATCTGATCTTTACCCACCGGAATCTTATGCGCGTTGAACATCAGAATGTCTGCCGCCATTAGAATTGGGTAGCTAAACAGGCCCATGGTGATGCCATCGTCCAGATCCTCTGACCCAGCATCACGGTTAGCATCGACTGAGGCTTTGTAAGCGTGAGCACGGTTCATCAAACCCTTAGAGCACATACAGGTAAGAATCCAAGTGAGTTCTGGAATTTCTGGTATATCGGTCTGACGATAGAAGGTCGCTTTATCGGTATCCAATCCAAGTGCCAACCAGGTCGCAGCAATTTCGCGTGTTGATTGCGCCACTCGTTCTGGATCGTGACATTTGATCAGTGCGTGGTAATCCGCCAAAAAGAAGAACGAGTTGGTGTTTGGATTAAGGGTCGCTTCAATCGCAGGTTTAATCGCACCTAGGTAGTTACCAATGTGAGGAGTACCGGTGGTTGTGATACCTGTTAAAACGCGTGTATTGCTCATGGAACACTCAAGAGTCTGTGTGAAAATTAAGGTGCAGATTCTACACAGTTGTGGCTGTAACGCCCACCCCAATCCATTTGCACTTGCCGGTTATTGCAGGTTTAATTTAGGCACTGTTAATTTAAGGAATCATTTGATGGATAGCCAACTTCCGTCCTACATCACTCTGTTAGGCTTTGTAGTGCCTGCCCTGGTTTTTATCATTCGTTTAGATCGCTACCAAGCGGCGACTATCGTACACGCGCTGTTGATGGCTCTGCTCTGTCTATTTGTTGGCTTCCTGTTCTCTGGGGCCGCCATTAAGTTAATGAGCCTTAGCAACCCCCTACTCACCTCAGGCATGGTGGTTGTTGGATCTGGGGTTGCTACACTGGCGAGATTGATCTGGATAAAGCGCTTCGCGTAATAACTACCAAATTATCTTTTCAAACAATTTAACTGAAGACTTTTTCGATGCTACTACTGATATCACCTGCCAAGACCCTCGATTATGAGACACCGGTCACCACGCAACTGAAAAGTGAACCGGAGTTTACCGACCGGGCTGAGACGCTGATCAACAACTTGCGTGACTACGCGCCGCAAGATATTGCTGAACTGATGAAGCTCAGCGACAAACTGGCCTCTTTGAACGTGGCGCGTTACCAGAGCTGGGTAAAAGAGCATAACGAGACGAATGCTAAACAGGCGATGTTAGCCTTTAAAGGCGATGTCTACACCGGCTTGGATGCTGATTCGTTCGACGAAGCGGACTACCAATTTGCACAGAACCACCTAAGAATTCTGTCCGGCCTCTATGGTCTCCTAAAACCGATGGATTTGATGCAGCCTTACCGCTTAGAGATGGGCACAAAACTTGAAAACGAAGCTGGTAAAAACCTCTACAGCTACTGGGGTTCAACGATTACCGATCGCCTCAATGACGAGTTAGACAGTGATAAAACACCGGTCGTTGTGAATCTTGCGTCGAACGAGTACTTCAAGTCGGTGCAAGCTAAAGCACTTAATGCTCGCCTTATCAGCCCAGAGTTTAAAGATCTGAAAAACGGCCAATATAAGATTATTAGCTTCTACGCGAAAAAGGCACGCGGCCTAATGACCCGCTACGCCATAAAGAACCGCATTGAGAATCCAGAGGATCTGAAACAGTTTGATCTAGAGGGTTATGCATTTAATGCGTCGATGAGTGAAGGAGATAAGTGGGTGTTTACGCGGGATCATGCGGAGTAACGGAACAACTTGGTGACTGGCTTTAGCCTGTCATCCGCCTGATCCGCCTCTACAATTTAGTTCGAAAGCGGGTGACAGGCTGAAGCCAGTCACCTAACACGGAGTAAAAAAAGACCGCCAATAGGCGGTCTTTTTTATTGCTTAGATCAAGCGTCCGGTGACGCTTTATCGAGCTGTTGTGTCTCGTACATCAGGATCGGATCATTCTTATCTTTAATCACACCCTGATCGATCACCACTTTCGATACACCCTCTAGAGACGGTAGTTCGTACATGATCTCGAGCAGTTTAGACTCTAGGATTGAACGTAGACCACGCGCACCGGTTTTACGCTCAAGGGCCAACTCAGCCACAGCGAACAGTGCATCTTCACGGAACTCTAGATCAGCACCTTCCATCTCAAACAGTGCTTGGTACTGCTTAGTCAGGCTGTTTTTAGGCTCAGTCAAAATCTGAATCAATGCCTCTTGATCCAATTCAGAGAGCGTCGCGATCATCGGTAGACGACCAATAAACTCTGGAATCAGACCAAACTTCACTAGATCTTCCGCTTCAACGTCGTGAATGCGATCGACACCCTTCTCGTCATCTTTACTACGAACGGTAGCACTGAAGCCGATTGAGCTTCGCTCACTGCGATCGGCAATGATCTTCTCTAGCCCAGCAAAGGCACCACCGACGATGAACAGGATGTTAGAGGTGTCTACCTGCAAAAACTCCTGCTGAGGGTGTTTACGGCCACCCTGTGGCGGTACAGAGGCAACGGTACCTTCAATCAGTTTCAGAAGCGCCTGCTGTACGCCCTCACCCGACACATCACGCGTGATTGATGGGTTGTCGGACTTACGCGAGATCTTATCGATCTCATCAATGTAGATAATGCCCTGTTGTGCTTTCTCTACATCGTAGTCACATTTCTGCAGCAACTTCTGAACAATGTTCTCAACGTCTTCACCGACGTAACCTGCTTCAGTCAGCGTCGTTGCATCAGCCATAGTGAAGGGTACATTCAACATACGCGCTAGCGTCTGCGCCAACAGAGTTTTGCCGCTACCCGTAGGGCCGATCAGCAGAATGTTGGACTTGCTCAGCTCAACGTCACTGTTTTTACCTGTAGCTCGTAGGCGTTTGTAATGGTTATAAACCGCTACAGCCAACACTTTCTTGGCACGCTCTTGACCGATCACATACTCATCAAGATTGTCTTTAATCTGACTCGGCGTAGGGAGCGTTTCGTCATCCTGTGACTCTTCGATCTCCGCCATCTCCTCAGTGATGATGTCGTTACACAGATCGACACACTCATCACAGATGAAGACTGAAGGACCAGCAATCAGCTTGCGTACTTCATCCTGGCTTTTGCCACAGAATGAACAAAATAGCTTGCTGTCGTTCTGATCGTTGTTCTCTTCAGACATGTTAATTCCTCTAAAAAGATCAGCCTTCGCGACTGGTTAGTACTTTATCGGCTAGACCAAATTCCACCGCCTGCTCGGCTGATAGGAAGGTGTCGTGCTTCATGATTTCGTACAGTTCTTCATACGATTTACCCGCAGTATTGCGTTCAGCGTAGATCTCAGTCAAACGATCGTTAAGGCGTTTAGCCTCTTCCATGTGACGACGGGCATCTTCAAACTCAAGCTCTTGTACATGTACAGAGCCACGTGTACCTGGTGTACCTGAGCTGACACGGTGAATCATTGTACGTGATTCAGGTAGCAAGAAACGCTTACCTTTAGCGCCGGCCATCGCAAGGAATGAGCCCATGCTAGCCGCTTGACCCAATACCATGGTGCTGACATCCGGTTTAATGAACTGCATGGTATCGTAGATCGCCATACCAGCAGTGACCGATCCACCAGGTGAATTGATGTATAAGTGGATATCTTTTTCTGGATTTTCCGCTTCCAAAAAGAGCATCTGTGCGACGATCAGGTTCGCCATGTGATCTTCGACAGGACCGACCATAAAGATTACTCGCTCTTTTAATAGGCGAGAGTAAATATCGTAAGCACGCTCACCACGTGAACTCTGCTCGACAACCATTGGCACCAAGCCACTGTCTGTTACATCAAATGGGCGGCCTGAGTAGATATCTGACATCAATAGTTTTCCTTATTCACGGCACTAATAACCAAAAAACGACAGCCAGCTTTCGCTAACTGCCGTTTTTTATAGGGATCTAAACGAGGTTTAGATCCATTACTCAACAATAATTACTGCTGAGCCGGCTTAAGAGCTTCTTCGTAGCTGACTTTAACTTCCTTCACCTTAGCAGATGCAAGAAGGTGGTCAACAACTTCGTCTTCTAGAGCAAGGCTACGGATCTGATTTAGCATCTGTTCGTTGCCTTTGTAGTAGCTGATCACTTCATCAGCATCGTCGTAGCTCTCTGCGATGTCTGCAAGAATCGCATCAACACGCTCGTCAGTCGCTTCAAGGTTACCCGCTTTGATCACTTCTTGTACTAGAAGACCGATCTTAACGCGACGGATTGCCTGCTCTTCGAACAGCTCTTTAGGTAGAGTGTTTGGATCGATTTGAGCCTGGCCACCAAACTGCTGAACCGCTTGCTGACGAAGTACGTTCACTTCATCATCGATCATTGCTGCTGGTGCTTCGATTTCGTTCTGAGCGATCAGTGCATCGAATACAGCGGTTTTAGTCTTAGTTTTAAGCGCGTGGTTCATTTCACGAGCCATGTTCTTTTCAACTTCTGCTTTGAATTCAGCTTCGTCTGCAGAAGAGACACCGAACTTAGCGAAGAACTCTTCGTTTAGTTCAGGAAGTTCTGGTTTAGACACTTCGTTAAGTTTCATTTTGAAGGTTGCAGCTTTACCCGCTAGCGCTTCAGACTGGTACTCTTCAGGGAAAGTGACTTCTACGTCGAACTCTTCGCCTTTCTTCTTACCGATGATGCCATCTTCGAAACCAGGGATCATGCTACCAGAGCCGATGACTAGGTCTTGACCTTCTGCTTTACCGCCTTCGAACGCTTCGCCATCTACGAAACCTTCAAAGTCGATGTTAACTTGGAAGCCTTCTTTAACCATGCCGCGAGTCGCTTTAAACGTGCTCTGCTGCTTGCGAAGTGTGTCGATCATGTTCTTAACGTCAGCCGCTTTGATCGATGCTGTTGCTTTCTCAACTTCAACGCCCGCTAGATCTTTTAGTTCGATCTCTGGGTAAACGTCGAATGTCGCAACGTATGCAAAGTCTTCACCTTCTTTATCGGTTTTGAACTCGATAGAAGGAGCGCCTGCTGGCATTAGTGATTCCTGCTGAACAGCTTCGTAGAAAGTCTCTTGTACGACGCGGTTTAGTACTTCGTAACGAATCGCGTCACCGTACATACGCTTAATTACTTTTGCAGGTACTTTACCTGGACGGAAACCGTCCATACGGCGAGTGCGAGCCTGCTGTACAACCTGCTTCTCAACGTCAGTATCGATACGTTCGGCCGGAACAGTCACGGTTAGTTGGCGCTGAAGGCCTGAAGTAGTCTCTACAGAAACTTGCATGGAATTCCTCATTAATTCTTTTGAGAGTGTCAAACTCTTCTGTCATCAAAAATGACGCAGTCCGAGTCATTAAAATCAAGCGCGAAATTTTCCGGTAACTGAGCCCATTAGTCAAGTAAACATGCCAACAGAACTGAAAAAGTTACAAGGTATAGAAAACGAAGATGAGCTTGATAATGTGAGCGATAAAAAAGAGGGAACTTCTAAGGGGTGTTTCCAGATGGTGCGGTCGGAGAGACTCGAACTCTCACACCTTGCGGCACCAGAACCTAAATCTGGCGTGTCTACCAATTCCACCACGACCGCATCTGGATTGTTGCGATTCGGCTGAGCCGAATAGTGTTGCTCGTTATAAAAGTATGGTGCGGTCGGAGAGACTCGAACTCTCACACCTTGCGGCACCAGAACCTAAATCTGGCGTGTCTACCAATTCCACCACGACCGCATACTTTTATGATGTACCCAAAAATTGGGGTGGATGATGGGGCTCGAACCCACGACCACCGGAATCACAATCCGGGGCTCTACCAACTGAGCTACACCCACCATTGTGGTACATCTGGACAGGTTGCTTGGCGCGCCCAGCAGGGCTCGAACCTGCAACCTACGGCTTAGAAGGCCGTTGCTCTATCCAATTGAGCTATGGGCGCCTAACGTGCTGCCCGACCTCACAAGTGACTGGATGGAAGTCGTCATCTGCGAGGAGGTGCGTATCCTACGACCTGACCTGCAGAGGGTCAATACCCTGTTTTACTTTTTTAAAGATTTTTTTTGGTTTTGATTAATAGTTGATCAGAAACCGGGGATTTCGGTGCTTTAGCAGGGGTTTCTGGAAGACGGTGAGGTGGCGGATGACAGGCTGAAGGCCTGTCACCGGTGAATTAACTAAGCTACGGAGTGGCGGTGACTGGCTTTCAGCCTGTCACCGGAGAATTACGTTCGCGGTTTGTCGCTTCGCGCCAATTCGCTCCTACAGTCGAGCTAAGCAAAAAGAGCGTTGCGAAGTCTTACTGTAGGAGCGCTCTGCCTCTAAGGCAGACCGCGATCAGGAGTGGCGGTGACTGGCTTTCAGCCTGTCATCCGCTCTCAAAGGCAACTACCCTTCCCGATACCAAGTCGTTCCTTCTGGCCCATCTTTAAGGATGACTCCCGCAGCAGCCAACTGATCACGAATTTCATCAGAGCGGGCAAAGTCTTTGTTCGCTCTCGCCTCTTTACGCTCAACGATCAACGCTTCCACTTCATCGCCACTGATCTCTCCGGCACCGCCCTGCTGTAGAAAATCTTTAGGGTTTTGCTGCAATAGACCGACAACTCCGGCAAGCGCCTTAATCTGACCTGCCAATTGTGAAGCCGCTGCCTCATCTTTACCTTTCAGGCGGTTTAGCTCACTGGCCATCTCAAACAGCACGGCAAACGCCATTGGGGTATTAAAGTCATCATCCATCGCGGCAAAGAATCGATCGCTGTAGTCGTTTGAGGCGATCTCGACTTCAGGTATCTCTACCCCGTCGAGTGCTTGATAGAAACGATCCAGTGCCGAACGGGCCTCTTTAAGGCTATCCAGCGAGTAATCGATCGAAGAGCGGTAATGCACACTCGATAAGAAGTAGCGAACCACCTCTGGGTTATGCTCTTTAAGCACTTCACGAATCGTAAAGAAGTTACCCAACGACTTGGACATCTTCTCTTTGTTCACTCGCACAGGGCCAGCATGCATCCAATAGTTAACATAGGTCTTGCCATTGGCGGCTTCCGACTGAGCAATCTCGTTTTCATGGTGTGGGAACGGAAGATCAGGTCCGCCACCGTGAATATCAAAGGTTTCACCTAGACAGCATTTAGACATTGCTGAACACTCAATGTGCCAACCTGGACGGCCAGCTCCCCAAGGCGACTCCCAACTGGTCTCACCTGGTTTAGCCGCTTTCCAAAGTACAAAGTCGAGTGGACTCTCTTTTGCTGCCTCAACCTCGACACGAGCACCTGAACGAAGCTCGTCAATCACCTTATTGGTTAGGCGTCCATAACTCTCGAACTTCTCGACACGATAGTAGACATCACCGTTGGCCGCTGCATAGGCAAAACCCTTGTCGATAAGGGCTTGGACCATGTCGATAATGTCTTGAATGTGATGGGTTGCACGCGGCTCTTGATCCGGACGCAGTACGCTTAACGACGCCTCATCTTCATGCATCGCCTCAATCATACGCTGAGTCAGCTGATCAGGTGTCTCACCATTCTCTGCTGCGCGCTTTAGAATCTTGTCATCGACATCGGTGATGTTTCGAACATACTCAACCTCCCATCCACGCGCCCGCAGGTAACGAGTGATCACATCAAACGAGACCATGACTCGCGCATGACCTATATGACACAGATCGTAGACGGTCACCCCGCAGACATACATGCGGATTTTACCCGCTTCAATCGGAGTGAAGGGCTGCTTTGATTTTGAAAGTGTGTTGTATAGTTGAAACATACTCTATCCGTATTAATGCATTTGAGTTGGCAGCTTAACCTCTGCCAACAACGCGCCACCCAGCGGACTGGTTTCGCGTGAAATCAATAAATGACCTTGGTACCAGTGAATCGCTTCCCACTGCCCCATCTTCGCCAGTGAGTAGCGCACCGCCTGATCAAACTCTGCCTCTCCCTGATACACTGGAACTATCCAGATGAAGGGCTGGGTGACGGCAAAGCCACTGCCATAACCTATAAGCGCTAAACGACGACTCTTTGCGTCATAATCAGCACCGGTAATTAAACCGGCCACATCAAAACTCTGGTGCGAACTTACCGACTGTTGATCAGAGTTTGGATCGACTATATAGAGCCGACTCTTTTGATCTCGCCAATTCTTAGTAAAGAGCCAGTAGTTACCGTCAACCTCTGTGACTGCTTCACAGTCACGATTGTGATCCTGGCGCTCTACCGCTGGCGTGACATCAGCCAATTTCACATTAATGGTATTGGCATCCACCAAGCCTTGGCTCTCCTCTAGCTGATCCCAACTGATTGAGTGGAACTGAAACCAGATACGATCACCGCGATTATTTCCGCAATCAGCAATGACCAGCGCCTCACTGGTGGTAATCAGTGACTCCCAATCAAGATTAGCCGCATTCCTTAGGGTAACCTTTTCCACCTTTGTGGCTGAGTCATCCGTTAAATCAAACCCATAAAGGATGGGATCATTACCGCCATCATTAATGGACCATAGGGTCTGATTGTGAAGCGCCAAACCAGAGCCTTCTGGCAAATTTTCGCCTAAGGAGCGAATCGATGTTGGCATCAATCTCAGCTCTGACCACTGCGCTCGATTCACCGGTGACGATGAACAACCGATCAAGATCAGCAGTGGAAGAGCCAGAGAGATCCAGCGCATCTATTTCGCCATTTTCGCCCAAGAGTCACGAAGACCCACAGTGCGGTTAAAGACTAAGCGATCTGAGTTACTGTCTGGATCAACCGCAAAGAAACCCTGTCGCTCAAACTGATAACGGCTCTCGATTGCCGCATTAGCCATACCAACCTCTACACGTGCATTGGGGAATACCGATAGAGACTCTGGATTGATGAACTCCAAGAAATCGCGCTCTTTATCCCCATCTGGATTCGCTTCAGTAAATAGTCGATCGTAGAGACGCACTTCACAAGGAATTGAGTTGTCTGCACTGACCCAATGAATGACACCCTTGGGTTTGTAGTCGATTGGGTTTTCACCTTTAGTCGCCGGATCATAGGTCACTAATAATTCGGTTACTTCACCCTGCTCATTGGTGATCACCTCTTCACAGGTGACACAGAAAGCGCCACGCAGACGTACGGCAAACCCTGGTGCCAAACGTTTCCACTTCTTAGGCGCTTCCATCGCAAAATCTTCGCGCTCAATCAGAAGGTTCTTAGTAAACGGAATACGACGTACACCCATCGACTCATCTTTAGGGTGTACAGGCACCTCAAACCACTCCTCTTTACCCTCTTCGTAGTTGGTAATGGTCAGTTTTATAGGATCGGTCACACACATAGCACGAGGCGATTTAGCGTCCAGATCTTCACGAATAGCCGCTTCCAGCATACCCATGTCGACCGTTGAGTTAGAGCGTGTCACGCCGATCATGTCACAGAAATTACGAATTGAATCGGGTGTATAACCGCGACGACGCAAACCAGAGATGGTTGGCATACGCGGATCATCCCAGCCTGAAACGTGCTGCTCATCGACAAGCTGTTTCAGCTTGCGCTTAGAGGTGATGGTGTAGTTCAGATTGAGACGTGCAAATTCATACTGACGTGGTGTTGCCGGTACGGGCAGATTGGCAACAAACCAGTTGTAGAGTGGACGATGATCTTCAAACTCGAGCGTACAGATCGAGTGTGTAATCTCTTCAATCGCATCCGATTGACCATGTGCGAAGTCGTAGCTCGGATAGATACACCACTTATCACCCGTCTGGTGGTGATGTGCTTTGCGGATACGGTAGATAACCGGATCACGCATGTTCATGTTAGGCGATGCCATATCAATTTTGGCACGCAACGCCGCTTCACCCTCTTCGAAGCCACCATCACGCATCTTTTCAAACAGTGCTAGGTTCTCTTCAGGTGAGCGATCACGAAAGGGGCTGTTTTTGCCCGGCTCGGTCAAATTACCGCGGTACTGACGCATCTCTTCGCCATTCAGCTCACAGACAAAGGCTTTGCCCTCTTGAATCAGGTGAACCGCCCAAGCATAGAGTTGATCGAAGTAGTTTGAGGTGTAGCGGATGTCACCATTCCATTTGTAACCCAACCACTCAACATCGCGCGTGATTGCATCGATGTACTCTTGTGACTCTTTCTCTGGGTTGGTGTCATCAAAACGAAGGTTACAGACACCTTGGTACTTCTCAGCCGTACCAAAGTTCAGACAGATCGATTTGGCATGACCAATGTGAAGAAAACCATTGGGCTCTGGTGGGAAACGGGTAACAACCTTACCCTGATGCGTGCCCTGCTCTAGATCCTTTTCAACGATCTGATGAATGAAATTGGTAACGCTAACCGCTTCGTTTTTACTCATAATTCAACTTTGACGTGACTGTAAAATAATAAGCGCGGAATTATATGCCATCCGAACACGTCAATACAGGGCGAAACCCCTATTTGATCTGATATACTTCGCACAAATTTCAACTTAAAGGGAAAAACTGATGATCGTTCTAACGACCAACTTCGGCGAAATCAAAATCGAACTCGATTTTGACAAGGCTCCAAAAACTGCGGCGAACTTCGAACAGTACGTTAAAGAGGGTTTTTACGACGGTGTGATTTTCCACCGCGTCATCAGCAACTTCATGATTCAAGGCGGTGGTTTTGAGCCAGGCATGCACCAGAAAAAAACTCGCGAACCGATTGAGAACGAAGCCGATAACGGTCTAAGCAACGAGATGTACACCGTTGCAATGGCACGCACAATGGACCCACACTCAGCCTCTGCTCAGTTCTTCATCAACGTAGCGGATAACGCCTTCCTTGATCACTCTGGCAAGAACACGCAAGGCTGGGGCTACGCGGTATTTGGTAAAGTTGTTGAGGGCCAAGAGGTAGTCGACAAAATCAAACTGGTACCTACTACTATGAAAGTGGGTCACCAAGACGTACCGGTTGACGATGTCATCATTGAGAAGGCTGAAGTTCAGGCTTAATCTTGAAACGTCTATTCATTTCAGACCTTCACCTGCAAGCGGAGCGACCCGAGATCACTCGGGCGCTTCGTTACTTCCTCTCACATATCGCACCTTCTAGCGATGAACTCTACCTACTGGGTGATATTTTTGAAGCCTGGATTGGTGACGATTTTGCCGACCCTGTTCTCAAAGAGATTCAACCCTACTTCGAAGCCTTAAGCCGAACGGGTACGAGCATCTATCTCATGCACGGCAACCGTGACTTCCTGTTAGGCAAGAAAAGTGCAAGTAAACTGTCAGCCGAACTACTACCTGAACAGATCAAGATTGAGCTACCCAAACTCGGCACCGCCCTACTGATGCACGGCGATGAACTCTGCATTGATGATGCCGCCTACCAGGCCTTTCGAAACCAGGTGAGAGACCCAAACTGGCAGCAAGGCTTTCTAGCGAAAAGTATTGAGGAACGCCTCGCCATTGCACGCCAAATTCGCGATGAAAGCCAACAGCAAAACAGCAACAAAGAAGATTACATCATGGATGTAAATTTTGGATTTTGCGAAGAATTACTTACAAAAGAAGAGTGTCAGATACTGATCCATGGACACACTCATAGACCCAGCATTCATACCAATATCAATGGTAATGATTCGCTAACCAGAGTTGTTTTGGGTGACTGGAGCTCAAGCGGGTATTATCTTCTGAGTCACAAAAAGGAGTTCACACTCTCTAAGTTTGAACCCCCAGAAGATTTCACTTAATTGAGTGTAGGCTTACCCGAATGAAAGCGGAACATATCATCTTCTGACTCCACTAACTCTTGCTCTCTCTGGCGGAAAAGTTCAATCCGATCGGTAATCGGCTCACCCGCATAATCTTCAGCCAGTTTTAGATAGTCCTGATAGTGACGGCCCTCAGAGCGCAGCAGTGAGCGATAGAACTTAGCCAACTCTTCATCAAGGTATGGGGCCAATGCGGCGAATCGCTCACAGGAGCGTGCCTCAATAAACGCACCGACAATCAACGTATCGATCAATCGACCCGGCTCTTCACGTCGAACCAACTCATGCAGACCACTGGCGTAACGCGACGCAGAAAGGTTGCCATATTTAAAACCACGCCTGTCCATCAGACCCAACACCTGTTCGAAATGGATCAACTCCTCTCGTGCGAGTCGTGACATCTTATTGAGAAGCTCTGGACGATCGACGTATCGAAACATCAGTGTCATGGCCGTAGAGGCCGCTTTCTTCTCACAGTGAGCGTGGTCGGTCAGTAGCAGAGATTGATGCTTAGGATCTTTGGCCACCTGGATCCACTGATCCGGTGTTTGGCATCCTAAAAAGCTTTGAATCTCGGTTAACGCGTCCACGTCTCTCTCCATATGATTGTTGGGTGGGGCGAATTATAACGATCAGCGCACCCGTCCGGTACCCTCTTAGATATGTTGCGCTGCAGCGATATACTTTTTCTTTTTAAAACAATAAGAAAAGGTTCTATAAACAGCCGGTTACAAGCCCAAAGTATAAAGGCCTTTTAGCCTTTGGGTGATTAACAGAGAATGGCGACTCCTGTAGAATAACGGCGTTTTTTTAATAACCATTGATATCGGGAAGATATCCTCCTTTCGCCTCACAAGGGTGTTAGGTGTAGCCATTAATGAGGGCCATATCGTGCTTGAAGCTTACCGTAAACACGTTGAAGAACGTGCCGCAGAAGGCGTACCGCCAAAGCCACTAGACGCTGATCAAACCAGCGCACTGGTTGAGCTACTTAAAAACCCACCAGCAGGCGAAGAAGAGTTTCTTCTAGACCTTTTAACTAACCGTGTTCCTGCCGGTGTTGACCAAGCTGCTTACGTGAAAGCAGGTTTCTTGGCGGCGATCGCTAACGGTGAAGCTTCATCTCCTCTAATCAGCAAAGTTGCTGCGGTTGAGCTTCTTGGCACAATGCTAGGTGGTTACAACATCGAGCCAATGATCAAGAGCCTAGATGACGCTGAACTAGCACCTGCTGCTGTTAAAGGTCTATCGCACACACTTCTTATGTTCGATGCGTTCCACGACGTAAAAGAGAAGATGGATGCAGGTAACGCATCAGCTAAACAGGTGATGGAGTCTTGGGCTAACGCTGAGTGGTTCACTAGCAAGCCTGAAGTTGCTGAAAAAATCACAGTGACTGTATTCAAAGTACCTGGCGAAACAAACACTGACGACCTATCACCTGCTCCAGATGCATGGTCACGCCCTGATATTCCACTGCACGCTAACGCGATGCTTAAGATGGAACGTGAAGGCATTAACCCAGAAGTACCTGGTGTTAAAGGTCCTCTAGCTCAGATCGAAGAAGTTAAAGCAAAAGGCTTCCCAGTTGCTTACGTGGGTGACGTTGTTGGTACTGGCTCTTCTCGTAAGTCTGCAACGAACTCAGTTCTATGGTTCTTCGGTGATGATATCCCGAACGTGCCTAACAAACGTGCTGGCGGCTACTGTTTCGGCGGCAAAATCGCTCCTATCTTCTACAACACAATGGAAGATGCTGGCGCACTACCGATCGAGATGCCAGTTGACGACCTAAACATGGGCGACGTGATCGACGTTTACCCATACGAAGGTAAAGTATGTAAGCACGGCACTGATGAAGTGATCTGTGAATTCGGTCTGAAAACTCAGGTTCTTCTAGACGAAGTTCGTGCAGGCGGTCGTATCCCACTGATCATCGGTCGTGGTCTAACGGATAAAGCACGTGAAGCACTCGGTCTAGGTCAAACGGATCTGTTCCGTAAGCCACAACAACCTGCTGACTCTGGCAAAGGTTACACTCTAGCTCAGAAGATGGTTGGTAAAGCATGCGGCATGGACGGTGTTCGTCCAGGCATGTACTGCGAGCCTAAGATGACAACGGTTGGTTCACAGGATACCACTGGTCCAATGACGCGTGACGAGCTTAAGGATCTTGCCTGTCTTGGTTTCTCTGCTGATCTTACTATGCAGTCATTCTGTCACACAGCGGCTTACCCTAAACCAGTAGACGTTAACACTCACCACACGCTTCCTGACTTCATCATGAACCGTGGCGGTGTATCGCTTCGCCCAGGTGACGGTGTTATCCACTCTTGGTTGAACCGCATGCTTCTTCCTGACACTGTGGGTACTGGTGGCGACTCGCACACTCGTTTCCCACTCGGTATCTCTTTCCCTGCAGGTTCTGGTCTAGTTGCATTCGCTGCGGCTACAGGCGTTATGCCTCTGGATATGCCTGAGTCAGTATTGGTTCGTTTCAAAGGCAAACGTAACCCTGGCATCACGCTACGTGACCTTGTACACGCGATCCCTTACTACGCAATCAAAGAGGGTCACCTAACGGTTGCTAAAGCGGGTAAGAAGAACATCTTCTCTGGTCGCGTTCTTGAGATCGAAGGTCTTGAAGAGCTAACAGTTGAACAGGCATTCGAACTATCTGACGCATCTGCAGAGCGTTCTGCAGCAGGCTGTACAATCACTCTAGGTGAAGATTCAGTCGCAGAATACTTGAAGTCGAACATCGTCATGCTTAAGTGGATGATCGCTGAAGGCTACGGTGATGCGCGTACTATCGAACGTCGTATCAAAGGCATGGAAGAGTGGCTAGCTAACCCAAGCCTAATGCGTGCTGATTCTGACGCAGAATACGCTTGTGTGATCGAAATCGATCTAGCGGACATCAAAGAGCCAATCCTTTGTGCTCCAAACGATCCAGACGATGCTCGCCTACTTTCAACAGTACAGGGCGAGAAGATCGATGAAGTATTCATCGGTTCTTGTATGACTAACATCGGTCACTTCCGTGCTGCAGGTAAACTGCTTGAAGCATCAGGTGCCTCAATCCCAACGCGTATGTGGATCGCTCCACCAACGAAGATGGATGCGGCTCAGCTAAGTGACGAAGGTTACTACAACATCTTCGGTAAAGCCGGTGCTCGCATGGAGATGCCTGGATGTTCACTCTGTATGGGTAACCAAGCACGTGTTGCTGCGAAATCGACTGTAGTCTCTACTTCGACTCGTAACTTCCCTAACCGTCTAGGTGATGGCGCCGATGTCTTCCTAGCCTCTGCTGAACTAGCGTCAGTTGCTGCTCTAGAGGGCAAGCTGCCAACGGTTGAAGAGTACATGAGCTACGCTCAGAAGATCGACAGCATGGCAGGTGACATCTACCGTTACCTAAACTTCGATCAGATGGAAAACTACGTAGAGAAAGCCTCTTCTGTGATTCCAACGGTTCAAGCGTAATCGGTTGATTAACGCTTAAAAAACCCGGCTTTTGCCGGGTTTTTTGTTTAACAACGAACCGCTCTGCGGTTGTTTCGCGGTTTACCACTTCGTGGTAATTCGCTCCTACAAACGGAGCATTAAATTGTAGGAGCGAATTGGCGCGCAGCGACAAACCGCGAAATTGTAGGAGCGAATTGGCGCACAGCGACAAACCGCGAAATTAAGATAGCGGATGAGAGGCTGAAAGCCAGTCACCGTCACTCCGTAGCTTGGTTAATTCTCCGGTGTCTGGCTTCAGCCTGACATCCGCCCTATCAGCGTTTTCCAGAGATCAACTCTTGAATCCCCTTCTCTCCCATCTCCCGCAACAGCTCCACATTACGTTCCGGCACCGAGTCGATGTCAGGGTGTGTCTCGACGGCCCAGGCGACGCTCGCTTCGCGAAGCAGATGCATCATGGGATAAGGGGATCGATTGGTATGGTTTGCAGGGTCGATCTCTGCGACACCGTCAAACTGATAATCTGGGTGGAAGCCAGCCACTTGGAAAACGCCCGAATAACCCAGTGCGTCGATCAGTTCATCGACACCGGCCAGATAATCTAAGTAGGCATCAAAGTCTTTCGTAAAGTTGGGGTGGATCAATAGGGTCGTTTCGATACTCTTATCGTTCACTAGTCGCTCTAGCTCTTCGACCAGCAGCTGAGTAATCGACTCAATGTCGTCACCGGTGTAGACAAGATAGCGTAACTGATTTTGATCGATACTTTTCTTGGCAAAGGGGCAGAGATTAAGCCCGACGACTATTTTATCCACCCAATGCTGGGTCGATTTGATTACTTCATTTTCAAAATCAGTCATTTACCAATACTCGTCGAAAATTAGTGGTTAGTTAATTATACCCAAGGGCGAAGTAAGACAGTATTTTGATCTCTCCCTGTCAAGACCAAAAAGTGTTTTTTTCACCGTTTTTATTACTCACAGAATCTGTGGATAACTTGGTGAATAATGTTTGGAAGAAGTGCGCTATTACCGATGAACTGGGGCGTTCAGCAAATTGGTTCAATTTTGAACCGGTAAAAATAAATCCTTAAAATTCAATAACTTAAATTATTCAACAGGATTTTATAATTTTTTTTAAATATTTTTGTACTTTTTTCTTATAAAAAACTTGCACTGTGAACAAAAATTATTTTTGTCTCATTTTGGTGCGGATTTAGAGGGGCTGTTCGGCGTCTGGAATTTCGATCTCTATGTGCCCTTTGGGACGACAACAGCAGGTTAAAACCTCTCCTTCTGCACAGTCCACCAGTGCATCCTGAACAGGTTCAACTTCGCCATCTAACAGACGCACCTTACAACATCCACAGTATCCACCGCGGCAGTTGTAAGGTGCAGGTATTTGTTGAGCTTCCAATGCATCAAGCAGTGAAAACTCATACTGGTAGTAGAAGGTGTGATGGTTGCTGACTTTGATGCGTGGGATACCCGACATCGTCAAACCCTCAAATTAAAGGTCAAAGCCTTCGAAATCCTCATCCCCTACTTCGTTGTCGATTTGACCGACCAGGTAGGAGCTGATTTCTGACTCTTGAGGAGCCACTTGGACGTTATCGCTGACCAACCATGAGTTCATCCAAGGCAATGGGTTAGCGCGGTTCTCGAAGATCTCTTCTAGACCCAAAGCTTTCATTCGAACGTTGGTAATGTACTCAACGTAATCACCCAGAATTCGCGCGTTTAGACCGATCATTGAGCCCTGACTAAAGAGATACTCTGCCCAAGATTTCTCTTGTTCTGCCGCATCACGGAAGAGTTTGATCACTTCCTCTTTCTGCTCAATAGCGATCTGTTTGAAATCAGGATCATCAGCACCCGAGGCCATGATGTTGATCATGTGCTGTGTGCCGGTGAGGTGCAGCGCTTCATCACGTGCAATCAGACGGATAATCTTCGCATTACCCTCCATAACTGCACGCTCTGCAAATGCAAATGAACAGGCGAAGCTAACGTAGAAACGGATCGCTTCCAAAACGTTAACAGATACCAGCGTTAAGTAGAGTTTCGTTTTGATGTTGTAGAGCGTTGCATCGACCAGATTACCGTCGATTGTGTGCTTACCTTCACCATGAATGGTGAAGACATTCACTAGCTCTATCAACTCATCGTAAAGACGCGTCACCGCTTCAGCTCGCTCAACGATCTCTGGGTTGGTCACGATGGTATCAAACACCTTAGACGGTTCAGTCACAATGTTGCGAATGATGTGCGTGTACGAACGGCTGTGAATGGTCTCACTGAACGCCCAAGTTTCAAACCAGGTCTCAAGCTCAGGGATAGAGACGATCGGCAAAAACGCGACGTTTGGCGACCGACCCTGCACTGAATCCAGCAGGGTTTGGTATTTAAGATTGCTCAAGAAGATGTGCTGTTCATGCTCTGGAAGTGCCATGAAGTCTTTACGGTCAGTACTTAGATCAACCTCTTCTGGGCGCCAGAAGAAAGAGAGCTGCTTCTCGATCAGCTTTTCAAAGATTGGATATTTCTGTTTGTCGTAACGCGCAACGTTAACACTGCGACCTAGAAACATCGGTTCGCGAGTTGCATCGTGATTACTGGTACTGAATGTAGAGTAAGACATCTGCCCTAACCTCTTCGTAAAAGTTTAAACGGCCGCCCGAAGTACTGGGCGGCGAACTACAGATTTAAAGTTTACAAGCGCCGCCTTCACAGCCACCCATGTCATCGTGCTGATCTTTAGCACCGTCACGAGTGTTGTGGTAGTAAAGTGTCTTAACACCGTACTTGTAGGCAGTTAGAAGATCTTTCAACAACTGCTTCATTGGTACCTTCTCACCAGGGAACTTAGCCGGGTCATAGTTGGTGTTTGCAGAGATTGATTGGTCTACGAATTTCTGCATGATGCCGACCAACTGTAGGTAGCCTTCGTTGTCTGGGATTGACCACAAGAGTTCGTAGTTATCTTTCAGCTCTAAGTACTCAGGTACGATCTGTTTCATCACACCATCTTTACTCGACTTAACCGAAACATAACCACGTGGTGGTTCAATGCCGTTGGTTGAGTTAGTTATCTGCGAAGAGGTCTCACAGGGCATCAACGCCGTAAGGGTGCTGTTACGCAGACCAAATTCACGGATATCTTCGCGAAGTGTCTCCCAGAAGTAGTTCAATGGCTCTTCGCAGAAGGTATCAACTTCACGCTTGTAGGTGTCGATTGGCAGAATACCCTGAGCGTAGGTGGTCTCGTTGAATTTAGGACAGGCACCCAGCTCTTTTGCCAAGTTGTTTGATGCCTTCAACAGGAAGTACTGAATCGCTTCAAAGGTACGGTGTACTAGGCCATTAGCACTGCCATCGGAGTAACGAACAGAGTTCTTCGCTAGGTAGTAAGCCATGTTGGTGACACCGACACCCAGAGTACGACGACCCATGGTTGCAGTGTATGCAGCTGGAACAGGGTAATCCTGGTAGTCCAACAGACTGTCTAGTGCACGAACAATCAACTCTGATAGCTCTTCTAGCTCATCTAAGTTCTCTAGTGCGCCAAGGTTGAACGCTGACAGTGTACAGAGAGCAATTTCACCGTCCGGATCATTCACCTCTTTCAAAGGCTTAGTTGGCAGCGCAATCTCAAGGCAGAGGTTGGACTGCTTAACCGGAGCCACAGTAGGATCGAACGGACTGTGCGTATTACAGTGGTCCACGTTCTGAATGTAGATACGGCCAGTCGATGCACGCTCGGATGCAAGAATACCAAACAACTCAACCGCTTTGATCGTCTGTTTGCGGATATTTGGATCCTGTTCGTACTGCTCGTAGAGACGCTCAAACTCATCTTGGTCAGCAAAGAACGCATCGTACAAACCAGGTACTTCGTGTGGGCTGAACAAGGTGATATTGCCGCCTTTGATCAAACGCTGGTACATCATTCGGTTGATCTGGACACCGTAATCTAGGTGACGGACACGATTCTCTTCGACACCACGGTTGTTCTTAAGAACCAACAGTGACTCCACTTCCAAGTGCCAGATTGGGTAGAACAGAGTCGCAGCACCCCCTCGCACACCCCCTTGTGAACAGCTTTTAACCGCTGTTTGGAAGTGTTTGTAGAAAGGAATACATCCAGTGTGGAAAGCTTCACCCTGACGGATTGGGCTACCTAGGGCACGGATGCTACCGGCATTGATACCGATACCCGCACGCTGTGATACGTATTTAACGATCGAAGAGGCTGTCGCGTTGATTGAATCCAGACTGTCACCCGTTTCAATCAATACACAAGAGCTGAACTGACGGGTCGGTGTACGAACGCCCGCCATAATCGGCGTCGGTAGCGACAGTTTAAACAGAGAACAGGCATCGTAGAAACGTTTTACATAGCCCAAACGCGTCTCTTGTGGGTATTTAGAGAAGAGACAAGCGGCTACCAACATGTAGAGCTGCTGTGGGCTCTCGTAAATCTTACCCGTAACACGGTTTTGTAGAAGGTATTTACCCTCTAGCTGCTTAACGGCCGCGTAGCTGAAGTTCATGTCGCGATCATGAGCAAGGTAGTCATTCAGCTCATTGAATTCCGCTTCAGTGTAGTCTTCTAAAAGGTGCTTATCGTAACGACCGTCATTCACCATGGCTTGGACATGGGCAAATAGGTGGGGTGGTTCGAATTCACCGAACGCTTTCTTGCGTAAGTGGAAGATCGCAAGGCGCGCAGCAAGGTATTGGTAATCAGGCGCCTCTTCTGAAATAAGATCGGCAGCCGCTTTGATTAGGGTCTCATGGATGTCTGATGTTGAGATACCCTCAAAGAATTGCATGTTGGCACTCAGCTCTACTTGAGAGACAGACACAGTCTTTAGACCGGTTGCAGCCCAAGTCACAACTTTGTGGATCTTCTCTAGATCCAGTGACTCTTGGCTACCATCGCGTTTTGTGACCTTTAAACCCTGTTGCATAACGACATTCCACTTCTTAGTCGGTGTTATTATTCGTGCTGCCTGAGGGTGCTGATCGCTACTTCACACAACACTATATCTTGTGGTTGTCTATCCAACATAAATCACTATATATAGTTATTCGACAAACAACAGACACTAAATATAGTGATCTAGACGAACTTTGCAATAGCAAATATGCGTCAAAAATTTCTTGACTTATTGGGCAAGGGGCGAAGATTCAGCTGTGGTGCGGGCTAGAAGAAAATAGATAATTTCGTCACATTTATATGACATTTTTATGTAAAGAAATGGGTTGTTATATAAGCGGTGATTAGCGGGTTTGAATTGGCACTCTTAGCGTGAAAGTTGTGCCCTTATTTGGTGCGGAATCAACCAAAAGCTCACCCTGATGATGGCTAATAATGCCATAGGAGATGGATAGACCCAGCCCCGTACCTTTACCAATATCCTTTGTTGTGTAGAAGGGTTCAAAAATACGTTGCTGTATCTCTTTGGTCATCCCTTTACCGTTATCGGCTATCGATATCTCAACCCAGCCTTGGTTCTCTTTGGACGTGATCTCTAAGGTTGGTTCACGCTGACCCTCAAGCGCTTGTGCTGCATTAACAAGAATATTTAAAAGGACCTGATTGATCTCACCGGGGTTACAGAGCACTGGAGGAATCTCTTCAAGAGAGAGGTTGACCCGCGTGTTGGCACTGATCTGGTTGTTAATCAATTTAAGGGTACTTCGAATTCCCTCATTAAGATCGGCTTCTGTTCTAACCTGAGCATCCATTCGAGCAAAGCTTCTTAAGTTGCGAACGATCTCCTTCACCCTCTGGACACCGTCATTGGTATCAGAAACCAACTCATCTAATTCATCGGTGAAATATTCAAGATCTTCCTCTTCAAGGAACTTGAACACACGCTCAGCAAACGCAGGTCGTTCAGATTCATCTACCGCTAGAGATTCGATCAATAGAGGATAGAGTTTAGCGATGGCGTCACTGTGCTGACCCAAGGTGTCTACATTAGAGTGAACAAACGACAGCGGGTTGTTAATCTCGTGTGCCACGCCAGAGACAAGCGTACCAAGCGTAGCCAACTTTTCAGATCGAATCAGTGCATCTTGCTGCGCTTTTAACTGAACCAAAGAGGCTTCGAGCTCCTGGTTTTTTAGAAACAGCTCACGCGAACGAGTCTCCAGCACATCTTCTGCTGCAAGACGCGCTTTACGTTCTCGTTCATACGCTTGTTTGTACAGCTCTAACTCTTCAGACATTCACTTTACTTATGCTGAGTTCGCAGTGGTCAGACTCTCTGTGCATACAGATATCGTGCTCAATATTGATAGGGGTTTGATAGTAAGTGGCCGCCCCCTGGATTAACCCCTCTGCCAAAATACAGAGTTTTCGCGGCGAACGATAGTTCATTACCAGTCGATTGTTGTCACCATTGGCGCAATCAATTGTCGGAAGGTTAGCCTCTGTGTAGAGTTTTTGTACCTCTAAGTGAATCACCGGCTCGATACTTTTCAAGAAACCAAAAAGATCGCCCTCAGCTTCAACAAACATAGGGTAACGTTCCGCCAGCTTAGCAAACATGAAATCACCAAAACTGCGAATCACATCCTCTAGGGGAATATCGAGCGCCTGTTGGACTTCATGAACAATCTTAAAGAGTTCGGCATCTTCATAGGTATCCACTGAAATATAGCTACCCTCAACGCCGGCCCTATTAAGAAGCTGTTGCCAGAGAACAACACCGCCCTTTTCCACTACCATATCCTCAAGGATATTAAACACTACACCTTTCATTAATGATTTCTCTTTAAGCCCTATATGACAATTAGGTAATTAATGTGTTCAGTGTAGAACAGTTTTGAAAAGTTGCTAGGTAATCTCAGATTTATCTTAAGACCAGATAAAACATTGAGCGGCCACGCTGAAGTTGAATCAATAACTGATTGGCACTGCCAGAGAGTTCACGCTGGAGATCCTCTAGGGTTCGAACCGAACGTCGATTGATAGAGACAACAAGATCACCAGCGACCAACCCTGCCCGAGCGGCCCGACTTCCCTCTTCAACACCTTTGACCTGAACCCCTCTGCCACTGATCACTGGCTCAAAGACGGCACCGGACAGTAACGGATGAAGAGCCCCCTGTTCTGGATCAGATTTAGGTTGTTGATAGGCGACGATCAGCTTGGCGGATCGCGGCTCAGCATTGCGCAGTAGCTCCAGCTTTAGTTGATCCCCTTCGGCTGCAAATGCTACGGCGTTAAGAATGGTAGCCGCTGAGATCAGTGCTCTACCATCCAGTGCGGTAATGATGTCGCCGACTTGAAGACCGGCACGATCAGCAGGAGAGCCCATAATCACCTCTGAAACGATCACACCGTTTTGCTGATTATCAAGCCCAAACGCCTGACGTAAATCAGCGGTTAGCGGTTGCACCGAAAGCCCTGCCCAGCCACGTGTCACGCGACCCTCTTCAATCAATTGATCAGCAACACGTCGTGCCATATTACTGGGGATTGCAAAGCCTATTCCGACATTTCCTCCGCTTGGCGCAATAATGGCAGTATTAACACCCACCAGGTCTCCACTCAAATCGACTAGAGCACCACCGGAGTTGCCGGGGTTGATAGAGGCGTCGGTCTGAATGAAGTTTTCATAACCCTCAATACCCAAACCTGAACGCCCTAACGCACTGACAACACCCGTTGTGATGGTCTGCCCAAGCCCAAAGGGGTTACCGATCGCCACAACAAAATCACCGACTCTGAGTGACGAGGAGTCGCGGATCGATAATTCACTCAATCCCGTGGCATCGATATCCAATACCGCAATGTCCACTTCAGGGTCGGCCCCAATCAAACGGGCTTTAAAACTGCGCCCATCGGTAAGACCAATCTGTACCTCGTCAGCCCCTTTAATGACGTGATAGTTGGTAATGATCGTACCCTGCTCGGCATCGACAATCACACCAGAACCGGCACTGCTCTGACTGCGGCGCTGTTGCGGAAAGGCATCTCTGGGAATGTTGAAAAAGCGTTGAAAAAAGGGATCGTTCAACAGTGGGTTGATGATTTGTCGGGTCGAGAAGGTCGAGATGTTGACGACTGCTGGATTCACCCTCTCCAACATAGGGGCAATAGAGGGCAAAGATTGCCCCTGCGAGTCACTGACCGGCAAGCCAGCCTGACTCACTGAGCTTATCAATAGAGAAAAAAACCAAACAACCGCAATCCGCATAACAGACACCTTTAATCGATATAGTTAATTAATAGGAGCAGATCGTTGTTAATTCAAGCTGAAGGTGACGGATTAAAGGGGTCAGACCCCGTTTTAGCTCACTGTTGGAGCGGTCTTGAAAAGGCCGCGATCGGAAGAAAATCGCCTCATCTTCGATAAGGCTCCAACCGTTTAAAACCGATCAATCCCTGAAGCGATTCTTAGCGCTTTTACGCGTGCGGGTTTGGCAGCACCTGCAATACCTAGCATTAGATTGCGTACCAATTTGAGGGGCTTTTTCTGATTACTGAAGAGGCGATAGAAGAGATCCATCGATTGCATCATCAATAGATTAGCGTTGCGGCGTTTCTGTTCGTAGCGTTTAAGTACATCAACTGAGCTGATCGACTCATTTCGAGACAGCGCATCATGAATTACCTCTGAAAACGCAACGACATCCTGAAATCCTAAATTAACCCCCTGACCGGCTAATGGATTGATCTGGTGTGCAGCATCCCCCAGAAGAGCAACGCCCTCGTCCACATAGCGCTGGGCATGCAGACGGCGCAGCGGAAAACTGGCTCTTGCTTGAATCGATTTGATGCCACCCAATCGATTTGGGAAATTGGCTTCGATGGTCGTTTTAAGTTGATCGAACTCCATCGACATCAACTGCTGTACCCGCTCAGGCGCGTCGTACCAAACCAAGGATGCATTCGATCCTGGCAGAGGCAGTAGCGCTCTTGGGCCCGATGGGTAGAACTGCTGCCAAGTGATATCCTGTTGCGGCAACAGCGTCTCAACGTTAATGACCATGGCCATCTGCTCGTAGTCCCACTGATGTGCGCCTAATGCAGCCGCATCACGCACCATTGACTGCCCACCATCCGCGGCTATCACCAGAGGGGTCATTAACGACTTACCCGAATCGAGTTCTATGATGGTCGATGCCGCCGAGTAGTCGATCCGCTCAACCCCGTCAGTGATTAAACTGATATTACTCTGGCCACTCAATTGATCTAGTAGCGCCCGTTGAACCAGACGGTTCTCAACTATGTAGCCCAGCTCGGACATTGAGATCTCTTGGGCAGAGAATTCTGTTGCTAAATTACGTGCTGCTTGACCTGCTAGACCTGGCGCATCTTCATCCATCTCCCAAACGCGCATGCGTTGATAGGGACAAGCTCGCCAAGAGAGAATGGGCTGCCAAGCACCTAATTGATCCAACAGATCGATAGAGGCAGGACTTAAAGCAGAGACGCGCAAGTCCATAGGTTGATCAGCGCTGAAGGCCTCAGGCAGAGAGCGCTCTAGTAGAGCGATATTAAGTTGGGTATCGGCTAGAGACAGAGCCACCGCAGCACCGACCATGCCGCCGCCAACGATGACTAGATCAAATCTACCTTCCATCTCTAACCTACCCGATTCGATTAGGCGCTGAGCACCTCAGTACCACCCATGTAAGGTTTCAGTACTTCAGGAACAACTACGGAGCCATCGGCTTGTTGGTAGTTCTCAAGCACAGCGACCAGTGTACGACCGACAGCCAAACCCGAACCGTTGAGTGTGTGAAGCAGTTCTGGTTTACCTGTCTCAGGATTTCTCCAACGAGCTTGCATACGACGCGCTTGGTAGTCGGTCATATTTGAGACAGATGAGATCTCACGATACTTAGCCTGACCCGGTAACCAAACCTCGATGTCATAGGTCTTAGCGGCAGAGAAACCTAGATCACCGCCACACAGATTTACCACACGATATGGCAGGTTCAGTGCTTGCAGAATACCCTCGGCATGCCCACACATTTCTTCTAATGCGTTCCACGAAGTATCTGGCTTAACCATTTGAACCATTTCAACTTTTTCGAACTGGTGTTGGCGAATCATACCGCGTGTATCACGACCTGCTGAACCCGCTTCAGAACGGAAACATGGACTGTGACAGGCGTAAGCCATCGGCAGTGTTTCAGCGTCGACAATCTCATCACGAACTAGGTTAGTCACCGGCACTTCGGCGGTTGGAATCAGGTAGTAGTGACGTTCACCGAACGGCACTTTAAATAGATCTTCCTCAAACTTAGGCAGTTGACCGGTACCTTGCAGAGACTCACTGTTGACCATGAAAGGAACATTGATCTCGGTGTATCCGTTCTTCTCAATATGAGTGTCCAGCATAAACTGCGCCAGCGCTCGGTGCAGACGTGCTAGAGGCCCTTTGATCACCGCAAAACGAGAGCCCGTTAACTTAGCAGCTACTTCAAAATCCAGACCGCCTAAGCCCTCACCTAGAGAGACATGATCTTGAACATCAAAATCGAATGAACCAGGCTCACCCCATACACGCACTTCAACGTTATCATCTTCGCTCTCACCCGCCGGTACAGAGTCATCGGGCAGGTTCGGTGTGCTCAGCAGGATATCATCCAACTTAGCTTGTACTTCGTTTAGTTTCTCTTTGGATTGATCAAGCTTAGCGCCAAGCTCGCCGACTTCAGCCAACAGCGGTGCGATATCTTGCCCCTGTGCTTTTGCTTGGCCGATCGACTTGGAACGGGTGTTACGCTCCTGCTGAAGGTTCTCTGTCTCAACTTGGATCTGTTTACGCTCCTGCTCTAGGGCATTAAATGCCGCTAGCGGAAACTCGTAACCTTTCTTTTTAAGCTGTTCAGCAATAGCCTCTGCGTTCTCACGAACCTGGCGTGGATCTAACATCGATCAAATATCCTTACAAAATTTAAAGCAGTCGAGTAAACCAAATGGCAGCAGAAAGTGCTGCGACTGATAATACGACGGACAATAGTACATAAAAGATGGCTGCCGTTACATGACCTTCGTTAATCAAGGTAACAGTTTCCAGCGAAAATGTAGAAAAAGTGGTGAAAGCTCCCAAAAAACCGGTCATTAACAGCGGGCGCATCTCAGGTGGCAACTTAGCTCGCTCCATCACCAAAACAAACAGCACCCCCATTAACAACGAACCAACAACGTTAGCCGTTAGGGTACCTACCGGTAACTTTTGATCAGCACTGTTGAGCCAACCACTCAACCAATAACGAGCCATCGCCCCCAGAGCACCCCCTAAAGCAACACTTAATAGATGGACCATCAACTACTCTCCTTAGGGTAACGCTTAGTCGGACTGGCTTGATCAGCCGCTTGTAAGCGGCGCATCTTCTCACTCAGTTTAATCTCTAAACCACGCTCTTCAGGATGATAGTAGGAGCGATCTGCTATCTCCTGTGGCAGGTAGGATTCACCAGCTGCATAGGCGTTGGGTTCATTGTGAGCGTAGCGATACCCTTCACCAAATCCCTGCTCTTTCATTAATCGGGTCGGCGCGTTACGCAAGTGCTCTGGAACCTCGTAACTTGGATCTTTAGCCACATCAGCCAAGCACTGATTAAACGCCTGATAGACAGCATTACTCTTTGGCGCCAACGCACAGTAAATAGTGGCCTGAGCAATGGCTCGCTCACCCTCGGCAGGGCCGACACGCTCAAAGGCATCCCAAGCACTCAACACCACCTGCATCGCCCTGGGATCTGCATTACCAATATCCTCCGAGGCGATGGCAACTAAGCGGCGCGCAATGTAGAGAGGATCGCAACCCGCATCCAACATACGACAGTACCAGTAGAGCGCACCATCTGAACTGGAGCCCCTCACCGATTTGTGAAAGGCTGAAATCTGGTCATAGAAGAGATCACCGTCCTTATCATAGCGGCGCACCCCTGCAGCGAGCACATCAGATAGCGCGGCGATCGACACGTACTCTTTACCCTCGACGGGTTCAGAGAGGTCCGCAGCGATTTCAAGCAGATTTAACGCGCGACGTGCATCACCATCAGCCGCCTGAGCCAGCGCTGTCAAAGCCCCTTCCTCAAAAATTAGATCACGATCTGCAAGGCCTCTTGGGCTACTGAGGGTCTGTTCTAGTAACGCCTCTAAAGTCTCTGCCGTTAACGCTTTTAACGGATAGACACGGGCGCGCGACAGCAAGGCATTATTCAATTCAAACGAGGGGTTTTCAGTTGTGGCGCCAATAAAGATCAGCGTCCCCTCCTCAACATAGGGGAGGAAAGCATCCTGCTGAGATTTATTGAAACGATGAACCTCATCAACAAAGAGGATCGACTGACGACCACTCTGCTGACGTAACATCTTGGCCCGTTCAACCGCTGCACGGACCTCTTTGACGCCATCCATAACAGCAGAGATAGAGATAAACTCAGCGTCTACATAGTATGCAATCAGTCTGGCTAACGTCGTTTTGCCAACACCTGGCGGCCCCCACAGAATCAGCGAGTGGATTGACCCCTGTTCGAGTTGGCGACGCAACGCCTTGCCCTCAGAAAAGAGGTGCTCTTGCCCTCGATACTCTTCTAAGGACCTTGGGCGCATGCGAGACGCTAACGGCTCATAAGCCGTTACTGGAGCGTCTTCGAATAGATCACTCATCCGTTTTGATCCATCAGGATCACATCAACCGATGTGGGGGGCACAAAACGAAACATCGTCTGATCAAAAGCAGCCGGAAAACTCTGTTCACTCAACATAATGAGGGAACGCTGACCTAGCCCATCTTGTATCAACAGTTCGGCAAGTAGATCACCACTAAAGAGTAGGCGCAGGGATTGGAACTCCGCACTCCCTTCCTCTTTTGGCGTTAACTCGAACAGACTGTTTCCGGCGCCGGCCTCAATCTGCTGAACATTAAAATAGCGATTCAACTGTTCAACATCACCACCCAATACGCGAGCCGGGGTCATCACTTCGCCCTCGCCCAATGGGCGTTGAGTCGCCTGTTCTAAATCCGGATCATAGACCCACAACCATTGGCCATCACTGATGATGGTTTGTGGAAAGGGGCTCTCTGTCTCCCAACGAAAACGATCAACCCCTTCAATCCACAAGCGGCCAGAAGCATTTTCAGACTTTAAATTATCATCACCTAGGGTGTACTGCTGAAACGCAGCAGAGAGCCTAGCGTGGGACTGAAGCAGTGCTGATAACTGATCAGCCGTTTCGGCCCAGGCCATCATCGGCAGCGACAATAGAAGGAGCAGTGCGGTTTTAGTGAATCTCAACATCTCGTTAATCCCTTGGACCTGCCGGTGCCATAACCTCTCGCTGACCGTTCGATCCTGGTGGCGAGACAACACCGGCCGCCTCCATCGTTTCGATCATTCTAGCTGCACGGTTGTAACCAATTTTTAGCTTGCGCTGTACGGACGATATAGACGCTTTACGAGTTTCTAAGACAAACGCGACCGCCTCGTCATAGAGTGGGTCGGCTTCATCATCAAATAGGCCACCGCCACCGCCAGCTGCAGCGCCACCCTCTGCCTCACCGTTTAGGATAGCATCGATAAAATCAGGTTCACCCAGAGCCTTCCAAGCTTCAACCACACGGTGTACCTCATCATCACTTACAAACGCACCGTGAACACGATTTGGCACACTGGTACCGGCAGGCAGGTAGAGCATATCGCCGTTACCCAACAGGTTCTCAGCACCCGACTGATCGAGAATGGTTCTAGAGTCAATTTTAGAGGAGACCTGAAAACCTATGCGAGTCGGGACGTTGGCTTTAATCAAGCCGGTAATAACATCAACCGATGGACGCTGGGTTGCAAGAATCAAGTGAATACCAGCAGCACGGGCTTTTTGTGCAATACGTGCAATCAACTCTTCCACTTTTTTACCGACAATCATCATCATGTCGGCGAACTCATCGATCACCACCACAATGTAAGGGAGTGTCTGCAGTTCCGGCGCAGGGTCTGTCGGTGAAAGCCCCTGCTCCATCGGATTCCATAGCGGATCCCTCAAAGGCTGACCGGCAGCGGCCGCTTCACGAACCTTATCATTGAACCCGGCTATGTTTCGCACACCCACTTTCGCCATTAGACGGTAACGATCTTCCATCTCTGCCACACACCAACGTAGACCACCGGCCGCCTCTTTCATATCGGTAATCACCGGTGTTAACAGATGTGGAATGCCATCATAGATAGAGAGTTCAAGCATCTTAGGATCGACCAGCATTAAACGCAGCTCTTCGGGTGTCGCCTTATAGAGCAGACTCAGAAGCATAGCGTTTACGCCGACCGACTTACCGGAACCGGTTGTACCTGCTACGAGCAAGTGAGGCATTTTGGCAAGGTTGGCTACAACAGGATTGCCGGCGATGTCATTACCCAGCGCCAGCGTCAATTTAGAGGCTGCACCCAGATAGGGTTTAGAGTTAAGCACCTCAGAGAGACGCACCATCTGACGAGAGTGATTAGGTATCTCAATACCCATCACCGACTTACCGGGAATCACTTCAACGACACGCACGGCACTGACGGCCATTGAACGTGCCAAATCTTTGGCCAGATTTGAAATTTTGCTGGCTTTAACACCAGGAGCTGGTTGAATCTCAAAGCGAGTGATCACTGGCCCGGGATTGACCTCAACCACTTCAGCGACGACACCAAAGTCATTCAACTTCTGCTCAAGAAGACGAGAGAGATGCTCCACCTCCTCTTCCGTATAGCCCTGATCGGTCTGTATCTCTGGTGGATCGAGCAGATCAAGACTCGGAATTTTCACCTTAGGCTTCACAGCGGCTTTGGGTTTCACCGGCTCAGCATCATCATCGCTATCTAAGGGTTTATGAGTCTCAGAGAGGGGCACGATTTTCGGTGTTCGCTTCTCAGCATCCTCGCGGTTAGCATCGTCAAAAACCGATTTCGACGCAGGCTTAACCTCCGCACCGTCTGACTTAGCCTCAGAACCCACAGTCAGATCATCCATGGTCTTGATCTCAAGCGGTTTAGAACGCGAAGAGTCAAACGAAGGCTCTCCGAAATCGACCACCGGAAGTGACTCCATGCTACCCGGCTCAACTTCAAAATCAGGCTCTACCCGTTGCATCGCTGCTCTTTTTGCAACACGAACTTCCATAGGGCGCTCAGAGACTGTCGCTTTTTGAGTCTCCTCTTCGCTCTTCGCAAAAAGACTCTGCCAGAGCGTCTCTAACCCACCACCGATAGAATCCAATACCTGACGCCAGCTTGAGTCAACATAGAGTGTTAGGCCGATTAACAGAGCAATCCACAATACGACGGTGGCACCGGCTACATTCAACCAACGAACCGCAAAATCACCCAGCGCTTGACCGGAAATCCCACCAGCGGAGAAAGGCAACCCAAGATCCGCATTGCTAATGTGAATTGAGGCTAGACAAGAGGCCGAAAGAACAAATAACAGCGCACCTAGGGTTCGCATTACCACAAAGGGCAACATATCTAGGGTGCCAATGTAGCGACGACGCAACCAACGGTAAGCAGGGACAACCAAAATAAAGGGAATAACAAACGCAACTACCCCAAACCAAGAGACCGAGTAGTCTGCAATCCATGCACCGAACCAGCCGGCCCAGTTGCTAATTTCTGATTGATACCCTTGATGTGACCAACCCGAATCACGCGTGTCGTAACTGATCAAACTCAGCATAAACAGCAGGTTTAAACCGATCAGTAACACCAGCAAGGTTTCGCGAACCACACGGTTCAACTGGGTGGTTAGCGTCAATGTTGACAGCGATTGATTACTACTCAAAAAAATACCCTTAATTCAATCAACTTTATGCTGTGGGAAAATACCATAAAGTGGTAGGTTAGGTCTTGTGATTGAAAAAAAGGGATTCACCCCCATAAACCCTTTAGACCCATTTTTATGACATCTTATTTGGAAACATTTCTATGAGTGACGTTAAACACCACAGTCTTATCATTCTTGGTTCTGGCCCTGCCGGATACACTGCTGCTGTCTACGCAGCTCGCGCCAACCTAAATCCGGTTGTTATCACGGGTATGCAAGCGGGCGGTCAGCTAACCACAACCACCGATGTCGACAACTGGCCAGGTGATGCTGAGGGTGTTCAAGGTCCTGAATTGATGCAGCGCATGCAAGCGCACGCCGAACGCTTCAACACCGAAATCATCTACGACCACATCAATAAAGCTGAATTGACGGAGCGTCCATTCCGTCTAACCGGTGATACTGGCGTCTACACTTGTGATGCTCTGATCATTGCAACCGGCGCCTCCGCTCAATACCTCGGTTTGGACTCTGAAGAGGCGTTTAAAGGCAAAGGGGTAAGCGCCTGTGCAACCTGTGACGGTTTCTTCTACCGCAATCAAAAGGTAGTGGTTGTGGGTGGTGGTAACACGGCCGTGGAAGAGGCACTCTATCTCTCGAACATTGCGAAAGAGGTGGTCCTTGTTCACCGTCGCGATACCTTGCGCTCTGAAAAGATCCTGCAAGATAAGATTTTTGAACGTGCCGAGAATGGCAACATCACTCTGATGTGGAACAATCAACTCGATGAAGTGCTGGGCGACGATATGGGTGTAACCGGAATTCGCGTGAAAAGTACCGAAACTGGTGAGACTCAAGAGATTGACGCTCAAGGTGTCTTCATTGCAATCGGCCACAAACCCAACACTGAACTCTTTGACGGCCAGCTGGATATGCAACATGGCTACCTTAAAATCAAAACAGGTCTTGAAGGTAACGCCACTCAAACCAGTATTGAAGGGGTATTCGCAGCCGGTGACGTCGCTGACCACTCATACCGTCAAGCGATCACCTCAGCTGGTTTTGGCTGTATGGCAGCCCTAGATGCAGAACGCTACCTTGACGATCTAGCTAAGTAATCCAATGATCCCCTGGCTCACTCCGGGAGAGCCCTATTTCCCAGACACCCGCCTCGCACTCGATGACCCAAACGGGTTGTTGGCTGCCGGCGGGGAGCTGAATGCAGCCTGGTTAGCTGCCGCCTACCCACAGGGGATATTCCCTTGGTTTAGCGAAGACGACCCGATTCTATGGTGGTCACCCTCCCCCCGCTGCGTGCTCTACCCAACACAATTCCATGAATCAAAATCGCTTAAAAAACGCCTCAGAAAAGAGCAATTCGCTGTCAGAATCGACTCTCAGTTCGAAGAGATTATTAGGCAGTGTGCTGCGCCCAGAGGTGAAGATGGCACCTGGATAAGCGAGCAGATTATTTCCGCCTACACCGAGCTACATCATCAAGGGATCGCCCACTCTGTAGAGGTCTACCAAGATGATCAACTTGTCGGTGGTTTATACGGCATTGCGATCGGGCGACTCTTTTTTGGCGAGTCGATGTTTTCGCGTGTACCAGACGCGTCTAAAGTGGCCACTAAAATTCTTTGTGCAGAATTAGAAAAAGCGAACTATGCTGTAATTGATTGCCAGATCTACAATCCACATCTGGCCTCACTGGGTGCAGTTGAGATCGAACGGACCGAGTTTGAGCAGCTGTTAACACATTGCAAAAGGACGCCTAGCCATAATCCTTGGGCAAAGCGAAATTGGTATCCCGATGTCGAATCTGCAAACGCTTAAGTTTTTTGTCACGCCTGATCATGACTGCAGCTATATAGAGCGAGCGACAGCCAAAACTCTGTTCGTTGACCCACAAGCCCCCCTAGATAAACCGACCTACTCGCAACTGACTCAATATGGCTTCCGACGCAGTGGCACCCACGTTTACCGCCCCCATTGCGATGGCTGTGCTGCCTGTATCTCAGCGCGCATTCCGGTCGATCGTTTTAAACGCTCAAAATCTCAACGTCGCATTTGGAATAAAAACCAAGACATCTTAGTTGAGACGATCGAACCTCGTTTCGATGAAGAGATTTACGATCTCTACGCCCGTTACATCAACGCACGCCATGATGACGGTGATATGTACCCTCCCTCACAAGATCAGTTCATCAGCTTTTTAGTGGAGAGCAACCAAAGCACGCAGTTTCACCTGTACCGTGATAGTGAGGGTGAACTGCTCGCAGTCGCTGTGACTGATCAGCTCGTTGATGGTCTATCAGCGGTCTACAGCTTTTTTAGTCCTGATCATGATCAACGCAGTCTTGGCGTGTTTGCTGTTCTCTGGCAGGTGGATTACCTGAAACAGATTAACCTTCCCTACAACTACTTAGGTTACTGGGTGAAAAACTGTAAAAAGATGGCCTACAAAACACAGTATCAACCCATTGAGATCTTGCTGGATGATGTTTGGGTTGATGCCACGGACGATATGATCAAGTGATTGTCTAGCCGACCAGAGTCTACGACCTAAACTATTTCACTTTTTTAGCAATTTAGTGCAGAATACGCGACCTTCAGGTCAAGTAACGCACAAAAGCGATCAATTCCACGCTAAGCGATACTTGGTAAAGAATTCCAAAGGTAGGTATTAATGGCTAAAGAAGACGCTTTTGAAATGGAAGGAACGGTAATCGATACCCTTCCCAACACGATGTTCCGTGTAGAACTAGAGAATGGTCACGTAGTAATCGCGCACATCTCTGGCAAAATGCGTAAAAACTACATCCGTATCCTTACGGGTGACAAGGTTAAAGTTGAATTGACTCCTTACGATTTGAACAAGGGTCGTATCACTTACCGCGCTCGTTAATCGAGACCTACAAAAAAATGGCCACTATACAGTGGCCATTTTTGTTTCTGTGCTGGTTTCAAGATCGAGTTCACCTTCAGGGTTCACTACAATCTCAACGGATCCGCCCTCTTCCGACAGTTCACCAAACAGGATCTTCTCGGCCAACGGCTTTTTGATCTTCTCTTGAATTAGGCGACGCATTGGACGCGCACCCATCTTCTCATCATAGCCATGCTCGGCCAGCCAATCGCAGGCTTCATCACTGGCATGAATACTGACCTTTTTATCGTCTAGCTGAACCTGTAGCTCCATAAGGAACTTATCAACCACACCACGCACGATCTCTCTCGTCAGCGCTTTGAACTGAACGATAGAGTCCAAACGGTTACGGAATTCAGGTGTAAAGAGTCGTTTAATCGCCTCCATACCGTCACTGCTGTGGTCTTGTTTAGCAAAACCAAAGCTGGCACGTCCCATATCCTCAGCACCGGCATTGGTGGTCATGATCAGAATCACGTTACGGAAATCAGCTTTACGACCGTTGTTGTCGGTCAAGGTACCGTTGTCCATCACCTGCAACAGTAGGTTAAAGACTTCGGGGTGAGCTTTCTCTATCTCATCAAGCAGCACAACAGCGTGCGGTGATTTAGTCACCGCCTCGGTCAACAGACCCCCCTGGTCAAAACCAACGTACCCTGGTGGCGCACCGATCAATCGGGAGACAGTATGACGCTCCATGTATTCCGACATATCAAAACGAATCAGCTCAATACCTAAAATACGAGCCAGTTGCGATGTCACCTCGGTTTTACCCACACCTGTTGGCCCGGCAAATAAGAAGCTACCGACCGGCTTGTTGGGCTCTTTAAGTCCAGCACGTGATAGCTTGATTGCCGCCGACAGGTTATCGATCGCTTCATCCTGACCCAAAACAACCATTTTCAAATTGGTATCAAGCTTAGCCAGTTGTTGCTTGTCAGAAGCTGAAACCGACTTAGGCGGGATTCGAGCGATCTTAGCGACAATCGTCTCGATTTCGGGCACATCAATCGCTTCAACTCGATCCTCTTCAGGAATGAGTCGCTGATAAGCACCCGCCTCATCGATGACATCGATCGCCTTGTCTGGAAGATGCTTCTCATTGATGTAACGATCCGCCATTTCAGCCGCCGACTTCAGGGCAGCATCGGTGTAACGTATCTCGTGATGCTCTTCAAAGCGTGATCGAAGACCTTTCAAAATTTGGTAGGTATCTTCGACACTAGGCTCTAACACGTCCACTTTTTGGAAACGGCGTGCCAAGGCGCGATCTTTCTCAAAAATGCCGCGGAACTCTTGGAAAGTCGTTGATCCAATACAGCGCAACTGACCTGAGCTTAATAGAGGCTTGAGCAGATTACTGGCATCCATAGAGCCACCCGAAGTGGCGCCGGCGCCAATAATGGTGTGAATCTCATCAATGAACAGAATCGCTTCGCGCTGATCTTTGATCTCGTTTAGCAGTGACTTAAGGCGTTTTTCAAAGTCGCCACGATACTTCGTCCCAGCAACCAGCGCACCCAAATCTAAGGAGTAGACAACTGAATTGGCAATCACATCAGGCACTTGCTCTTCAATGATTAGCTTCGCCAAACCCTCTGCAATGGCTGTCTTACCGACACCGGCCTCACCCACTAACAGCGGATTATTCTTGCGACGACGAGACAGAATCTGAACAACACGCTCAACCTCTGAGTCACGCCCCACCAGCGGGTCGATCTGACCAACCGCTGCCTGTTTGTTTAAATTGATCGCATACTTAGAGAGCGCACTCTCCTGTTTCTGCTCATCTTTCGCATCCGCTGCAGCAGACTGCTGCTCATTGTCTGACTCACTGTCCGAAACGCCATGCGATAAAAAGTTCACGACGTCCAACCGCTCTATCCCTTGCATCTTAAGGAAGTAAACAGCTTGGCTCTCTTGCTCACTGAAAATAGCAACCAGAACATTGGCGCCGGTGACCTCGGTCTTGCCCGACGACTGGACATGAAATACCGCGCGCTGAAGGACACGCTGAAAACCAAGTGTTGGCTGGGTTTCGGACGCTTCGACATTATCGGGAAGCTGAGGCGTTGTCTCTTTAAGGAAGTTGTGCAGCTGATTGACCAGTGCATCAAAGTCAGCCCCGCAGGCAGCCAGTACTTCAAACGCATGACGATTATCGATCAAGGCCAATAACAGATGTTCAACGGTCAAAAACTCGTGACGAGACGTACTGGCTGATTGAAAAGCCTGACTTAGAGTATCTTCTAACTCTCGATTCAACATAGCGAATCTCCTTATGCCTGCTCTACTTCACAGAGTAGCGGATGTTTATTGTCACGTGAATACTGATTAACTTGTGCCGCTTTTGTCTCAGCAACATCTTTAGTATAGACGCCACAGACGCCTTTGCCTTGGGTATGAACGGCCAACATCACTTGAGTGGCTTTCTCTTCGCTCATGTTAAAGAAGCCCATTAACACTTGAACCACAAACTCCATCGGCGTGTAGTCATCGTTCATGAGCAGCACTCGATAGAGCGAGGGTTGCTTCAATTCAGGTTTCGCCTCAGCCGTGGCCAATCCCGGTGGATGCTGTTGATCGTCGTCTTGATCGGACATTTCAGGCTGTGCATGACGCTTTGTAATACTCATTTTCACCAAATTAATCTAAATATAAAAAATTACCGCTTTAGAGTTTATGCATTTTTCGAAAAGCGCTTCATTACCCAGCGCCCGCTAAATACTCTTTAAGTGTAACAAACAGTCAGTGTGTTGAACCCATTACGGATCGTTCATTTAACCAGTTTACGCACTCATGTTACAGATCAGATTGCATAGGAGGATGTCATGCATAGAGGTCAGGTGAAGTGGTTCAACAACGTCAAAGGTTTTGGATTTATTCTGTGTGATCAGTTTGATCAGGAGCTTTTCGTACACTTCAGTGCTATTCAGAAAGAGGGCTATAAAACCCTTAAAGCGGGTCAAGAGGTCGTCTTTGACGCTAAACCCGTCGAGAGCGGCTACCACGCTATCAATATTCAGTTCGACGTAGCCTAAAAGGGCTCATTCTGGGACTTGGGGCTGGCAGACTTATCGCGTACACTGCGCGATACGTTTTGAGTACTCCTACCCTATGTCTACCCTCTATCTACTGAACAAACCCTTTAATGTCCTACCCACCTTTACCGATGATCAGGGTAGAGACACGCTTGCACAGTTCATTGATATCCCCAAAATCTACGCCGCAGGCCGTTTAGATTACGATTCCGAAGGACTACTGGTCTTAACCAGTGACGGCGAACTGCAGCACCGGCTCGCACATCCTAAGTTCAAACTCCCCAAAACCTACTGGGTTCAAGTAGAGGGCAGTATCACTGAACAGGCTTTGGATCAGCTAAGACAAGGGGTAGAGTTAAAAGATGGCTTAACCCGCCCCGCCAAAGCAAACATCATCCAGATCGATGAACCCTGGCCAAGAACACCACCGATTCGTGAGCGCAAAAACATACCAACCAGCTGGATTGAGCTGGTCATCAGTGAAGGGAAAAACCGCCAAGTCAGACGAATGACGGCGGCCGTCGGATTTCCAACCTTACGTTTGATTCGCTATGCCGTGGGTGAGTGGACAATCGATGATTTAGCACCAGGCGAGTGGCGAAAGTTGGACGTTAACCTAGCACCACTGCCTAAAAAGAGAACTCAACCTGCGAATAACAGGCGGACTAGCGGTCGCCCCAGCTCTTCGCGGCCTCGACGTCGCTAGCTTTCTGCTCGACCCAAACCGATCCTTTATCACTCACCTCACGCTTCCAAAACGGCGCGTCACGTTTTAGATAATCCATAATAAAGCTGGCCGCTTCAAATGCAGCATTGCGATGCGCCGAACTCACAGCCACTTGCACAACCTCTTCGGACAGCCCCATAGGACCGACTCGGTGCACAATATAGATACGTTTTAGCGGCCAACGTTCTCGTGCTTGAGTCGCTATATTGGCTAAGGCCTTTTCAGTCATGCCTGGGTAGTGCTCTAGCTCCATGAACTCTAAATCGGCATCCGGCAATTCACGCACCATGCCTGTGAATGAGACCAGTGCCCCCACCCCTTCTGGTGACTCTTTCAACCAAGTCAAACCATCTGAACTGTCAATCGGTTGCGTAACGACTTCAATGCGATCTTGCATTCTGACCTCAAAATTAAGAAACACCGCCTAGAAACGGCTTAAAATCTGATATGATAATCAGCTATTTTATTGCAGATAGTTAAACGATGCACGACTCCAAACCAAACCGCTGGTTTCCACATGCGACCGTCGCAACAATTGTTGAGAAAGAGAATCGCTTTTTACTGGTAGAAGAGATCATCAACGGCGATCAAAAGGTGCTTAACCAGCCAGCTGGCCATGTTGAAAATGGAGAAACTCTGTTTCAAGCAGCACTGCGTGAAACCGAAGAGGAGACCGCATGGAGCGTTGAACTGGATGCCCTACTGGGACTCTATGTCTACCGCGTGCCTGAATTAGATCTCACCTTCCATAGGGTGACTTTTATCGCGAATGCGCTGTCGCATAACCCTGAACAGGCATTGGATGAGGGGATTCTCCAAGCGGTCTGGATGACGCGCGATGAGGTAGCAGAGAACAAGCACCGTTTACGCAGCCACCTGGTACTGGACTGCATCGATGACTATTTGGCAGGCAAACGCTACCCACTTAATTTAATACACGATCAATTAGACTGACTTCATGAGCACAAAATCGATCACCGAGACAAAAGTTATTGTCGGCATGTCTGGCGGCGTGGACTCCTCTGTCTCTGCATACCTTTTAAAAGAACAGGGCTACCAAGTTGAAGGTCTGTTCATGAAAAACTGGGAAGAGGACGACGGTACTGAGTACTGTACCGCTCTTGAGGATCTTGCCGATGCACAAGCAGTGTGCGACAAACTTGAGATCAAGCTTCATACGGCTAACTTTGCTGCAGAGTATTGGGACAACGTCTTCGAACACTTTTTAGAAGAGTACAAAGCGGGTCGCACCCCCAACCCAGATATCCTCTGCAACCGTGAAATCAAATTCAAAGCCTTTCTTGAGTATGCCCAACTACTGGGTGCCGACATGATCGCAACCGGTCACTACACACGTCGTCGCCTGCAGGGTGAGAAGGGCGAGCTGTTAAAAGGTCTAGATCCCAACAAGGATCAGAGCTATTTCTTACACCAGGTGGGCCACCAAGAGCTGGCCATGACGCTATTCCCTGTTGGTGAGTTGGAGAAACCTAAGGTTCGTGAGATTGCAGAACAGCTCGATTTAATTACCGCCAAAAAGAAGGACAGCACGGGTATCTGTTTCATCGGTGAACGTCGCTTTACCGATTTCTTAAAACAGTACATCCCCGCTCAACCAGGCAATATCGTCACACCCACTGGGGATGTCATCGGAAAACACCAGGGCTTGATGTACTACACCCTTGGGCAGCGTCAGGGCCTCGGCATTGGCGGCCTGGCCAACTACTCCGAAGATCCATGGTTCGTGGCGGGTAAAGACTTGAACGCTAATGAACTGATCGCAGTGCAAGGCATCGATAATGAGCTGCTCTACAGTGATTGGCTCTATGCGTCCGAGATTTTTTGGATCAACGGTGAAGAGCCTCAGCTACCGATGAGTTGCACCGCAAAAGTCCGTTACCGACAAGCGGATCAAGCCTGCCGCATCGAAAAGCATGAAAAGGGCTACAAGGTCTATTTCGACCAACCTCAACGAGCAGTTACACCGGGACAATCACTAGTTCTCTATCAAGGCGATCTCTGCTTAGGCGGCGGTGTCATTGAACAGAGTTCACGAGATCTGACTTGGGGGGATAGATAGATGTCGAGGGCAAAACAGGAGCAGGCGATCGCAATGGCTGCCATCTTTCAAGCAGCCCACCTCGTCGATCAGATTGCGCGCCAAGGGAGCTGTTCAAGCAGCAGTTTCGAAGTCTCTATCGCGTCACTGTTCGAGATGAACCCAGCTACGACTGAGGATATCTTCGGCGGCCGGCAGCAACTTAAAATCAATCTTAATGACGGCTTTAATTCAATACAGCAAATTATTGATAAAAAAGAGAATGCTTACTCACCAATGGTGATGCGCTACGCACTAAGCCTGATCACATTGGAGCGCAAACTGGCCAAGAACAGCGACTACCTGAATACCATTTCAGAGCGTCTGGATGAGCTTGCAAAAAAAGCGGACTACTTCTGGCTGAACAATCACCGTGATGACGAACCGACCGATGCCAGTCGATTTACTCACAGTTCAGTACTAGCTGGTATTGACGCTCTCTATCAAGAGACGATCAGCAACTTTAATTTCAGAATTCAGGTACAGGGTGACCCACGCAATCTGCAGAACAATGAAAATGCAGCCCGCATACGCGCCCTTCTACTGGCAGGCATTCGAGCGGCTATTCTTTGGAGACAGGTTGGCGGCCAACGCTGGCATCTGATCTTCTTTAGATCGCGCGTCGGTGACGCTCTTCAAGAGCTGAAGCGGAATTAATTAAGGATCGTTGCGAGGTTCTTTTGCGGTTTCAGCTTCGCTGAATTCGCTACTACAATTGTGCTTCGTAGAAATATAGTACGGAACTCGGATGTGGGAGCGAATTAGCGCGAAGTTGCGGTGACTGGCTTTTAGCCTGTCATCCACTGACGGGCTTCCAATGGAGGCGCTGGAAATTGCTGATAGAGCGGATGACAGGCTAAAGCCTGTCACCACAACCTTAGACACTCCCCAACCTCTGCTTTTTTCTATATAATCTCGACCCTTAAATTCACGCTATTCAAGAGACCCCATTCATGGAACTCACTGCTCTAACAGCCGTATCGCCCGTTGATGGCCGCTACGGAAGCAAAACCTCTGCCCTTCGTACTATTTTTAGCGAATTCGGATTGATCCGCTTCCGTGTTGAAGTTGAGATCCGTTGGTTGCAGCAATTAGCTTCACATCCGCAGATCACTGAAGTCCCTGCATTAAGCAGCGAAGCCAATGCACTGTTAGATACACTGGTTGCAGAATTCTCTTTAGAACAGGCTGAGCGCATCAAAGAGATCGAGCGCACCACCAACCACGATGTAAAAGCGGTTGAGTATTTCATTAAAGAGCAGATCTCTGGCAATGCCGAACTCAACGCGATCAGCGAATTTGTTCACTTCGCTTGTACCAGCGAAGATATTAACAACCTGTCTCACGCACTGATGCTGAAAAACGGCGTCGCCGTAATGCGCACAGAGATGGAAGCGATTGAACAGGCCATTGCAAAGATCGGACAAGATTTTGCCACTCAGCCAATGCTATCGCGCACCCACGGCCAGACAGCTTCACCATCGACCTTAGGTAAAGAGATGGCTAACGTAGCTTACCGTCTGCGTCGTCAAATCAAGCAGCTAGACAGCATCGAGTACCTTGGCAAGATTAACGGTGCCGTTGGTAACTACAATGCCCACCTAAGCGCATACCCAGAGATCGACTGGGAAGCGAATGCCAAGAGCTTTATTGAAGGTCTAGGATTGAACTTCAACCCCTACACGACGCAGATTGAACCTCACGACTACATTGCTGAGTTGTTCGACCTAGTCTGTCGTTACAACACCATCCTGATCGACTTTGATCGTGACGTTTGGGGCTACATCGCCTGGGGTTACTTCAAGCAGAAAACGATTGCTGGCGAAGTGGGTTCATCAACCATGCCACATAAAGTTAACCCAATTGATTTTGAAAACTCAGAGGGCAACTTGGGCATCGCGAACGCAGTAATGGGCCACCTGACCATGAAACTGCCAATCTCTCGCTGGCAGCGCGATCTAACAGACTCAACCGTACTGCGTAACCTAGGTGTCGGGTTTGGCCACAGTCTGATTGCCTATGCATCGACACTGAAAGGCATTAGCAAACTTGAAGTGAACGCGGCACGCCTAGATGAAGATCTAGACAACAGCTGGGAAGTGCTAGCTGAGCCTATTCAGACAGTGATGCGCCGTTATGCGATTGAAGAGCCGTATGAGAAGCTAAAAGCACTGACTCGCGGTAAAGGGATGACTAAAGAGGTGATGCTCGATTTCATCGAAACACTTGAGATCCCAGAGTCCGCTAAAGCAGAGCTTCGCACACTGACACCGGGTACTTACGTCGGTAATGCAGCAGAACAAGCGTCTCGCATCTAATCGATGAAGCGCTGAATAAAACGCTCCTTATGGGGCGTTTTTATTGTTTAACACAACAGATCACCCATCATGCTGAACAACATTCGAATTGTTTTAGTCGAGACCTTCCACCCTGGAAACATTGGAGCGGCGGCTCGCGCACTGAAGAACATGGGACTGGGCCAACTCTGGCTAGTCAACCCTCGTGAGTTTCCAAGTGAAGAGGCCACTTCGCGTGCCGCTGGCGCTAAAGATTTATTGGAGAGTGCGAAGGTGGTTGCAACCCTCGAAGAGGCGATTGCAGACTGTCAGCTGGTGGTCGGCACCAGTGCTCGTGAAAGAACCTTCGACCTCCCCTTGCAAGACTTAGAGAGCGCTGCACAACAGATTCATACTGAATCACACTCCGGCGAAGTCGCGATCATCTTTGGGCGCGAGACCATGGGTTTAAACAATAAAGAGATGCTGATGTGTAATCGACACCTGTTTATTGATGCCAACCCAGACTACCCGGTTTTGAATGTTTCACAGGCGATTCAACTGGTTTGCTATGAGTTACGCCGTGCCAGTCGCCTAGCACCTGAAAAAGTTGAAGAGGCACCCTACCCGCGCCAACATGAGATGGTTCTATTCTTTGAACACCTAGAGCGCGTGCTACGTCGAGTCAGCTTTATCATCCCTCAACACGAAGGACGCGTATTGGATAAACTGAAACGCTACTTCAATCGCACCCGTCCAGAGAAAACCGAGATGGGTATGTTACGAGGCATTCTCAACGCCGTCGAAGAGACCCTGGATCGCGAAAACAAGGGAAGCTAACGCGCGAAACCGGACATCGCCTCATCTTCGATAAGGCTCCAACAACAATCTATTGAACTCGTCTTCCCTTTCACACACGCATTAAGGCTTTTCCAAAAACGCCTCTAAACCCGCAGCAGCAACCGCATGATCCTCTGGCGCTTTAGCACCTGCTACCCCTAGCCCCCCGATGGTTTCATCGCCCAGCTTAACGGGTAGACCACCAGCGATCAGAGAGACTTTAGGATTTTGCGCTAGCCCCTGCATCACCAATGGACGCTCACCCACAATCTCCTGCCACTTAGCGGTTGGCCAGCCATAGCTCGCAGCGGTGTAAGCTTTACGCTCCGCAAACTCCAAAGAGGCATCCGGCGCCTTAGGGTTTCTGAGTACCACTAAAGGCAGACCTGAGCGATCGACGACAACCACATTCATGGCGAACCCTTGAGTATCCGCTTCAGCTTGAACGGTTTTAGCCAATTCAAGTGCCGCTTCCATTGTTAAAGAACGAACCGATTCAAACATAGCTTCCCTGGTTACCTCATACCACTCTATGACTTTGCTTGTGGTACTGATCAAAGAGCACAATGATCAGTAACAGCCCCAACAAACTTAAACTCAGGTATCCCAAGAAGCTACCTGCCATTGCAAGATTATCCCCAACGAAATACCCAAAACCAAAATAGATTAACAACCAACCAAGCCGACCTATTAGACAGTTTAGCCAGTATTTTGTTCGACCTAATGAAGAGGCACCTGCCATCAGGCTGACAACTGCACTGATGTGCGCCACCAAAGATCTCGACAGTATTAGTGTCAAAGAGCCCCAACGGTGAAAAAGATGCTCTACCCTGTGACGACTCTTCTTATTGAAACCAAATTTTGCGCCGTGCTTATCGAACCAAGCGGTATCCATTCGTCGACCCAACTCAAACAACAGAACATCACCTAAAAACGCTGCAACCACTATCCCAACAGCCGCAAAAAAAGCATCGAACAGACCTGAGAAGGCCATTAGCCCCACTATTCCGGTCATTGGACCCGCTGGTACAGGCAAACCTAAAGCACCAAGTAATACAACCGCTAGCACGATAGGAAGACCATAAAGAGCCAACCCCTCATACAAGAGCTCATTGAGCGACGCTGACCAAGAGCCATCATCACTCTGCTGCAAATCACCTGACTGGGGAACTAAAGACTGAACCTTAGCAATCAGAGTCAGTTCACTCATACCTCGACTCTCCGCAATCGATTTTAACGTTGAGCTCTTCTCTGGCAACGGCGCACCTAGCACCCCTACCAATCCCTCTAATGAAACCTGATAATGGTCAATTAAATCACTCAGTGTATCTTTAGCACGGATATCTGCAGCGGTCTCAGAACCCAACAACCTCGCATTGTTAAGCACCGTATAGGTTTTATAACTCTTATTCACATTGAACAGAGTAAATGCCGTCAATATTATGAAAACAACCAAAAAGCTCTTTTTAGAGAGCTTGGGGAGGATGATAAGAGGGATTTTCACGACAGTTTTTTCTGCCAAAAGAGGGCTTCACCCCCTAGTTCACCAAGATCGTAGCCTTTATAGCCCAACCGTTTGTAAGCAGACTGAGCAACGCCATTCTCCTCTAATACTTCCAAGGTAATTTTGCAGCAGTTCAACTCCTTAGCCACCGCTTCGATAGCAGCAAAGAGTGCATCGACAACACCCTTACCTCTCGCTTGGGGTGCCACATAAACGTCGTGAATATTGATCAATGGAGCGGCATTAAAGGTGCTAAAGCCCATAAAGGCATTAAGCAGCCCCACTGGCTGATCATTCACATAGGCAATAAAGCTATTTGCACCGTCTACCTCAGCTAATTTAGCAGGAAGAGCCTGCTTCACTTCATCACTAAGCGGAGTGTCACCCCCCAAGGGATCCAATGCATAGGCATTTAATAGAGTGACAAGATCTTTACCCTGTTGCGGGTCTAGGTAATCGACTCGTGTAATCTGTAATTCATTCATCACTGAATAATAGTAGCTCACCCAGGATCGGTCTATCTAATTCATCTATTGGTGACTGGCCTTCAGCCTGTCATCCGCAGTTAGGTTGTTGGAGCGATCTCGAAGAGGTCGCGATTAATTTTCGTATGCATCTAGCTAGTAGCGACGGTGACTGGCCTTCAGCCTGTCATCCGCAGTTAGAATTTAATACCTATCTGGAAAACACCGATAAAGCAGATGACAGGCTAAAGCCAGTCACTGGAATTCTTAACAAAGTAGATATCACCCACCGGCCCTTTAATTTAAAATGAAGCCATCATTTTTAAAGGATTGGCTATGTACACAATTAACTGGGGTGATTTAACGGTTGAGACGTTTCTGCGTGACTATTGGCAACAGAAACCAGTGCTAATTCGCAATGCATTTCCCGACCTTGAACCCGTTGTCAGCTCTGATGAATTGGCAGGCTTATCCCTCGAAGAGGAAGTCGAATCGAGACTGATTCAATTCAAACCGGACAGCTCAGAATACCAGTTGGAATGTGGTCCTCTAAATGAGGAGACCTTCGCACATCTTCCAGAATCGCACTGGACGCTTCTAGTGCAAGCCGTAGACCACTACTCCCCCGAAGCAAAAGCATTGCTAGATGCCTTCAACTTTGTCCCTAACTGGCGCATCGATGATCTGATGATCAGCTATGCAACGCCGGGTGGTGGTGTTGGACCACACTATGACAACTACGATGTCTTTTTAATTCAGGCTAAAGGGACACGTCGCTGGGAGTTGGGTGCTATCGAATCCAGCCAATCACCCCGTTTACCGGATGCGCCGGTTATGATTCTGAGTGAATTCCAATGCCTAGAGAGCTTTGATCTGGAGCCGGGCGATATGCTCTACCTCCCTCCACAAGTCGCTCATAACGGCATAGCAACCAGTGAAGATTGCGTCACCTACTCTGCAGGATTCAGAGCACCATCCGATGCCGAGATACTGCGAACCGTATCAGACAGCATCGGTGAAGCCCTGACTAGCGAACACCGGTTTAGTGATCCTAAACGAACTCTTTGCCAATCGCCGGGGGAGATCGATCAAGCGTCCATCACTCAAATCGAACAGCGCCTAAAAGCACTTTTATCCAATCGGGAACAGCTTGAAAGCGCTTTAGGGTCCTTGTTTTCAGAACCTAAGTATCCTGATCAAACTGAACAGCTTGACCCAGAGGATTACGATGATTGGATACTGGGCGCCACCGAGGACGGTATCGAGCTTCTCCCAAACAACCGCCTGCTCTATTCTGATGGTGAACAGTTCAAACTCTTCTGTAACGGCGTTCAGCTAGAGGTCGATGACGCAGAGATAGAACTTGCTAAACAGCTAGCCAATCAAGGTTACCTATCAGCTAATCAGTACAAGATTGGCGAGTCATCGCTCATCAAACAGCTCTTTACTCAGGGAGCCATTCAGTAGGTAATCGTGCCTTCACATTAAACCAGCGGTTCGCCAAAGGACAGCTTATGTCGCTTTTATACTATTTTCCACCTACAACTTCTTGCCATGCACCAAAGGTCTTATAGAAGAAATTGGTATATAAAAAGAGTATTTAATCGCTGTAAAAACAGACAATTTACGACCATTTACTATTAAACTTAAGTCGCTAAACCATAGTCTATATTAAAGTAAGTTATTGTTTTATATAAATTAAAACAAATATCACCACATTGACTGCTTGTAGTTTAACTACAAGAAATACGACCACCCCCTAACTGACACCCTCCATTCTATGCAGCTATGCACAAAAGCACTTTGACAGCAGGTGCAGCAATCCTCATGATGTCGCCATCGGTCAGGTTTGATTTTTTTGAACCGACAGAGATTTAACACATTCGGGTGCACAGGTACCCATTATTGAGGATGAGATATGTCTACATACAAACAAGAGATTGAAGCTCAACAAGCGACTTGTAACCAGTACGGCGGCACTTGGTCAGCAATCAATGCTGAATCTGCTGCACGCATGAAACTTCAGAACCGTTTCCACTCGGGTCTAGATATCGCTAAATACACTGCAGCGATCATGCGCAAAGATATGGCTGATTACGATGCTGATACATCTAAATACACTCAGTCTCTAGGTTGCTGGCACGGTTTCATCGGTCAACAGAAACTAATCTCTATCAAGAAGCACTTCGGTTCTACTGACAAGCGCTACCTTTACCTATCTGGCTGGATGGTTGCGGCTCTACGTTCAGAGTTCGGTCCACTTCCTGACCAATCAATGCACGAGAAAACGTCTGTGCCAATGCTTATCGAAGAGCTTTACACCTTCCTTAAGCAAGCGGATGCGTGGGAACTTAACCACCTTTACCGTGAGCTAGACGCTGCACGTGACGCTGGCAACAACACTAAAGAGCAAGAGATCATCGCTAAGATCGATAGCTTCGAGACTCACATCGTTCCAATCATTGCTGATATCGATGCTGGTTTCGGTAACGCTGAAGCAACTTACCTGCTAGCTAAGAAAATGATCGAAGCCGGTGCATGTTGTATCCAGCTAGAGAACCAGGTTTCTGATGAGAAACAGTGTGGTCACCAGGACGGTAAAGTTACTGTACCTCACTCTGACTTCCTAGCTAAGATCAACGCTGTACGTTACGCATTCCTTGAACTTGGTGTAGATGACGGTGTAATCGTTGCACGTACTGACTCTCTAGGTGCTGGCCTAACTAAGCAGATCGCTGTGACTAACGAGCCAGGCGACCTAGGTGACCTTTACAACAGCTTCCTAGATGGCGACGTAATCAACGGTCCTGAAGACATCAACAACGGTGATGTAGTCGTTAAAGCGAACGGCCAACTAATGAAGCCTAAGCGTCTTCAGTCTGGCCTATTCCAGTTCAAAGCGGGTTCAGGCGAAGACCGTGTTGTTCTTGACTGTATCACGTCACTACAAAACGGTGCTGACCTTCTATGGATCGAAACTGAAAAACCACACGTTCAGCAGATCGCTGGCATGGTTAACCGCATCCGTGAAGTGATTCCAAATGCGAAACTTGTTTACAACAACTCACCTTCGTTCAACTGGACTCTAAACTTCCGTCAGCAAGTGTTTGATGCTTGGACTGCTGAAGGTAAAGATGTTTCAGCCTACGATCGCGCTAAACTAATGAGTGCTGATTACGATGAAACAGATCTAGGTAAAGAAGCGGACGCTAAAATCCAGAGCTTCCAGGCTGATGCATCACGTGAAGCGGGTATTTTCCACCACCTCATCACGCTACCGACTTACCACACGGCTGCTCTATCAACTGATAACCTAGCGAAAGGTTACTTCGGTGACGAAGGCATGCTTGCATACGCAGGCGGCGTTCAGCGTAAAGAGATCCGTCAGGGTATCGCGACTGTTAAGCACCAGGACATGGCTGGTTCTAACATCGGCGACGACCACAAAGAGTACTTCGCAGGTGATGCGGCTCTTAAAGCGGGCGGTAAAGACAACACAATGAACCAGTTCGCTAACGTTTAATCGTTAGACACTGCTCACAAAAAACGCGCCTTCGGGCGCGTTTTTTTTCTTATAAAAACCTAGATAAGACCAAATTGGTATAAATTCAGAGGGCCTCACTTCTTAAACTCCAACTATAATGAGTTTATAACAAACCGAAAAAGCCGAAGAGACACAGATTAGATGGCACAAAATTTGCTAAGAATAGTGTTCTTATTAACGCTTAATTACTCATAAGTATGCAGTCTATGAATTCACATCTAAGCAATCTGTTACGCCACCCAATCTACTCACTGGCTTTAGCGTTATTCGTCGGATTGGCCAGTGCTGGTTTGACCCCATACTTTTCTTCGACGCTTCTCATCGTGTTACTTGGTTCGATATTGGACTGTTTTCACCCGTGGTGCTTGTCGCGGCCTCGGCAAAAGCGTCTAAAAGCCTAATCCTGCGTAATCGCCAAATTGGGCTCTACCTTTTGGGGTATCTCCCACTCCTTTGGCATCTGACAGCTGAATCACTAGAGCAAACACTTATCAAAGGGGTCATTGTTGCCATTGTGGTTACCGTCGTTGTGCACACTAGCACCCCCATTTTTGATGACTGGAAGAGAGAGATTCTAAGCAAGCGTTTACTGGGTGTACTTTCGGTGATCATCGGATCGCTTTTCATAGCTTATCTTGATGGAAAACTGAGTTACATTAGCTTTGCTGAACAGTTCTTACCGGCCTTTATCGCGATCTTAAGTGCGCGAATCTTCATCACTTGGCTAAACATCGATAAAACAGAGAGAGAGCCTTTTCAGATCTCTCATCTCATTCCGGTTGCACTCTTCATTGGACAATTACTCTTTGTAAACTTAGCACCCGACGCGTTTTTGAGGCCGGGCATTGTCATATCCCTTGCCCTACTCGCTGCTGCCATCACTCTACCCTACAGGCTATTCTGTCTCTTTTTGCCCATTGCCTTGATACTGAACGCAGTAGAGTTCTCTATCAGCCCCTATACCCAGACAATCGTAACCGATCGAGTTCTGCTTACATTAGCCATGGTTGCCTTCGTCGCTAGCTTTATTGCACTTAAAATTAGACAGCTAAATTTTGCTAAACTGAAACTTATCCAAAACCGCTCTGAATTAGAACAAGCCGTTAACCGCTTTGAGAAAGTATCCGCTGTTTCAGAGATCGCTCTTTTCGAGCAGATGGATGCGCAAGGTTCTTTATGGAGTAACCAACAACTTAAGAGTTTGTTGGGCATTGATCAACAGACCAAGCTGACATTACAGGGACTTTTAGGAAAAATATCTTTAAACGATCAACCGGCACGACTTGAAGATCTAACACCTCTGGATGATCAACCCTTCAGATCAATGGTCAGCATTAATGACAATTCAACCACTGCCAAAAAAGTATTATTGACGGTTAATGCCGATAAACAAGGTTTTCTATTTGGTTCACTGATTGATCAAACTGATACGCTTGAACGTGGACTGATAGCTCTAAAGGCTAAGCGTCAAGCAGAGCAATTTGAGAAGATCAATACAGCATTAATGCAGACATTGGAACAGGCGGCTGAAAAGTCAGGTTTCGATCTGGCCACAGTGCACCAAGAGTCAGAGACTATCCACTTCGCTTTCAAGGGTCATAGCGTTAATTTTCCCTCTACCGATTTTGCAGTTCATCAATTAGTAGAGAGAGTAAAACCATCGCACAAAGAGGCAATTAACTATCTCTTACAGGGCAAAATTGACAGCTGCGAAATTCCATTAAACCTTTCGAAAACTGAAACCATTTGGTGGAAAATCGACCGTATTGGCGTTGACCCTGAGAACAATGACAACCTGTTTATTCAAGATATAAGCTTGGAGAAACGAAACCAAGATAGAGTTTTGAAGTCTCGATCTGATGCAGATCTGGCCATTCGAAAACTCAACATCACGACAGATACATCGGGCATTGGTCTCTTTGAGATAGACCCAATCAATGAAAAAGTGCGTCCATCTGCAACCTTGCGAGAGATACTAGATTTACCGGTTAGTGAATTTATCTCTATTAAGGGATTTTTAGGCCTCTTCGACGAAGAAAATGATAGTGAATTTAAATCGACACTTTTGAATTTGTATACCTTCAAAGGACCTGAACATTTTAACGTCACAATAGATAGTCAAAATGGTAAACGCTATTTTGATATTACAATGAGAGATATTGTCAAATCTGGTGTACGGCATCAGGCGGCATTCCTGTCTGATTGATCCTGTACTTGCTCACCGTCCTTGAACGGTACGTTGTTGACCACCAAGGTCAGCAGATTAAATCCTCTTATCCG